>NZ_BAABDK010000033.1:0-238190 GCF_039539585.1 Hymenobacter glaciei | reverse complement strand
CCATGCACTACACTTTGACCAAACTGGCTGCGTAACATCAGTAAATAAGGAGCTACATAGAGATTCATCAGTACATTCGTAAAGCATCTCTACTGCTCTACCAGCACCGGCAGCGCAATAACTGCTGGATACTCTACGCTGCGATGGTGCCGCTCATGTGCAAGGCCTTGCGCTACCTGCGCGAATCGCAGGAGGAAAACGGCATCGATGGCTTTTTCAACTATGCCGACCAATACGCCAATCGGCAGTTGCATGAGATAGCGGCCGTGCTCGGCATCCAGACGCACCTGCACCACCACGTGGGCCGCGAGACGTTTGCCACCAACTTCATCCGACACGGCGGCAACACGTTAGTGCTCCAGAAGCTGATAGGTCACTCCAAGGTCAGCACCACGCTGAAGTGCGTGCACGTGGACGAGGAGACGAAGCAGAAGGCAATTGATAGAATGGATGCACTAGACGGTGAATAATTCGCACCCTATCTTGGCTTTATGAAAATTCCGTTCGACAAGATTCTACTCTGGTTTCTACCCTACTCGTATCTAGTTTCCATCTGTTACTATTGGGGGTACTGGGGCACATTTAATATCAATGCTTTCAGTTACCATGAAATATCAGATATAGTAAAGGGAGTTATCTCGCCTATTAGCACGCCATTAGGCTCCCTCATGGTAATAGGTTTGATGATGCTAGTTAGTGAAGCGGCTAGTGATAAAGTCCAAGCCTATTCTAATAAAGCAATTGTAATTGCATCATTCGCCGTTGTCGGTACTTTATGGGCTTTCTTAAACTTTGGTTTAAAATATTTTTTCGATGAACACCCAAGTATTGAAGGGCAATCTCTAAACTTCATACGCATGGCTAGTGTCATACTGTACATGTATGGCGCTTTCAGACTTCACGTAAAAATCACTATAGCTAGCAGCTATGTCACAAAAGACAACTACAAATGGTGTGTGCCACTGGTTTTTTTCGCTTGCTTGCTACCAGGCAATGCATTCAAAACGGGTAAGGACACGGCACTCCGTATCGTACAGAATACTGAATTCACTTATGTAATAGCAGAGTCTTTGGTAACGCCAAAAAAGAACTTCTATAAATATCTAGGCAAAGCTGGAGACGTTCATATCCTGCTTACTCTAGACAATTCACGCCACATCATTTTACCAGTCGATAAGTTATCTCCCTTTATTGCAGAGAAGTACTCTCTTCTTGACTTACCAAGTATGAATCGATTCAGAAAGCATATTATACAGCTTCGAGCTAACTCAAAATAATGCTCATAGTGAAGACAAAAGCCCCGTTCCAGCATTGGAACGGGGCTTTTTCATGTCAAGCGCTGGCCGGCCTGCCGGAAATAATTGACGGGCCCACCCAGGGCAATCGGGCGCTGTCGGAGGACGCGCGGCTGAGTGGCCTGCGCCGTGCTCTGGGTGGAATCCGTTTGGGGAGCCTGCGAGGCAGGTTTGGTGGTGCTGGCCTTCTGCTGCGCAGTGGCGGGGGCCATGTTGGCGGTGCGCTCATTGGCACCGAGCATAGCGGCTGCCATGGCGGCGAGAGCGAAGAGTTGACGCTTCATTTGGAATGATGAAAGTGAGGAGTTGAATACGGTTTGGGATTCAAAACTCCTCACCCACCGCCGCGAAGCGAAGGACAGAAAATAACCTCTACTCCAGGTACTTGGCCACGGTGCTAGCCGACATCTTCATGGCCTTGCCGATGGCGTAGTTCGACATGCCCCCACCCTCCAACCGGCGTATCTGCTCAATCTCAGCCTGGCTTTTCGTCGGCGGCCCCATCTTCACGCCCTGCGACACTTTGCGGGCCATGCCGGCTTTGGTGCGCTCGCTGAGGCGCACCCGTTCCTGCTTGGCCAGCGTAGCCAGTATCGACACGATGGCATCCTTGAACAGCCCGGTCGAATCCAGGTACTGCTCAGTGAACGACTTGTAGCCCACACCCCAGCTCTCTAGCTGGTTCAGGTACTGGAGCGTGGGCAGCGCGCCCTCGCGGCTGAAGCGGTCGAGGCTCCAGAACAGCACCATGTCAAACTTGCGGCGGTGGGCATCGGCAAACATTGCCTTGAACTGCGACCGCTCTCCGGTACCGCCCGATTCCTCCTCGACATACTCCTTATATATAGAGTGGCCGAGCGCGCCGGCGTAGCGCACTAGGTCGGGCACCTGGTTCTCGGTGCTTTGGCCTTTGTCTTTAGTCGAAACCCTGGCATAGATGGCTACTCTCATAAATTAACGCTTGCCTAATACTACGCTTATAATGTAGACACCAATGAGTATGGTCAGAATTAATCCCCAATTGTTTTTTAACGCTTCTTTATAGGAAGAGAGAAAACTCCCCACGAACACGAAAATCAGCACTAGCAGTATTATACCGCCCAAAATAAAATGAAAAGTGGTATTAGCGACTGAGGGTTGGTAATAGATTCCAAGTAGCATTCTTTAGGGGGGGTACTTTGACCAAATTAATAGTTGTAAGCTACACCCAAAATCTCATCCAATAAGGGCCCGGATAATGGAGCATTCAAGCACCCTCGTTTTTGCAGGCGAAAAGGCCGTTTTTGAGGTCATTTTTACCAATCGTTGTTGGACTCCTTGTTGTTACCTCATTGCTCAGCGCAGCAAAACCAATTAAGGCATCACCGCCAATTGGTTTTGCCTTCTAATGCCTACCTCTTAATTGCACCAACGACTTCAACTAATTACCAAAACCCAGCTAGCCCAACAACAACGCCAGAACTAATTCATACGCAGCATACAATAACCAAAACGGTGGACGTTGTTGGGGCATGGATGCAGTATCGGAACAACTCAATGCGCTACGGGCGCTCGTCAGGCTTGCGGCGGAAGCTGACGGAGCGGCTGGCTTCCTGGCAACCGTTGAAAACGACTTTGCTGGTCCTGAAAAAGACTTTACCGGAGGTGGCAAAGACTTAGCCCCGGCCGGAGAACTCTTTGCCACACCCGGCAAAGCCTTTACCAGCTATAAAAAAGCCTTTGTCAAGGCGCGCAAAGGCTTTGCCAGGCGTGAAAAAGACTTTACCAAGACTGGCGAAGGATGTATCATCTCCAGTGCAGCCTTTGTTGGCGCGGAAAAGGCCTTTCGCCGGGCACGCCAAGCCTTTGCGCGCCTAGGCGAAGATGCCTGTCGGGTTACCAGGAGGAGTTACTGGATGGAACCCAGCGCCCTCCTGCCGCGCCCGGGTTGAGGCGATACGCGCCGCCCGGCTACTCGAAAGCTCATTCCAATCCAGCAGGTTATTGTTCATCTTCCACCTTTTTCCTTTCTCAAAGTACCATGGCATTTATCCAACGCGAATCGGCCGAGCTAACTGCGGCCACCAAGCGCATGAACGGCCTCACCGCCATCGACCCCACCGGCCAGCTCGACCTGGGCAACGGCCACACCATGCCGGCTTATCAGAGCCAAATGGACGTCGTGAAGACCAACCTTGACTCGTATAACAAAGCCCGCAAGGAGCTCGACGCCCACAAGAACCTGCTCGACGCCTCCGAGCAACTGTTGCGGAAAAAGTCGAGCGCCATCCTTGCCGCCGTGGGGTTGAAATACAGCAAGGATAGCAGCGAATACGAGCAAGCGGGTGGCGTGCGCGACAGCGACCGCAAGAAGCCCGTGCGCAAGGCCAAGCCCGCGACCAAACCCTAACCGTTCGCTGCGGCCCGCTTAAAGCCGCTTTCCTCGCGTGAGGGAAGCGGCTTTTTTGTGTCTAGTCCTCGGATTGTGGGATGAGAGTCAATTTCAATAGGTCGTTATGCTTACAAACCTACCGCTTCTCCCACCTTGCGGCAAACTCCTGTTTGCTGCAATGCATCCACAGGCGGGAAACTGGGTTGACGATGATGACTTCGGCCGGGCGCTCATCGTCGGCGGGGCTCATGCCTAGTTCCAGCTCGTATTCCTGGCCGCTGCGGAAACCGCCGTAGCCATCCATGCCGCGAAACATATACTTCTTTTTCTGAAATTCCATGCGGCAAAGGTAGCGCCAGGGCGCACGGCGTTGCCACTGGGGCGGGCCGTTTTGAGGGCTGTTTTGGTAGGGTTAAAGGCTGGCCGGGCCGGTTTCGGCATCCACTTCCACGGGGAAGTAGCTTTGCTCGAACAGGGTGTGCTGGCACACGTGCAGCTCGCCGTTGGGCTCCGTAATTATCCAGTCGCTGGCAAACACCGTGAGGGTGCCTTGGCGGGCGTGCACGAAGGCGTGCGGTGGCACTGGCAGCAGCCCACCGCCACCGGGGAGACCCGCCGATTCGCTGCTGACGCCGGGCAGCTCGTGGCCTGGAAACCACTGCGTGGCCTCGATGGGCTTGGCTCCGGGCGTAGGTCGGATAAAGTAGGGCATAAGGCAAACGGGCGCGCAGGAATGCCGCAACCCGTGCGGCGACCAAAATACCTGGGCAAGGTCCGGGGCAGCTGGTGAATGTTGAATGAGGGCAACGGTACCGCCCCCCCGGGCCGTACATTGGGCGCGGCAAAGCCGCAATGGCCCATCGGTTCCCCGAAACCGGCCCTGACAGGGCCAACATCGGCGGGCCGTTTGGGCTTGTATGGCTGCGCTTTTCCTTCCGACACCTTATCCCTACGCATTTCCTGATGAGTAACCCTCCCTCCCGCCCTTCCTTCGGCATGATTGGCCTTGGCACCATGGGCCGCAACCTGCTGCTGAACGTGGCTGACCACGGCTTCCCGGTTTCGGGCTACGACAAAGACGCCACCAAAGTGGCCCTGCTGGCCAAGGAAGGCCAGGGCAAACCCGTGACGGGCTACGCCGACCTGGCCAGCTTCATCGGCAGCCTGCAAACGCCCCGCGCCGTGATGCTGCTGGTGCCCGCCGGCCCCATCGTGGATGCCGTGGTGGCCGAGCTCACGCCGCTGCTCGCCCCCGGCGACCTCATCATCGACGGCGGCAACTCGCACTTCACCGACACCGAGCGGCGCGCCAAGTCCCTGGGTGAAACCGGCTTCCACTTCTTCGGTATGGGCGTGAGCGGTGGCGAGGAAGGGGCCCGCTTCGGCCCGAGCATGATGCCCGGCGGCGACAAGGAGGCCTACCGCGTGGTGCAACCCATGTTCGAGGCCATTGCGGCACAGGTGGGTGGCGAGCCCTGCGTGACGTACATCGGTCCGGGCGCGGCCGGCCACTTCGTGAAGATGGTGCACAATGGCATCGAGTACGGCCTGATGCAGCTTATCGCCGAAACCTACGGCGTGCTGAAAACCGGCTTGGGAATGGATAACGCGGCCATTGGCGAGGTATTCGCGCAGTGGAACGCGGGCCGCCTGCAAAGCTTCCTGCTCGACATCACGAAGGATATTTTCGTCTTTAAAGCGCCCAATACCGACCACCTGCTGCTCGACGACATCAAGGACGAGGCCCGCTCGAAGGGTACCGGGAAGTGGACGTCGCAGGTAGCCATGGATTTGGAAACGCCGCTTTCCACCGTCGATACGGCCGTGGCGATGCGCAATCTGTCGAAGTACAAGGCGCTGCGCGAGCAGCTACAGACCTTATATGGCCCCGTAGCCGGCGCGCTGCCGGTGGAGCGCGAGGCGCTTCTGGCGCAGCTGGAGCAGGCGTTCTACTTCAGCATGGCCATTACTTATGCCCAGGGCATGCAGCTGCTCAGCCGCGCCTCGGTAGAATTTAAGTATGAGCTGAACCTGGCTGAAATCGCCAAAATCTGGCGCGGCGGCTGCATCATCCGCTCGGGCTTCCTCACCGAGATTTACAACGCCTACCAGCACACGCCCACCCTGGAGCACCTGCTACTCGACGAGCAGGTGCGCGCCGTGGTGAGTGGCGCCGTGCCCGGGGCCCGCGCCGTAGTGGCTGCGGCCGCCACCGCCGGCTTGGCCGTGCCGGCCTACATGGCTTCGCTGAGCTACTTTGATGCCTTCCGCACCGGCCGTTCTTCTTCAAACTTAATTCAGGCCCAACGCGACTATTTCGGAGCGCACACCTACGAGATTATCGGCAAGGAAGGCGTTTTCCACACGCAGTGGACACCGGAGATGGAGGACGCCCGCAACAAGAAGGACGCGCAGGTAGACGAGCACGGCCCGATTAAGGAGCCCGTGCAGCCGAATAGCTAGGCCCAATGCGCCGGTCTGCCCGCCCTAGGCGGGCAGACCGGTTGAAGCACCACCGGTTCTGACCTGATTGATTATGGCCAAATTGGGACAGGCCCATGCAATACCGATTTCGTTCGTCCCTCAACTGGTCAGCCCGCCTAGGGCGGGCAGACCGGAGGACGTTACTCCCTCAACCTCATTTCCGCCCCTTTTCGGCATGAACACAACCGCCACCACTATTCCGCCCACCGTCTTCGTCATTTTTGGCGGCACCGGCGATTTGAACGCCCGCAAACTCTCTCCGGCGCTGTATAATTTGTTTCTCGACGGCTGGCTGCCGGCGCAGTTTGCCATCATCGGCACGGGCCGCACCAAGCTCACCGATGAGGAATTCCGGAAAAACCTGCTAGCCGACCTTAACCAGTTTTCGCGTAGCGGCAAAGCCAAGAAAGAGTCGTGGGACCAGTTTGGGCCCCACATTCAATACCAAGCTTCGGATGTGAAGGCTCCGACCGCCTATGAGGAGCTGAGCCAGCGGATTGCGGCGCTGGAGAAAGAATGGGGCACGCCGGCTAACATCATTTACTACCTGGCGGTGGCGCCCGAGTTCTTCCCCATCATCGCCACGGGCATTGCCAAAACCCACCCCGATACTGACCCCAACCGGGTGCGCATCGTGATTGAGAAGCCGTTTGGGCACGATTTGGAGTCGGCCCGGGCGCTGAACCAGCTGCTGGCCGAGCACTACCAGGAGAAGCAGATTTACCGCATCGACCACTACCTGGGCAAGGAAACGGTGCAGAACATTATGGCCTTCCGTTTCGCCAATGCGATTATGGAGCCGCTCTGGAACCGCAACACCATCGAGCATGTGCAGATTTCGGTGACGGAGCAGCTGGGCGTGGGCGAGCGCACCGGCTACTACGACAACTCGGGCGCGTTGCGCGACATGATTCAGAACCACCTGCTGCAGCTGCTGTGCCTGGTGGCCATGGAGCCGCCCGTGAACTTCACGGCTGACGAGGTGCGCAACCGCAAGGTGGACGTGCTGCGGGCCATGCGCCGCTTCACGCCCGAAACGGTGCGCGAAGCGGCCGTGCGCGGGCAGTACGGCCCGGGCTGGATTGAGGGCCAGCAGGTGCCCGGCTACCGCGAGGAGCCCGGCGCGAATTCGACTTCCAGCACCGAAACCTTCGCGGCCGTGAAGTTTTTCGTGGACAACTGGCGCTGGCAGGGCGTGCCTTTTTACCTGCGCACGGGCAAGCGCCTGCACCGCTCGGCGTCCATTATCACGATTCAGTTCAAGGACGTGCCGCACGTCATTTTCCCGGCCGAAACGGCGGAGGGCTGGCGCAAAAACCGCCTCATCATCAGCATTCAGCCCGAAATGAGCATCCGGCTGCAGGTTCAGGCCAAGCGCCCGGGCCTCGACATGATGCTGAACACCGTGGACATGGTGTTCGACTACGACGGTACCTACACCACCGAAGCCCCCGAAGCCTACGAAACCCTGCTGCTCGACACCATGCTCGGTGACCAGACGCTGTTTATGCGCGGCGACCAGGTTGAGGAGGCCTGGGACCTCGTGATGCCCATCCTCACCTCCTGGCAGAACCGCCCCAGCATGAGTTTCCCCAACTACTCGGCCGACTCATGGGGCCCCGAAGTGGCCGAAGCGCTGATTGCCCGCGACGGTTTCCACTGGTTCACGCTGCCGCTGAAAGGCGGCGACAAGAAAAAAGCCTAAGCTGCAGGTAGAGACGCCTACTTGCGTCTCTACTCCGCCAGCCTATCCTTCCCTACTCTCTACTTCCTGAAAACAACCTCATGCCCCTGCACATCCATCCTACCATAGAAGCCACGCTACACGACTTAGCCGATTATTTCGTTGGGAAAGCCCGTGAGGCGATAACCGCGCGGGGCCGCTTTGTTGTGGCCCTTTCTGGCGGCAGCTCCCCCAAAAAACTGTATGAGCTGCTGGCCTCATCCAGTTACCGCGACCAAATTGCCTGGCCTGAGGTGTACTTCTTTTTCGGCGATGAGCGCAACGTGCCCCGCACCGACCCGCAGAGCAACTACCTGATGGCCAAAACCGCGCTGCTGGCCCCGCTGGGCATTGCCGACGACCACATTTTTGCCTTTCGTACCGAACTGGCCCCCACTGCAGCAGCCGCTGCTTACACCACGGAAATCAACGCATTCTTCAGCCCCAAGCCGGCCCGGTTCGACCTGGTGCTGCTGGGCCTGGGCGATAACTCGCACACGGCTTCGCTCTTCCCACACACCGAAGTGCTGCGCGCCACCACGGCCGAAGTGCAGGCGGTGTTCGTGCCCGAAGTCGACATGTACCGCCTCACCTTCACGGCGCCGCTCATCAATCAGGCACGGGCGGTGGCCTTTCTGGTGTTTGGGGCCGATAAGGCAGCCGCCGTGCGCCGCGTGCGCCAGGGCCCGCGCAATGCCGAAGAGTTTCCGGCCCAACTCATCATGCCCTCGGCGGGCGAGCGGCGCTGGTTTCTGGATGCTCCGGCCGCGGCGGACCTGGCCGGCTAAGCTGCCGTTGGCGTCTTCAAAACGATGTAGAGACGCGACCCTTCGCGTCTCGGCGTTGAACGACAGACGTAGAATGAAAGCAGCGCGGCGCGAACGATGAGACGCGATGGGTTGCGTCTCTACATCGTTCCCAGCCGTTCAAATCCATTCTCCTGCTATCGGGTTTTCACAAAAAGAGGCCCCGGCGAATGTTGCCGGGGCCTCTTTTATCCTGCGTATTTGCCGCGTAGGCTAATCGAAAATGTAGCGCACGCCCACTTGGGCCCGCCAGCGGCTGGCCAGGTTAGTATCGGTGAAGAACGTCTGGTTGCCACCCCGGAAAGTGTAGGCGGGTGTATTGGAATTGGCCGCGTAAGTGGCCTCAACGAGGCGGTTGTTGCCCACGAGCTGGCGGTTGCCCCAGCTGGCGTTGAGCAGGTTGCCGAGGTTGAGGATGTCGAACGACAGCTGCAGGGTGTTCTTCTTGCCGCCGCTGGTGGTCAGCGTGAAATCCTGCATCAGCTTGGCGTCGAGCTGGGTGTACCAGGGCGAGATGGCGCCGTTGCGCTCGGCGTAGCTGCCGCGGCGGCTGCTCAGGTAGTCGTCCTGGTTGATGTAGGCGTCGAGCTGCTGCCACTGCTGGGCGGCCGTCACGATTTGGCCGGCGGCGTTGGTGTAGGGCACTAGGTTCACCTGATTCTGGCTGGCCGGCACAAAAAGCAGGTCGTTGCCGTCGATGCCGTCGCGGTTCAGGTCGCCGGCGTAGGTGTAGCTAAAGCGGTTGCCCTGGCCGGCTTCAAACACCAGCCCGAGCGTAGTGCCCAGCTTGTTGTTGGCGTAGGCAAAGCGGCGGCCGGCGGCGGCAATGATGCGGTGGCGCAGGCCAAAATCGCTGTACGAAAGCTGCGGCTGGTTGGGGTTGCCCACCACGGGCAGGCGCTGGAAGGCGTCGCCGGCAATCTCGCCGGGGTTCGAAGTCAGGTCCTTGGCCTGCGAGTAGGTGTAGGCGGCCGAGCCGTAGAAGCCGCTGGCGAACTCCTTGCGCAGCTGTCCGGTGAGGGAATACTGGTAGCCCTGGTTGGTGTTTTCAAGGCCAATCACGCCGGCATCGAGGAAGGTGAACTGGCCGTTGGGTCCGTTGAAGGAGTTGAGGCGCGGGCCGGTGGCCGGGTAAATCTGGCGGTTGTCGCCGCCATTAGCGCCCGAAAGCGTTTGGGTAGGCGTGAGGAGGTTGTAGTTGCGGTGCACCACGGCGTTGCGGTCCTTCGAGTAGATGGCTTCGAGGGTAGCAACCACACCACCGGGCAGTTCTTGGTCGATGGCCAGGTTCGAGCGCCACACCTGCGGAAACTTGAAGTCGCGGCCGGTCGAGTTAATTTGAAAGGTGTAGAAATCGCCGAACTGAGCATTCGAGGCCTGGTTCGAAATCCAGACGAACGGGATGCGGCCGGTGAAAATGCCCGTGCCGCCGCGCACCTGGGTTTTGGCGCCGTCGTTCTGCGAGGTGTAGTTGAAGCCCAGGCGGGGCGAAAACAGCGGCGTCGACTTGGGCAGCTCCGACACGTCGACTTTGGTGAGGTTGCCGCTGGCATCGCGGAAAGTAGCGGCCGAAATCTGCGCGTTGGGCGCCACCGTGGTGCTGTAGATGGGCAAGTCGGCGCGCACGCCCAGCGTCAGCTTCAGGGCCGGGTTCACTTGGAATTCGTCCTGCACGTACAGGCCAAGCTGCGCCACGGTCACGTCCACCTGCTTCACGGGCAGCTTGCCGCCGGCGGCAGCCTGCGCGTTCAGGTCCAGGAAGTTGGGATTAGGGTTGGTGGCGGTGCCGGGGCGGGTGTTGGCGTAAAAGTCGGCCAGTTCCAGGCGCTGGTAGCCGTAGCGCTGCAGGTTGAAACCGTTCACGAACTGGAACCGCTCGTAGTTGACGCCCGCCGTGAGGATGTGGGCGCCGGCAAAGTAGCTCAGGTTGTCGGTGAGCTGCAGGATGTTCTGGTCCAGGGTATTGTTAGCCGAAAACTGCTCGGTGCCCACGCTGGCATAGGTAGTGCCGCCTTGCGTGATGTCAATCATGGGAAAGAACTTGTCCGAGGGCAGCTCGCGGAAATCGCGGAAGGCCGAGAAGCTGGCCTGGGCCTTGTTGCTGAACTTGCCGTTGCCGAACGAGCTGTTCAACTCGGCCACCAGCGAGTTGAGGTTGTTGTTGATGGTGTAGCCCGAGTTGGCAAACTGCAGGGTGTTCACGCCGGGCACGCGCGACGACGGCGCGATGGCAATCGGGTGCGGGCCCTGCTGGCGGTAGCTTTTCAGGTAGTTGTAGCGGATGGAGAAGGTGTTCTGGGGGTTGATGTTCCAGTCGATTTTGGCCAGAATTTTATCCGAGTAGGTACGGTAGTTAAAGCCCTCAAAAGCGCCCGGGTCGTAGCCGTACACCGACGTCAGGCGGTCGCGGATGGCCTGCAAATCGGACCGCTGCACCCGGCTCACCCCGTTGAGCTGGCCGTTTTGGGCAGCGGTGGCTTCGGCGGCGCTGGTGGCCGGCCGGAAGGTCTGGCCCGGGTCGGTCTGGCGGGTCAGCTCGGCATTGGCGAAGAAGAACAGCTTGTTCTTGATAATCGGGCCGCCGAGGGCAATGCCCGTCTGGTTGAATTTCAGGCTGGGGTTGTCGATGGTCGCGCCCTCCACCTTCTTGCCAATCAGGCTTTCGTTGCGGAAGTAGGTGTACACCGTGCCCTTGATGTCGTTGGTGCCGCTCTTGGTTACGGCGTTGATGCCGGCGCCGGTGAAACCGCCCTGGCGCACGTCGTAGGGCGCCAGGCTCACCTGAATCTGCTCGATGGCGTCGAGGCTCACGGGCTGCGAGTTGGTCTGACCGCCGGGCGTGGGCGAGTCGAGGCCAAACGAGTTGTTGAAGATGGAGCCGTCGAGCGAGAAGTTGTTATACAGCGTGTTGCGGCCGCCAAAGCTCTGGCCGCTGGCCTGCGGGGTGAGGCGGGTAAAATCCTCCTGCGAGCGGCTGATAGTGGGCAGCGTGCGAATGGCCGTGGAGCTGATGTTGGTGACGGCCCCCGTGCGGTCGGGGTTAATCTGGCCGTCGCGATTGCCCTTCACTACCACTTCGTCGAGCTTCTGGCCCTCCCCTTCTTTCAGCGTCACGCGGGTTTCGAAGGTTTTGCCCAGCACCAGCTGCACGTTGTTCTGCACGTAGGTTTCGTAGCCCACAAACGACACTTTGATTTCGTAGGGGCCGCCGATGCGCATGTTCAGCAGGTCGAACTGGCCGTTGTCGCGGGTGGCGTTTCCATACGTAGTGCCCGAGGGCAAGTGCGTGGCAATCACGGTAGCACCCGGCAGCGGCTGCCCTTTGCTGTCGAGCACCAGCCCCTTAATGGCCGATGTGGTAACCCCTTGGGCAGCGGCCTGCAAGCCATTGGCCAGCAGTACCAACCCAATCAAAAAACGCAACAAAAACTTCATAACTCTTTGGTTGTTAGTTACTCCCGAAATACTCTCGGGATTGAGCCGCAAAGTTAGAGTAACCAAGAAGTGATGATTGCATAACAATTGAGACCGGCCCAATTGATAACATAAGGATAATTAATTGATAATATAAATGGCAGCCGAGTCGGTCTTATTAGGCTCCTATTTACCCGCGAACCAGCTGACGGGCCGGGCAGTGCGGCGCTGCAGCTCGCGTAAAGTCAGCACCCGGCGGCTAGTTGCCCACGGCCACCGGCCCAACGGGGCGAGACGTGAGCGTGGCGCCTAGGCTGGCTGCCACAATAAAGCCCACGGCCAGCCACTGGGGCAGCAGCAGGCGCTCGCCCAACAACAACCACCCCGAGAGGGCAGCGGCTACGGGCTCCAGGCTCATCAGGATGCTGAAAGTGCGGGTGGGCATGGTGCGCAGCGCCTGCATTTCGAGCGAAAAGGGCAACACGCTGGAGAACAGCGCCAACAACCCACCCAGCAACCACAGGTGCGGCGTGAGGACCTGCAGGCTGCCACCGGCAACACCCAACGGCAGCACCGGCAGGGCTGCAAACAGCATTCCGATGGCCACCGCCTGCTGCCCGGGCAGCACGGTGGCCGTGCGCTGGCCCAGCACGATGTACACGGCCCAGGCTCCACCGGCCGCCAGCGCAAAGCCCAGGCCCAGCATATCGATGCCTTGGCCCTGCCACGGGGCAATGAGGGCGATGCCGGCCGCGGCCAGCAGCACCCACACCACGTCGACCCAGCGCCGCGAGCCCGCCAGCGCCAGCCCCAGCGGCCCAACGAACTCCAGCGTAACGGCCAAGCCGAGCGGAATGCGGGCCAGCGAGTAGTAAAACAGCAGGTTCATCAGGCCCAGCGCCAGCCCGTATGGCACCACGGCCCGCCACTGCACTGCCGATAAACGCCCCAGCCGCGGGCGCACCACCAGCAACAGCACCAGCGCCGAAATCCCGACGCGCAGGCTGGTAGTACCTGCTGGCCCCAGCATCGGAAACAAGCCTTTGGCAATGGCCGCCCCGCCCTGTACGCTCACAATGGAGAGCACCACAGCAGGCACCGCCGGAATGGTGAAACGGGAAGTTGATTCAGGCATTGGGGCAGGAACGGACATAAGAAAAGAACGTCATGCTGAGCGCAGCCGAAGCATCTCTACTGCGCAGCGCAATTCAATCAACAGGATTACTACTGCGGTAGAGATGCTTCGGCAAGCGGACGCCAGATAAGCATGACGTTCTGAGATGGACACTGCTCTGCTTTCTGAAAAAAGCAGTCCCGCTACGGCAGTGCCGTGAACGCCTCGGCAGGTGCTGGGGCTTGGCCCGGACGCCACACCTGCGCCTGCCCGCCCTGCGCCACCACGGCGGCGCGAGCCAGCCCCAGAAACAAGCCGTGCTCAACTATCCCGGGAATGACAATGAGTTGCGCAGCCAATGAATCTGGGTCGCTAATCTGCTGGAAGTGGCAGTCGACGAGCAGGTTGCCCTGGTCCGATTGGGCGGGCTCCAGTGGGTTTTGCTTGTTCATGCGCAGCACGGGCGCGCCGCCGAGGTTGGCCACGGCATCAATCACCCAAGGCAGGGCGAACGGCACGACTTCGAGCGGCAGTGGGAAGCGGCCGAGCTGGCCCACGGCCTTGGTGGAGTCGGCCACGATGAGCAGGTAATCGGAAGCAGTGGCAATGATTTTTTCGCGCAACAATGCTCCGCCGCCGCCTTTGATGAGGCGCAGCTGGGCGTCGAGCTCGTCGGCGCCGTCCACCGTGAGGTCGAAACGCAGGCCGCGGCGGGGTTCCAGCAGCGGAATGCCGACCTGGCGGGCCAGCTCCTCGCTGGCGCGGGAAGTGGCAGTGGCTTCGATGCGCAGGCCGCCCTCGCGCACCCGCTGGCCGAGCAGGGTGATGAAAGGCGCGGCCGTGCTGCCCGTGCCCAGGCCCACGCGCATGCCGTCGCGCACCCAGCCCACGGCAGTGGTGGCGGCGAGCAATTTTTCGGCGGCTAAATCGGAGGCGGAAGTCGACTGGGGTGCAGACATGGCAAGCGGAAATGAAGGCGCGGCCACGACCGGCACAGGGTGAAAAATGAAAAGTTGGCGACTCGGCTAGGCGCAGCAATAAAATGAACCGATGCACAGTTGCCAGGCCAAAAGTAGCCCCTTGCCGCCACCGAAACCTGGTACGACTGCCGCTACTCAGGCAAAATGGCGGGTTCACTCACATGGGTTGGGGCGCTTATGTTGGCAGTCCGGCGGCATTTGCCGTAGCTTGACGCACTTTTGCGGCTTCAGCTACTCCCGTTTCCATGGCTCTTTCTGTTTTTCGATTTTCGCATCCTTCACGCGTTCTGTTGGGTTGCTTCGGCCTGGCGGCAGCCGTCCTGGTGGCTGGCTGCGGCCGGCCTGCTACGGCCACCCTACCGGCCGATTACCTGCTCTACATCGGCACCAACCAAGGCGGGGCCCAGGACAGCAGCATCTTTCTGTACCGCGTGAATGCCGGCACCGGGGCTTTCACGAAGCTCAGCGCGCAGCTGGGCGGGGCCAGCCCCACGTATCTCACCCTCGCGCCCAACCACCGGTTTCTGTATGCCGTGAGCGAAACCCAGACCTTTCGGGGCGCGCCGGGCGGGGGCGTGAGCAGCTTCGCCATCGACCCGCACTCGGGTGGGCTGAAAGCACTGGGCCAGCAGCCTTCAGGCGGTGCTTCGCCGTGCTACATCAGCCTGGACCACAGCGGGAAAAATGCCCTGGTGGCAAACTACATGGGCGGCAACGTGAGCTTGTTACCAGTGGCGGCCGACGGCCAGCTCAGCGTACCTACTACCGACCAGCACACTGGCAGCGGCCCGCACAAAAACCAGAATGCCTCGCACGCCCACTGCCTGCTGCC
This sequence comes from Hymenobacter glaciei, assembly GCF_039539585.1. Taxonomy (NCBI): domain Bacteria; kingdom Pseudomonadati; phylum Bacteroidota; class Cytophagia; order Cytophagales; family Hymenobacteraceae; genus Hymenobacter; species Hymenobacter glaciei. The sequence goes on along the minus strand of NZ_BAABDK010000033.1, from coordinate 223,171 downwards.
CGACCCGGCCAATAAGTTCGCCTTCGCCGTGAACCTGGGAACGGACCAGGTGGTGGGCTACCGCCTCGATGCGGCCGCCAGCCGCCTCACGCGCCTGCCCGAGCCGGCCTTCGTAGCCAAGCCCGGGGCCGGGCCGCGCCACCTCACCTTCCACCCCAACGGCAAAACCGCCTACCTCATCAACGAGTTGAACTCGACGCTGACCACGCTGGCTTACGACGCGGCCACCGGCCATTTCCGCGAGTTGCAAACCGTGTCGGCGCTGCCGGCCAGCTACACCGGCGACAACTCCTGCGCCGACGTGCACGTGGCCCCCAATGGCCTGTTCATCTACGCTTCGAACCGGGGCCACAACAGCATCGCCGTGTTTGCCATCGACAGCAGCAACGGCACGCTGGTACCCATTCAGGACGTGGACACGCAGGGCAAAACCCCGCGCAACTTCGCCCTCGACCCCAGCGGCCGCCTCCTGTTGGTGGCCAACCAGAATTCCAATAACCTCGTCAGCTACCGCGTCGACCCGTTTTCGGGGCTGCTCACGCCCACCGGGCAGCAAGCCACGGTGCCCTCGCCCATGTTTGTGGGGGTGGTCGAAGATTTCCGCAAATAGTGCCTCACCGGCCCCGAGCGGGCAACGCGCGGAATTTCCAGCCGTAAGTGGCGCAGCCCGCGACTATTCGCCGACCCACCCCGTTTGTTATGGCCGACTTCGACCCCACGCCGCCCACCCGCGAGCTCCAGTTCCCCCTCTACGTGAAAGCCCCGCTAATTTTGCTGGGGCTGGCGCTGCTGGTGTTCACGCTGCACATCGCCTCGGAAATCATTTTCCCGCTATTTTTCGCGGCCATTTTTGCCATCATGCTGCACCCGGTGGAGCAGTGGCTTATTCGCAAGCGCGTGCCGCAGCTGCTGGCCATCACCCTCACGGTGGTGCTGGGCGTGGCGGCGGTAGTGGGGCTGGTGTACTTCATCAGCATGGAAGCGGCGCAGCTCTCGGACCAGATGCCGATGTTCAAGAAGAAGTTTGCCGAGACCACGGCCCAGCTGCACGAATGGCTGCAAAACCGCTTTGGGCTGAGCGACCAGAAGCTGCAAAGCTGGATGAGCGAGGCCGGCACCAAGGCGCAGGGCCTGTTGGGCGGCACGCTTTCGGCCGTATCCGGCCTACTGGTCACGTTCACCCTCATTCCGGTTTACATCTTTCTGCTGTTTCTGTACCAGAGGCGGCTGGTCGACTTTCTGGTGCAGGCTTTTTCGGGGCACCGCCGCGACAGTGGTGTGAGCGAAGTGTTGCGCGAGAGCAAGGCCGCCATCCAGAGCTACATGGTGGGCCTGCTCATTGAGGGTAGCATCGTGGCCACGCTCAACGTCACGGTTCTGCTCATCATTGGGGTGCCTTATGCCCTGCTACTGGGCGTGATGGGCGCGCTGCTCAACTTCATTCCCTACATCGGCGGGCTCATTGCCATTGCGCTGCCCATGCTCATGGCCTTTGTGGCTCATCCCGGCTATGGCCACGCCATTGCTGTGCTGGCGGCCTACCTACTCATTCAATTCACCGACAACCACTTTCTGATTCCGCGCATCGTGGCCTCGAAAATACAGGTGAATGCGCTGGTGGCCATCGTGGGGGTGCTGGTGGGCAATGCCATTGGCGGCGTAGCAGGCATGTTCCTGGCCCTGCCGGTTATTGCCATCCTGAAAATTGTGTTCGACCGCATCGAGTCGCTCAAGCCCTGGGGCATGGTGCTCGGCGACGAGGAAACCCCGCGCGGCCGCAAAATCAACCCGGCCACAAAGGCAGTGCGAGCGTCCGAGGGCAAGAAGTAGGCTACTACCAGATGTGTCAGTAAGGACGCCACCGTAGCAAGCAATTCAGCTGACTGACATTCAATACTAACCGCTTACCTGACCTAGCCAGTTTCGGCGCTTCGCCAAGCTCGGCGAAGCGCTGAAACTGCAGGCCGTTGGGCGACGCCGCAACCACCGACTGCGTGAAGAGCCGGTGTAAAGGGTCGGCCCCTTCCACGATGGCGCAGTAGCGGGCCCCGGCCTGCGCAATGGCGCGCGGAATCCAGTTGCTGGTGAGCCACTCCTGCGCGGCGGCTAATATTGGCGCGCGCTGGCCGTGGCACGACAGAATTTTGTGGCTGCCGGTGCTCAGCATCAGGGCCAGTACCTGCTCGTAGTACTCCTGAATGGCAGCTACGGCAATACGCTCCGGGGCACAGGCCAGGCGCACCACCTGGGCAGCGGGCTGATAATACAACCGGCCGGCGGCATTTTGAAAGTACAGCGTTTCCAGGGTCTGGGATTGAAAACTCATGGAGGAAAGAAAAGCGAGAAGCTGCCCCGCGCTTCGACGCATGGAGGGGCCAGCCTCAACTTTACTTTAAGAGTAACGGCCAACAAAGCACCGCCTTGCCGCCGTGGTGGGCCCTGGCCAGGCAACCCGAATCATGCCCTGCTGAATGTTTACAAGCCCATACGACACGCTTTGCAAAGGGCTTTTGCCAGCCGGCCAATAAGGGCTTTGTGACTAAACCGGAGGAGGAAAAATAATATTGCTGATTCCATATATTTACTTAAATTTACTTCTCCTCTCCATGTGATTTTCCACCAACCCCTGTTCGCAATGGCTACCCCTTGCCCTGTCTGGTTTGTGCCCTTCACGCGCCAGCACGCCCGTCTGGCCGACATCATTGTGGCCCTCGAACACGAGGGAATGGAACTCGTGGCCCGGCGCCCGCACGATGCCTTCGGCGGGCCGGGCATTTTGTTTCTCGATGCCGACTCGGAATTGCCCAAAGTAGCCGATGCGCTGGCCGAATTGTCTTCCGAAACCACGTGCAACGTACTCGCCGTGAGCATCGGCCGACTGCCGGGCCCGAGCACTTGGGCGCTGCTACGCAGCGGGGTATCCGATGTATTTTCGTGGTTCGACGTTGACCACCCGGTAGATATCGTGACGTCGCGCCTACGCTACTGGCTCGACCTCGACGCCACCGTAGCGGAGCTGCAAACCCGCCTGGTGGGCAGCAGCCCGCGCTGGTCCGAAGCGCTACGGCAGGTAGTGGACATGGCGCACTCGAGCTGCCAGGTGCTGATAACCGGCGAAAGCGGTACCGGCAAGGAGCTGGTGGCCCAGGAGATTCATCGCCTCGACACGCGCCCCGCCAAGCGCGACTGCGTGGTGGTCGACTGCACGAACCTGATTCCGGGCCTGTCGGGCAGCGAGCTGTTCGGGCACGAGAAGGGGGCGTTCACCAACGCCATCAGCACCCGCGACGGGGCCGTGGCCCTGGCCCACGATGGCACGCTGTTTCTGGATGAACTGGGCGAGCTGCCGCTGCCGCTGCAGGCCGAGTTTCTGCGGGCCCTGCAGGAGGGCACGTACAAGCGCGTGGGCAGCAACACCTGGCGGCAGGCCCGCTTCCGGCTAGTGAGCGCCACCAACCGCGACCTGCTGGCCGAAGTGCAAAAGGGCACTTTCCGGCAGGACCTGTACTACCGCGTGTCGGGCTGGACCTGCCACCTGCCGCCGCTGCGCGAGCGCAAGGAGGACATTCAGCCGCTGGCCGAGCACTTTTTCACCCAGCAGCACGGCATTAAACAGCCCGTCGACCGGCAGGTATACGATTTCTTGCTGCTGCGCGACTACCCCGGCAACGTGCGCGAACTGCAACAACTCGTAACGCGCATTGCCAGCCGCCACCTCGGCGAGGGCCCCATCACCATCGGCGACATTCCGCGCGCCGACTGGCCCGACTTTGCCAAGCTGGGCGTGCCCACCCCCACCGGCGATGAGCTCGAAGCCGGCGTAACCACCCTGCTCTACCAGGGCTTGGGCCTGAAGGAAATCAAGGACCAGGTAACGGAAATCGCCAAGAAAGTCGCCATCACCCACGAGCACGGCAACCTGAAGCTGGCCGCCATGCGCCTGCGCTGCAGCGAGCGGATTTTGCAAATGCACCGCCGCGACGAGCCCGAAACGCAGCTGCGCCTGGCGTAGGACGCAGCCTTTGCTGCGTCGGGCACCCGCACCGAATGCATCTTTTCGGCTAATCGGCAGCAATCCCCTTGCTTTAGGCAAGCTTTTCCGTTAGCTCCGTGAGATGGTGCGAAAGCTGCATTCTACATTTCCGTCTACCCCCTCGACGCAGCAAAGGCTGCGTCCTACTCATGCCTACCCACTACCGGCGCCACTTGCCGCACCTGCATCCACCGGGGGCCGCGCTATTTCTGACCATGCGCTTAGCAGGCTCGCTGCCCCAAGCCTTGGTCGATGAGCTCCGGGCCGATGCCGCCGACGGACTCAGCCAGCGCCAACGCTTTGCCCGCTACGAGCAACAGTTGGAGGCCGGTGGCTACGGCCCCACTTGGCTGAGCCAACCGGCCGTGGCCGTGCTCGTGCTGGCGGGTCTACATCATCAGGCCACTAATGGCTGTTACGCGCTGCTCGCCGCATGCGCCATGCCCAACCACCTGCACTGCGTGCTGCGCCTGCCCGATACCAGTTCCACGCCTTTTTTCCGGGTGCTGCAACGTTTCAAAAGCTATACAGCATTACAGGCAAACCGCCAATTGGCGCAGTCTGGGCGCTTCTGGCAGGACGAAACCTACGACCATATTATCCGGGAAGGCCAGCCTGATGCGCTGCTGCACGCTATCCGTTACACGGCTTATAACCCGGTGAAAGCGAGTTTATGCCAACAGTGGGAAGAATGGCCGGCAACTTTCGTGGCCGATGAGTGGCGGGAGCTGCTGTAGCACGCAGCCTTTGCTGCGTCAATCGGCGGGCTTTTGCCCTCTCGGCGTGGGTGCCCGACGCAGCAAAGGCTGCGTCCTACGTTGTCAGCCAGGGGTCGCGCCACTCGTTGGCCAGTGGTTCGGCGGCCACGCTCACGCGGCGCGCCACTCCACCGCTCACCTCCTGCCGCACCCGGCCGATGAGCTGCAGCAAGTTGCCGGCCAGCACCTTTTGGGCATCGGCGGGAGTGAGATGCAGGGCTTTTATTTTGCTTAGTTCAACGCCGGGGTGCAGCCAGGGGCCATCGGAACCGAAGAGGAACTTGCCGGCGCCGGCCCGCGCCACGGCCCGCTCCAGAATATCGAAGCGGCGCACCCCCGAGGTATCGGTGTAGATGTTGGGACAGCGCACGAGGTAGTCGATGAGGCCAGTTTGGGCGCGCCAGTCGTCGGAGAACGAGCCCAGGTGCGGGATGATGAAGTTGACATCCGGGTACTGGGTGGCGAGCAGGTCGACCACCGAGATTTCGCCCACCACGTCGTAGAGCACCGGCAGGCGGAAGGCCCGTGCTACGTCGCAGACCTCGCGGCTGATGCGCGCATCGTAGCGATGCAGCTTGATACCCACAAAGCCGTATTGCTCCACGGCGGTGCGCACCATGTCCAGCACCCGGCCCCGGTCGCGCTGGGCGTGCACAAAGGCAAAGCCATAAAACCGCTCCGGCTGCTGATGCACCAGCTGGGCCACCTGGCGGTTGGCCACCGCATAATCGGAGTGGAAAGCGGCAAAGAGCACCGTGCGCTCAATGCCGGCCTCGTCGGCCCAGGCGAGGTAGGGTTTCAGGGGCGCGTCGGTATCCCAGGGGCCGGTGAGGCCGTCGCCGCGCCCGGCGTGGCAGTGGCAGTCGATGATGAGCATGATGAGTAGGACGCAGCCTTTGCTGCGTCAGGATTTCGCGCCGCTAACGGACGCAGCTGAGAGTAATTGGCTGTTTTCAGGATTCGACAGTTGCTTTTGCTCTGGGACTTCGGCTGTGAATCGTTTGAGGGGTGACGCAGCGAAGGCTGCGTCCTACTTCCCGCATAAAGGCCAGACTGGTTTGAATGCCGCGCCAGAAGTTGGGCAGGTACAGGAACTCATCGGGGCCGTGCTTGCGGTCGTCGGGCAGGCCGAAACCCATGAGGACGGTTTTCAGGCCCAGCGCTTCTTCCAGCAGCACCGCCACCGGAATGGTGCCGCCGGAGCGCTGCAGCACCGGCGGCCGCCCAAAGCCCACCGCATACGCCCGCGCGGCGGCGCGCATGGCCGGGTGGCTGGGTGCAAGTTGGTAGGGCGGCGCGTGCAATTGCGCCGTGAGCGTGGCCTGCACCTGCGGCGGCGCGTGCCGGGCCAGGTAGGCGCGCAGTTGCTGCTCCACCGCGTGCGGGTTCTGGCCGGGAGCCAAGCGGAAGCTGAGCTTGGCGCGGGCTGCCGGCGGAATAATCGACTTGGTGCCCGCGCCCTCGTAGCCCCCGCTCAGGCCCGTGATGCTGAGCGAGGGCCGGAGCGTGGTGCGCTCGTAGAGGCTGTAGCCGGTTTCGCCCCAGCCCTGCCCTACCCCAGCCTCGTGCAGCAGCTGCGCATCGGAGGGCGCGTGGTGGTTGGCATAGGTTCGTTCAGCGGGAGTTATCGGCTGCACATTATCGTAGAAACCGGGCAGCGTGATGCGGCCATGCGGGTTGTGCAGGCCGGCCAGCAAGGTGCAAAGGGCTTGCAGCGGATTGAGCACGGCCCCGCCGAAAATACCGGAGTGCAGCTCGGCGCGGGGGCCGCGCACTTCCAGCTCGGCACTGAAGCTGCCGCGCAGGCCAAACGTGAGCGCCGGCTGGTCAGCCGATAACAGGTTGGTATCGGAGAGCACGGCGCAGTCGGCGTGCAGCAGGCGGCGGTGCTGACGGATGAACGCGCCCAGGTTGGGGCTGCCAATTTCCTCCTCCCCTTCGAGCAATAGTTTGACGTTGAGCGGCAGCTGGCGGCCGGATTTCAGCATGATTTCGAGGGCTTTGATATGGGTGAAGAATTGGCCCTTATCATCCGAAGCGCCACGGCCGTAGAGCCGGTTGTCGCGGATGAGCCCGCCGAAGGGCGGCACCGTCCAGGCGGCGGCCGGAGCCACGGGCTGCACGTCGTAGTGCCCGTAGATGAGCAGCGTGGGCAGCGCCTCGCTCACCCGCTTCTCGGCGTAGACGATGGGGTGGCGCGGCGTTTCAAACACCCGCACCCCGCCGAGTCCAATGGCCCGCAGGTGCCGCGCCAGCCAGGTGGCGCAGGCCCGCACCGCTGGCGCAAACTGCGGGTCGGTGCTAATGCTGGGGAAGGCCACCAACTCCTGCAATTCGCGCAGGAAACGGGGATTCGAAGCCGTTTTCACGCGCAGGGCCGCTAAAACGAGCTGAAGAAACCGGTGATGTTTTGCCGGGGTACCCGGCTCTTGGTGCTGACGGTACTGGTGCCCGCCGAATTGCCGTCGATGGTATCGATGGTGCCGTCCGGGTGCACCTCGCGCACAATGAAGTGGTGCTGGTAGGGCTGGTTGATGTAGCCAATGTCGCCGCGCTGCACCTGCGCCGGGGTGATGGACCGGAAGCCGGGCGTGCGGGCGATGCCCGTCCCAATCTGCCAGGTGCCCACCGGCCGGCCCGCCGCCTTGGTGGCCCACACCGCGAAGATGCCGCACCAATGCGGGATGCCGGCCTGGTTGCTCACGGCGGTGCTGCGCTTGAGGTTATTTTCTTCCCAGCCAGCCCCAATAAAGGCCGGCGCAGCCAGTTCGAAAATTGCCTTGAGCTTCTCCCAACCCTGCCGGAAACCGTCGGCGCCCCGCTGTTTGGCGGCGATGGGCGGCGCAGCCATCATGCGCAAGGCATTGGCCACGATGGCGTCGCGCTGCTCGGCTTGAGTGTGGCCGGTGGCCGGAATGGGCTGGGGCACCGCGCCGCCACCGGGTGTGGGCACGGGACCTACTGGGGCCGGCGAGGCCGCCAAAGCATCGAAAATCTGGCGCACTCGCTGCTCAAACAGGTTTTGGTAGCTGGTGGTGCACATCACATCGCAAGCCACCCGGCGCACGCTGGCCCAGTCGCCCACCGCGGCGTGGTTGATGCTGTCGCTTTTGTGGCCGAAAAACACCCGAAGCGCGCTCAGCGGAAACTCGGGGCTGCGCATGAACAACTCATCCCAGTCGGCATTGCTCGAGCGGGTGGCCACGGTGTCGAGGCTCAAGCCCTGCCACTGCGCCTGGTAGCGCCGGATGACGGGGTCGGTGCCGTGGTAGTCCTGCACCGACGGGATAAGCCACTGGTAGGCGTTGCGCCAGGTAATCTGGATGTAGCCGCGGCCCCGAAACTTGTAGAAATCCGCCTCCTGCACAAACCCGTTCTGGGCCGGGTCGGTGCTGGGCGAATACGAGCCAGCCGGGTACACATCGCCGGCCCAGCGCCCGTCCTGGGTGTTGGCCAGTTGCGCGCCCAAGGGCTTCTGGCCGTGGGCCCGCACGAATTCGGAGTCGTTGAACAGCGCCAGCGCCGTCTTGTTGGGGGCCTTGTTGTAGGACTGCTTCAGGCCCGCAATGCGGTCAAAGGCGTAGGCAATGCCCGGGTGGCCCGCCGTGCCCACCCCTTCGGCGATGGGGCGCATGCGCCCCCCGGTTTCGTTCACCAGAATACTTTGCAGGGCCGCAAACTGCGCAAAATTGATTTGGGGTGTATTGAAGATGAGCGGAATGCCATCCCAGAACTGCTGAAACCCGGCCTTCGCATCGGCCGTGGCGGGCATGGTTACGGGGGTGCTGGTGCCTTGCCGGGTACGGACCCAGGCCCCCCGGCCACCCACCCGGGTCCGGAACCAGTCCACAAAGCCCTGGCCGGTTTTGGCCACGAAGAAGGCGTTGATGTCGGCTGCGTTGCGAAAGCGCACCAACCCCACGTCGGTAGTGGCTGGGGTGCCGCCGGGCGTGGTTCTGGGGGGTATAGTGGGTACCATCGGGCTGCCGGCGTCGAGCTTGGCCCAGGTCAGCGGGCCCACCACGGCATCGGCCACCAGGCCCTTGGCTTGCTGGAAGCTGCGCACGGCGTCCTGGGTTTTGGGTCCCCACGCACCGTCTTCCACCAAGGGCAGGCTCAGGCCCTCGTGCAAATAGTTCAGCCGGCACTGCAGGTAGCGCACGTACTCGCCGCGCGCGCCGTTGCGGAGCGTGGGCCGGGCCGGGCCGGGATTGGGGCAGGAAGCCGCTTCCAGCTCACCCGCCAGGTACTCCATTTCCTGCTGGCCCGAAGTTGGGGCATTGGGCGGGGTATTCGAGTCCACGGTCTGCTGCATCTTCCGGCGGCGTTCCACGGCACCAGCTACCGCTTTGGCCGCATCGAATACCGGCTTGGATACGCCCTGGGGCCCCAGCGCCAGGGCCCCGCTGAGCAGCGCCGCCCGGCCTACGTCGCGCACCCGGTTCCACCAGCCTTCTTCTTCCAGCTCATCGGAATACGGGTCAGCCAGCAAGCCATCGAGCACCAGACGGCCCACGGCTTCTTCGCGCGGGCTGTAGCCGCCAGCATCGGCCCCATGGCTGCACTGTCCGCCGCACCCACAGCCGCAGGAGGACGCCACCGAGCGTAGCCGCAGCTTGTCGGCCAAGTAGTAGCGGCTCAGGTAGGTAGCCAGTGCCCGGTGGCAACTGGCGCACAGTGGCTGGCCGGTGATGAGGAGAATGCTCTTAATCTGAGCTGGAAACCCCGGCCGGGCCGCCGCCATGCGGTTGAACCACACGATGAACTGGCGCTCGGGGTGCTGCTCGCAGCCGGTGCGACCGCGGGTCGTGGTACGGCGCAAGGGCACGCGCATTACATTGCCCACCTTGGGGTAGAGAATGGCCACAGCAGCGGGCGCGGAGCCCATCATCCGGGCACGGCGGGGGCGCTGGTTTACAAGGGTCGAAGTCAGGTTCATGGCGAGGGAGAGACGGAAGGGTTGGAAGAAAACCAGTCGGTGCGGCGGGCCAGCGCGGCCAGGGTAGTAGTGGCCCGGTCAATGTCGGCCGCCGAGTGGTCGGCACGCAGGCAGAAGGCTATTTCCGGCACGCCGGGGCGTTGTTCACCGGCCAGCAGCAGCGTTTCGATGCCGGCCTGCCGCAGCTGCTGGTGCAGGCTCAGCGCGGCGGTGGTGCGGGCGAGCACCAGCTTCTGCACTGGGAAAGGGCCACCCCGGGGCCGCAGCCCGGCCCGCAGCAGAGTCTGCCGGAACTGCGCCACCCGGCGCTCCAGCCGCTGGCGGGCCGCTTCGCCGTGGCGGGCATCGTGGTGCAGCGCGGCCACCGCGGCCCAGGCATGCCAGGCCGAAACCGGGCTGGTATGCACCCGCGTTTCGGCCCGGCGCTGGAATTGCCGCAGCCGGGCCGCACGGCCGGCCAGCACCGCTACCGGTACGCCCAGGCCTTTAGACAGCGAGGTAATGGTGAGGATTTCGGGACCGTTGCTGGGGTTGATATCGGCCCAGAGCAGGCTGCCCCCACCGCCCTGGCCCAGCCGGTTTACCGGGCCGGGCCGAGCACCCAGCACCCCAAAGGCCTGGGTATCATCGAGCAGCAGCACGGCCCCGGGGTACGGGGCCAGCAGCTCGGCGAACCCGGCCAACGGCGCGGGGCCCCGGCCGGGGTGCCAGCCGTCGGTTACAAGCCAGGGGGTGCGGCCCTGCTGCCGGTAGGTGTGCAGCAGCCGGGCCAGCCCAGGCAGGTCATCGGCCCGAAACTTCACCACCGGCAGGCCCCGCGCCCGGGCCCGCAACGCCCCCCACTGCCCCACCGGGTACAGGCGGTGGTCGAGCAGCACCACCCCGTTGCTCGGCACCAACCCGAACACGTCCCAGAACAAATGGAGCGTGGACGGGGCCAACACGCCGGCTTCCAAACCCTGGCGGCGGGCCACTTCCTTCGCAGCGGCCGCGGCCCGCGCATCCTCGGTTAGGATGGCCGGGCGGCCAGTGGTCAGCAGCAGGCCAGCCGGCGGGGCCGGCAAGGCTTTCGGCCCCAGGTACAGCGCAGAGGTGAAATCGGGCATGTTGTAGCACGCAGAAGTTGGCTGTAGGACGCAGCCTTTGCTGCGTCAATCGTTGGATGCGGTGTAGCCCGCTGGCTTTGCGGCACCCAGCGTTGCATATGCATTTCGAGTTCTCAGCCCCGGCTGGCAACTGTTGGCTGTCCGAACGGCTGACGCAGCAAAGGCTGCGTCCTACTAGTCGTTCAAAGCGCGGCGGCGCGTGATGGGCGCCGCCATGGGACGAATTGGCGCACTCTGCCCGCCGCTGATGCGGTTGCGGCGCAGCTGACCCTGCTGAATAGCGTTCTGGCGCTCGATGAGCTGGGCAGGCTGCAGGTACCGTTCCTCGTTGTCGGGGGCGTTCTGGCGGATATCGCCGAGGTCGGTAGCCAAGTCGATGCCCGTTACCGCTTTGTAGGCGTGGATGTAGCGCTGGATTTCCTCCCTCCAATAGTGGGCCCAGTTGGCCGCGTTGGTGGCGCCCACGGTGGGCGAGTTCCAGGAGCCGTAGCGGATGCTGAGCAGCAGCTGCTCGCCAAATGCGCCCAGGTCGCGGAAGTGCGAGATGTTGGTGGGGTTCCAGCCCTGCAGGCTCTTCATGTTGTCCACGCGGTCCATCCACGGCTCGGTGTAGGGCACCATGATGCGGCCGCCCAGAAACTCGCGCACCTCGGGCCGGGCCAGAATCCATTGCTGGGTCAGCATCTCGGCGCGGGCCGTCCAGGGCAGGTCGCCGTACTGGTTGTGGGCGCCTTCGGCCAGCGTCAGGTGCACTTCGCGCAGGTGGTTTAGGATGGGGAAACCGTCCGGAATCACCGTCGTGAAATTGGCCTGCTGGTAGAACTCGGTGGCGGCCCGCAGCAGCGAGTGAAAGCCCCGCAGGAAGAACGTGCGGTTTTCGGCCACGGCAATGGGCTGCACGCCGCGCCCAATCAGCCCGAAGCCGTACTCGTACTGGTACTCCAGGTTGCGGCGGTTCATGGTGAGGCGGTTGCGCTCGTCCTCGATGTAGCCCCAGATGATGTTGTTCAGGGGCCGCAGCGGGTCGATGGCCATGTTGGCCAGCGGGTCGGGGCCCGGGCCGGGGCGGCGCACGTTCTGGAAACGCAGGCTTAGGGCGTTCATGGTTTGCACCAGCCCGCCCTCCTCGTGCCAGTACGACCAGATGAGCTCCATCAGCGGCGGCCCTTGCAGCTTCGACTTCAGGATGCCGTAGCAGATGTCGTCGCCAGGAACCAGGTCCTCCGGGCTTTTCAGGGGAACTTCCGACAGCTTTTCCCGGATAATCTTAAAATACGGCAGCACCTTGCCCTCCTCGTTTTCGAGCTGCTCGAGGTACTGGTCGCGCAAGGAACCCAGGCTAAACGCCGGTCCTCCAATGCGGCGCAGCTCATCCGCATTCACCTTATTATTGGGGCGGTGGCGGTTGATGTTGCCGGCAATTCCGCCGCCTGGCTCGTCGTCGGGCGCCATGCCGGCTTCCTGCATCAGGAAGTACTCGGTGGCATACTTCAGCATGCCGTAGGAGGCCGAGCGGCTGAACGGCAGCTGGCGCGCCTGGGCATACGCCCGGGCCGCTTTGCCCTCCTGGCCATCCTGGGTGCACAGCACCCGGTCGATGAAGCCCCGGTAGTAGCTGAAGTTGACGCTGCGGCGCCGGATGAGGCCCCACAAGGTCTGGTCGAAGGTTTCTTCGCGCTTGGCCTCGCCCAACGACACGCGGATGGGCGGCGTTTCGTCCTGGTCCTGCACGCGCAGCTTCAAAGGGCCAAAATCGAAGGTAGGCGGGGTTTTGCCGAAGCGCCTGGCCGCCTGTCCGCCGTGCACCACCGCTCCGGCAATGGTGTAGGTACCGGGGGCGTCCCAGGTGCGCACGTCCCACACCACGTCCACGCTGAGCTTGTCGGCGAGGGATACTTTCTTCGACACCAGCACAATTTTGCCGAAGAGCTTCGGGCCCTCGTTGGGGTCGGTGTCGACTTTGAGCCGGAGCGTGTCGTTCTCAACGATATAGTTGAAAACGTGGGGCTGCGCCTCGTAGTCATCGGCCATCAGGTCAAAATTCAGGGTGATGGTGCCCTGCTGGCCCAGCGACTCTTCCAGCGACTTATGCTGGGGGTCGGTGCTGAGCGTCAGGGTCAGGGTGGAGTCGTCGCCGAGCGCCACCTGAGAGGCGTCAATGCTTAATTCGCGGAGCATGAGTACGGGGTTTTAGGGTTAAAGTGGAAGATGAAGGCGACACCGGCAGGGCCGGCGGCACGGCGCAGTAGTTGCGGGCCCGGTTCAGGGCCCAGCGCTCGAGCATGTGGGTAAGAATGCGGGCCTCGTCTTGGGTCGAGATGCGGCCATCGGCTTTGGCCTGGCCCACCACCGCGAATACCAGCGACGGCGCGCAGTGCTCGCGCTGGTAAGGCTGCTGCTGCCAGAGGTCGTAGTGGGCGCGCAGCTGTTCGGGCCGCCGCCCGGCGGTGGGGAAGATGTCGCCCACCCGCTGCCCCCGCAGGGACTTGGGCCGGTGGCTGAGCACGAGGTCGGCAAAAACCGGCAGCACTGCCTCCAGCCGCCGGATAAGCGCCTGCTTGTCCGTGCTGAGCTCGTTTGTGGGGTACAGGCCGTTCCACTGCTGGTTCAGGGCCGCCCACTGCGGGTCGGGGTACAGGGCCTGGCCCAGCGCGAGGCTGATTTTCACCCGAATCCAGGGGAACGGGTGCGGGCCGTCGGTGCCGATGCGAAACACGAAGTAGCTCGGCAAACTCACCACGCTCAGCAGGCCGTAGGTAGCCGTAATGCCCAGGTGACCAATGGCCCAGCAGTCGCTCAGTATCTCGTTCAGCCAGCGGCTCAGCAGCTGCCAGGGCAGCGCGGCTTCGGCCGTATTGTTGGCGATGAGCTGCTCGAGCTCGGCCCGGATGGACGAGGTTAAATCGAGCAGCTCGGAGCCCTGGTGGCCCACTTCGTGGATGAGCGAGGAGGCGATGCCCGAGCCAACCATGCGCTCGCGCGGAATCTGAATCACGCCCACCGGGCTCAGGTCGCCGCCCGGCAGCCGGGTGCGGGCCCGCCGAATGGCGGCCCCGTGCCCCCGCTCCAGAAAGCAAATGAGCGGCGGCGGCGTGTAGTAGCCGCCGGCCAGCGCCAAGGCATCCTCGGCCAGCACGTCGAGCCCCGCCACCCAGGTGCCGGTGCCGTGTTCGCTGCGCTGCCCCAGCACGTCGCCAAAAATGTCGACCTGGTCGAGCAGGTTGTTGAAGCGCAGCTTGAGGAGCACGTAGCGGGCCTGGGTTTTGGCGGCGCTCAGGCTCCGGCTTTCGGGCCCTTTCAGCCAGCGCACAAACTCGAGCAGCTTGCGGCGCAGGTCGAAGGCCACGTGCGCCAGGTGGGCGTTGATGGCCGCCTGCGCCGGCGCCGACACGGCCGCCGCCAGCACCATGGGCGTGCTCAGCGAAAACGAGCGCACGGTCTGGAGCCGGCTGAACAGGGCCAGCGTTTCGTTCACCAGAAACCGGGTATCAGCAGGGGTTCGCATGAGGTTGGCAAGCGCGAGTGAATGAGCACAGAGATTGACTTTATCCGGGAAATCCCGGCTTGAGCGGCGAAAGGATGGGTTCGCTCTGGGTTCGTTCATCGTTCGAGCAAAGTGGCGGGTAGCCCCCTTCAATCAAATTGCACCAAACCCAGATGCGCCCTCCTGCTCCGCCCTACTACAGTTGAATAACCAGCGTGCGGCCTCGGCGCATCCAGGTGCCCCGGGTGGGCCGGGCGGCCGCGTAACCGCCGCCCTGGCCCTGGTCGCCCGCGTCGTCGTAGGCCGGTTGGTCGTAGCCATTGCCCGACTGCGCGGCATCGTTGCCCGCATAAGCTGGGGCACCGCCGTAGGCGGGGGCACCATATGAGGGCGCGCCATACGCTGGGGCTCCGCCATAGGCTGGGCGGCCGGGAGCGCCAGCACCGGGGCGGCGCTGGCCGCCGTGGGCTGGGCGACGCGCGCCGTTTTGGCCGGGCCGCCCAGTTGGGCGCTGGCCGGGCCGGCCATTCATCGAGCGGAAAGTACCGTCGGGGTTGCGAGGGCGCAGCAGGCCGGGGGCGTGCTGGCGGGCGGCGCCGGCCAGGGCCTGGCGCGTCACGGCCGGCGCCGGAGCACCGGGGTTGCGGCGCTGCGTGGCCGCCCCGCGCTGGGCAGCCGAATTGGCGAATCGCACGTAAGCGCGGGCCACTTCAAACTCCCGGTCTTCGGGGCTGAGGCCCTCGAGCTCCAGCTCGAACAGGTTGCTGGCCATGCCGCCGAGCTTGCTGCCCACCATGCCGCCCAGGGGCCCGCCCACCATGGTGCCCAGGGCACCGCCGGCAATGGGAATAACCGTTTTGGCCACCGACTTGAGCGCGCCGCCAATGGCCCGCCCCACCGATGATTTGGCGAAGTTGCTGAGGCCGCGGCCGGCCTTTTTGATGAGGTTGCCCAGGAACATGTTCAGCTCCTCTTCGTTGCTTACTTCGAGCAGCTCGTGGGCCAGCTCCATCTCCTGGCTTTCATTGAGCTCGCCGCTGAACTCGTTCATTTCGAACGACTCACCCTGAGTCTCACCGTAGGTTTCGCCCATGAATTCGGGGTTGAATTCGAAGGTTTCCAGAGAGGATTCGCCGGTTTCCAGTTCCTGGCCGATGGCTTGCTCAAATTCCTGAGAAAATTCGTTGTTGTACATGACATTGGGGGTAAAATGTGAAAGGGTGTAGGGCGGAGCCTTTGCTCCGCCAATCGTGAAGGGTTCCAGTAGCCCGCAGTATTTGCGGGGGTAATCGGTGAGCGTCGTGTGAACCGTGCGCTCGTGACGCAGCAAAGGCTGCGTCCTACAAATCATACAGCACCACCACGCCGTTGCGGCGCTCCCAGGTGCCCTGGCGGGCGCGGCGCGAAGGGCCGCTGAGCTGCAGGGCGCCATCGAGCAGGCCGGGGGCGAAATAGGGAGCCGATGAGCCCAGCACCTGCCGGCCCAGCGCCCCGGGGCTGATGTTGGGGTAGCGGCGCAGGGTGCGGTTGGCGCGGCGGGCTACGTCGGTGGCGAAGCGCACGTAGGCGCGACCGATTTCCATCTCCTGGCTTTCGGGGCTGAGGCTTTCGAGCTCGAGGCCGAATACTTCCTGGGCGGTGTTGGCCAGCAGGTTACCGGCTTGGGTGCCGGCCCAGTTGCCGCCGGCCGTGCCCAGGTAGTTGCCGGCTTTGCTGCCCGCCCACTGCCCGGCGCGGGCACCCAGCGGCCCGAGTCGGCCGCCCAGCGCGGCCCCGGCCCGCCCGCCCAGGTTGGCACCCGCCTGCCCGCCGTATTGGCCACCCAGCTGCGGCAGGGTTTTCTTCCCGAGGTCCACGAGGTAGCGGCCCACGCTCTGCCCGGCCGGCGAGGTCACCAGGGCCGAAGCAGCTCCCGTGGCTTTGCGCATGAGGTCGCCGAGGAACATGTTCAGTTCCTGCTCGTTGCTCACCTCAAAAAGCCCGCTCACCAGGCTGCCCAGAAACTGCTCCTCCTCGTTGTTCATCTCGAACGACTCGCCGCTCGTTTCCTGGCCGAATTCCTGCCCGAATTCGCCGCTTAGCTCGTGGCCGTATTCCTGGCCCATTTCCTGGCCATACTCCTGCCCCATTTCCTGGCCGTACTCGCCATTGGTTTCGTAGCTTTCAAATTCGCCATTCGTGGCGGCTCCGGATTCAAACTCCTGGAGGGTTCGGTCGATGTTGTGCATGGTTGACAAGGGTGATTGAATGAGAGATGCCTCCCTGTTTTCAATCCCAGTGCCAAGTCCGAAAACCCCATTTCCAGCGCGTAGTGCAGGGAGCGCACCGAAATAAATTTCGGCCCAACGTCAAACGGCTGATTTACGCGAAAATCATTTCGCCCAAACCAGCCGCTTCGTGCTGTAGGGTGCGGGGCTTGCCCCCGCCCGTCGTTGAACGAATCTCATTTCACTCGTTCCACGACGGGCGGGGGCAAGCCCCGCACCCTACAGCACGAGGTGGGCGGTGGCGGCGGTACTGCCGCCGGCATCGTCGTCGGTCACGAGCAGCAGCTCGAATTGGCCCGGGGCCAGCTGCTGGCGCACGGCCAGGCCCTCCACCTTGCCGAAATACGCCCGCCCATCGGCCCAGGCCAGCTGGGCAAACGTGGCCGTTTGGGCGGCTACATCCACCACCCCCACAAACGAGCCCAGCACCGCGCCGTCGAGCACCGCATCGGCGGTATCCTCCACCGAGGCCGACACAAACAGTTGCCCGTCGGCGAACGTGGCCCCTGAAAACCCGGCCGGGCAGCCATTAATCTGCGGCAGCTCGAATATGAGCTGATGCGCAGCCGGCGGATTTGCACTAGTCGGGTTCGTTAAAAAAGCCAGCGTTGCGGCCAGCGGCAGCACGAATAGCAGCGCCGCATCGGCGCGCCCCACAGTGCGCTGAAACAGCAGCAGCTCGGTATCGGTAGTAGCAGCGGCTTCGAGGTTGAGAACCACGCCGGCGGGCAGCTGAGCCGCGAGCTGGGCGTATAAGGCCGTGAGGTCCACGGCTTCGGGTGTAGGCGTTTCGGTGGGCACAAACCAGGCACGGGCCCGGTTGGGGCGGCTGCCCGAACCCAGCAGCAGCAGGCCGAGCCGGCCATCGGGCCAGGTCAGGGCCACCATGCATTCCAGGTCGGGCTTGTCGAGCTTGGGCAGGCGGCCCGCAGCAAAGGTCTCGCCCGCATCGAAGAGCGGAATGCGGCGCGTGAGCGTCAGCGTAGCCGCATCGAGCTGGTAGAGCACCGGCGAGTCGTCGCCGATGACGTAAGCCGCCGGGCCAATTATTTCAACCCCGGAGGCCGAGGGCAGCCCGGGAATCTGGTTTTCGGAAAGGATAGTGGCTCTCATAAGGAATTGTGGGCGTTTGGCCCGCAACTAACTACATGGCTCCGACAACCGGCCGGATGTAATGCACGAGGTGACCCGGGCGATGTAGCTGGCAAGTAGCCGCACAGCACCAACGCAGCGGGCTCAGTATCTTGCCGCCGCGCTCGCCCTGCGCTCCTTTCCATGCCTACCTATACTCCCGGCCTGCACATTCTGGCCACTTTCGCGGCTCCTGCCCCTGCCCTGCGCAATGCCGAGGCCTGCCGCGCCTTCTTCGATGCTCAGGTTCTGGCCTTTGGGTTGGAGAAAGTCGGCGAGGCGTACCACAGCTTCCCGGCCGATGATACCGGCGATGGGGGCTTTACGGCGGTGCTGGCCCTCACCGAGTCGCACCTCAGCATTCACACCTGGCCCGAGCACGGGCTGGCCACGTTCGATGTGTTTCTCTCTAATTTCCGGCGCGATAATTCGACCACGGTGCGCCGCCTGTACGCGGCCACGCTGGCGTTTTTCGAAGGCACCGAGCTCACCCAAACCGAAGTGCGCCGATGAGCGAAACCGTTACGCCCCGGCCCGAGTCGGCGCAGCTGGACTGCCCCGAGTGCCGCACCAGCATCACGTATTACGACGTGGCAGGCAGCGAATTCTACGCCTGCCCGAACTGCCACGCCTATTTCCAGCACACAAACGAAGAAACGCCCAAGCTCATTGGCAAATACACGCGGACCACGCACGCCACCCCACTGATTCCGCTGGGCGCACTGGGCACGCTGGCTGGCACGCAGTGGCGGGTGGTTGGCTTTGTGGAGCGCTGCGAGTACCAGGCCCAGCAATACACCTGGAGCGAGTATCAGCTGTACCAACCCGAAACCCGCGAGTATGCCCAGCTGGCCCAGTTCAATGGCCACTGGATAATTATCCGTCCGTTCGCCGAACAAAAAAACCAAATCAAACTCGTCGGCCAGTCCTTGGAAAGGCCCGAGGGTACGTACCGGCTCTACGCCCGCTACCAGACGCGAATATTGTGGGCAGTGGGGGAATTTGACTGGGACATCAAAGGCGATGATTCCGTAAAGATTTCCGAATACATCCTGCCCCCGCGCATGGTAGTGCAGGAGCGGAACGAAAATGCAGTGACCTGGTACCGGGCCGAGCACGTGGAGCCCAGCGACGTGGCTGCTGGCTTTAAGGTGCCGCCCAGTTCGCTCCCCACGCCGGAAGGCGTGGGCGCTGTTGAACCCAACCCTTCGGCACCAAAGTGGCCCGCGCTGAAACGGCTTACCCTAGTGGCTCTGGCGCTGCTGCTGCTGGGCCAAGTGCTCTTTTCCATTCGGCACCGGCGCGAAACCCTACTCAGCGAACGCCTGCGTGTGGTAGCCGATACTGCCGCCGCAGCCGGAACCGGCCGCATCATTGTGTCGCCCTCGTTCACCCTAAAAGACCAGGCTGCGCTGCTCATCGAACTGAACACCACTCTCAATAACCAATGGCTGGAGCTGCCCGTGAGCCTGGTAAACGAGCAGACCGGCCAGGGATTTGAGTTCACCAAAAACATCGAGTATTACTCGGGCGTGGAAGGCGGCGAGAATTGGACCGAAGGCCGCCGCGACACCGATGCCGTGCTGTCGCGGGTTCCGGCCGGGCGCTACCACCTCAACTTCTACCCCATCACCGAAGCCGGTCCCGCCGCTCCCGAGATTGTGGTGACCGTGGTAGCCAACCCGTTTCTGTGGTCCAACTTTTTCATTGCATTGCTGTCGCTGCTCATCTACCCGGTTTGGCTCTACATGCGCCGGGCCAGCCACGAAACCGGACGCTGGAGCCAGAGCGACTACGGCCCCACGCAATAACACCACCAAATCATGCTCAACGACTTACTCGATTTTCTGCGCCCTGTGCGCTTCTACGCGCTGCTGCTGCTGCTGCCGCTGGCGTGGTTTGCCTGGGGCGGCCTCACCGGCACCCGCCTGCTCGGCGACGACAACGAAAGCACCGAAACCCTGAACGCGCCCGGCACCCGTAGCCACGGCCACGGCGGGCGCGGCCTCTACTTTCACAAATAACCTGCGCCTTATGACCGACTTACATCTTCACCCGCTGCTGGCTTCCATCGTGTACTCCGTGCTCGGCATCGTGCTGCTGCTGGTCAGCTTTTTCATATTCGATAAACTGACGCCGGGCACTCTGCGCAAGGAAATTCTGGAAGACCAGAACACGGCCCTGGCCATTTTGGGCGCGGCTTTTATGCTGGCCGTGGCCCTCATCATCAGCGCCGCCATTCATGGCTGAGTTGTTGGAGGCGCCCGCCGCTGAAGCCCTGCCCGGCACTCCGGCCACGGCCGGGCCCGAGGCGCGGCTGCCGGGCCTGCTGCTGGCGGCGGTGGCCGTCATCGCTACCTGCGGGCTGATTTATGAGCTGATTGCCGGCACGCTGGCTTCCTACCTGCTGGGCGATTCCGTCACGCAGTTTTCGACCATCATCGGGGCGTATTTGTTTGCGATGGGCATCGGCTCGTGGCTCTCGAAGTTCCTGGAGGGCTCGCTGCTCCGCTGGTTTATCCGGCTCGAAATTCTGGTGGGCATCGTGGGCGGCTGCATGGCCCCGCTGCTATTCGTATCGTTCGAGTACGTGGCTTCGTTCCGGCTGCTGCTCTACACGCTGGTGGGACTCACGGGCGTTTTGGTTGGTTTGGAGATTCCGCTGCTGATGCGGATTCTGGAGCACCGCTACCCGTTCAAGGATTTGGTGGCCCGGGTGTTCACCTTCGACTACGTGGGTGCGCTGCTGGCTTCGCTGATTTTCCCGCTGGTGCTGGTACCGCAGCTCGGGCTGATTCGTACTTCGCTGGTTTTCGGCGCGTTGAACCTGGCTGTGGCCGCCGTGGTGCTGGCCCGCTTCCCCGAAACCCGGCCCTACCGGCGGCGCTTTGGCGCGGGCATAGCGGCGGCGCTGCTGGGGCTGGCGGTGCTGTTCGGCTTCGCCAACAAGCTGCTGGCCTATACCGAAACCCTGGCGTTTCAGGACCAGGTGATTTACTCGAAATCGACGGTTTACCAGCGCATCGTGCTCACCCGCAACCCGCGCGAGCTGCGCCTGTTCCTCAACGGCAACCTCCAGTTTAGCTCGGCCGATGAGTACCGCTACCACGAGGCGCTGGTGCACCCGCTTATGCAGGCCCTGCCCCAGGCCCGCCGGGTGCTGGTGATGGGCGGCGGCGACGGCCTGGCCGTGCGCGAACTGCTGAAATACCCGCGCCTCACCAGCATCAAACTGGTCGACCTCGACGCGGGCATGACCGAATTATTCAAGCACAACGAGCTGCTGCTGGCCCTCAACCAAGGCGCGCTGAACAACCCGAAAGTCCAGGTCATCAACGCCGACGCCTACCAGTGGATTCGGCAGGACACCTCGCGCTACGACGCCGTCATCGTCGACTTCCCCGACCCGGGCAACTACTCCATCGGCAAGCTGTACTCGGCCGCCTTCTACACGGCGCTGGCGAAGCGGCTGGCCCCCGACGGGCGGCTGGTGGTGCAAAGCACCTCGCCGTTTCTGGCCCGGCAGTCGTTTTGGTGCGTGGCGCACACGCTGGCGGCGGTGGGCCTGCACACCATCCCCTACCACCTCTACGTGCCGTCCTTCGGCGAATGGGGCTTCGTGCTGGCCGGCCCCGACACCCACTGGCGCGGCGACCTGAGCCCACTGCCAGCAGGGCTGCGCTACATCACGCCCGCCACCATTCACGACATGCTCCGCTTCCCGCCCGACATGAGCGAGGTGCCCACAGAAGTGAACCAGCTGAACAACCAGGTATTGGTGCGGTATTTTGAGGAAGATTGGGGGCCGTACGTGCATTGATAAGTAACGCACAGAACGTGTTAGTTATACTCGTCGCGAAGTAGGGTGCGGGGCTTGCCCCCGCCCGTCGTTGAACGATTGGGTCCAGATTCGTTCAACGACGGGCGGGGGCAAGCCCCGCACCCTACACCTTTTTCGCAAACCACTTCGGGACGAGTATAGAACGTCATGCCGAGCATTCTGCGCATCAAGCAAAGACCGAGGCATCTCGCGTGCCACCACTAATTCAATCGTTCAACGAATTAATTGCTACCACACGCGAGATGCTTCGCTACGCTCGGCATGACGTTCTGTTATTCCTACTTCTGCAATAGATAATGCCCACTCGTCGCTCCTTCCTGGCCCAAAGCGGCGCGGCCCTCACCGGCGCGCTGCTGCTGCCTGCTCTTCCCGGCTGTGCGCCTACCAACCCACTGGCCCACATCAAAGGCCAGCTGCTGGGCCCCGATGCCGCCACCGGCCACCTGCTGCGCGACCCCAGCAAAATTCCTGCGCCCACCACTACCATTGAGACCGACGTGCTCATCGTTGGCGGTGGGGTGGCGGGCCTATCGGCGCGGCGCTGGCTGCACCGCCACGGGCAGCCCAACACGCTACTAGTGGAGCTGGCTCCCGAAACCGGCGGCAACGCCAGCGCCGGCCGCAACGCCGCCTCGGCCTACCCCTGGGGCGCCCACTACCTGCCCGTGCCCGACATGCGCAACACCGAGCTGCTGGAGTTTCTGCACGCCGCTGGCACCCTCACTGGCTATGCGCCCGATGGCCGGCCCATCTACAACGACTACCACCTCTGCCACGACCCCGAGGAGCGCCTCAACATCGAAGGCCACTGGCAGCAAGGCCTCGTGCCCGCCTTGGACCTGAGCGCGGCCGACCAGGCCCAGGTGGCCCGGTTTTTTAAACTCACGGAGACGTTGAAAACCGCCGTCGGCCGCGACGGGCGCGACGTATTCCGCATTCCGCTCGACCAGTCTTCGACTGACGCGGAATACCGCCAGCTCGATGAAATTTCCTTCGCTGATTACCTCGACCGCGAGGGCTTAACCGCCCCCGCCCTGCGCTGGTACCTAAACTACGCCTGCCGCGACGACTACGGCGCGACCGCCGCCCAGGTATCGGCCTGGGCCGGGCTGCACTACTTCGCCAGCCGCAAGGGCCAGGCCCACAACGCCGCTGGCTCCGACGTGCTCACCTGGCCCGAAGGCAACCACTTTCTGACCGAGCACCTGCGCCGCCAGGCCAGCGCGCCCATCCAGACCCAAACCCTGGCCTACGACCTGCGCGAAACCGCCACCGGCATCGAAGCCCTGGTTTACAGCGTGGCCACCCG
Source organism: Hymenobacter glaciei (assembly GCF_039539585.1). Classification (NCBI taxonomy): domain Bacteria; kingdom Pseudomonadati; phylum Bacteroidota; class Cytophagia; order Cytophagales; family Hymenobacteraceae; genus Hymenobacter; species Hymenobacter glaciei. Next base: position 200,303 of record NZ_BAABDK010000033.1, on the reverse strand, counting down.
CCAGAGCACCCGCGTGCGCGCCCGGCAGGTGCTACTGGCCGCGCCGCAGCACATTGCCCATCACCTGCTGGCCGCCGTGCCGGGCCACCAGTTGCCGCCGCCCGGCGCGTTGCACCACGCGCCCTGGCTTATCGCCAACCTCACCGTGGCAGGCCTGCCGCAAGGCCCTGGCCGCCCCCTCAGCTGGGACAACGTGCGCTACGGCAGCGCCTCGCTGGGCTACATCAACGCTACGCAGCAGTCTGTCAAGCAAGATGATGGCAGCCCCAAAGTCATTACGCTCTACTGGCCCCTTACCGACGAGCAACCCGGCCCGGCCCGCCGCCGTGCCTACCAAACCAGCTACGCCGAGTGGTTGCCCCGCGTGGTGGCCGAGCTCGAAACCTACCACCCCGGCGTAACGCCCTACCTGCAACAAGTCGACCTCTGGGTGTGGGGCCACGGCATGGTGGCGCCCACGCCGGGGCTGCTCTGGGGCGCGGCGCGGGCAGCAGCTATGCAGCCGGTGCGCGGGCGGATTTTCTTTGCGCACACCGATTACAGCGGCATTTCGATTTTTGAGGAAGGGTTTTATCAGGGGATTCGGGCGGCGCAAGAGATGCTGGCGGCTGCTAACGCCGCTGGTTGAACGTGCTGCAAAGCGCAACCGAACTGTGTCGTTCTCAGCCTCCTTAGTTCCTCTAATGCCCACCTCTCCTCAACCCTGGATACGCTCCGTTCGCTACGACGGGCTGCTCATCCTCGCGCCCCCGTTTGGGGCGCTGCTGGTGGTGCTGGCGCTGCCCGCCTCGTACCGCCACACGGCCGAAATGCCGCTGCTGGCCTGGGTGGCATTGGTAGTGCTCATTGATGTGGCGCACGTCTACGGCACACTATTTCAAACGTACTTCGACCCCTTGCGGCGGGCGCAGCGGCGCACGTTGCTGTGGGTGGTGCCGCTGGCCTGCTATGCAGCGGGCGTGGCCCTGCACAGCCTGGGCGGGCTGGTGTTCTGGCGGGCGTTGGCCTACCTGGCCGTGTTCCATTTTATTCGGCAGCAGTACGGATTTCTGCGCATCTACAGTCGGCATGAGGTGCACGCGCCCGGTCGGTGGCTAGCCGCAGCCCTCGTTTATTACGCCACCATTTACCCACTGATTTATTGGCACTTATCGCCCGGTCGCCACTTCAACTGGTTTGTCGAAGGAGATTTCGTGCAGTTCGATTGGCCAGCAGGCCGGGCCGTGGCCACCGCACTTTATGTGGGGTTGATTGTGGCCTATGCAGCCCGCGAACTGTGGCTGTGGCACCACACCCGCGCCTTCAATGTGCCGCGCAACCTCTTGCTCGTCGGCACTTTGGTGTCGTGGTACGCGGGCATTGTGCTGTTCAACGGGGACCTGGCCTTCACGCTCCTCAACGTGGTGTCGCACGGCATTCCTTACCTGGCGCTGGTATGGGCTGGCGGGCCAAAGCAACCCCATACCCAGGCACCTGCGCGGCGCGGCGCCTGGGCCGGGCGCTACGGGCTGGCCGTATTTCTGGGCGCCGTGGGGCTGTTGGCTTTCCTCGAAGAAGGGCTCTGGGATGGCCTGGTGTGGCGCGAGCACGGCACGGTCTTCAGCTGGTTTCAGCAGCTGCCCGCCGTGGCCAGCCCCGCGCTGCTCATGTGGCTGGTGCCGCTGCTGGCGCTGCCGCAGTCCACGCACTACGTGCTCGACGGCTTTATCTGGCGGAGAGGGCGTAGGACGGAGCCTTCGCTCCGTCGGCGTTGAACAGTCAGTACCGGGACTACCCCGGCGGGCGACGGAGCAAAGGCTCCGTCCTACTGCTACTTCACAATCACCAGCTCGACGCGGCGGTTCAGGCGGCGGGTTTCTTCGCGGTCGTTGCCGTAGCGGGGCTTGGCGCCCCCGAAACCGATGGTGGTGATGCGCTTCTCGTCGATGCCGCGGCCCACGAGGTAGCGCTTCACCTCGGCTACCCGGTCTTCAGAGAGCTGCTGGTTTTTATCGGCCGGGCCCACGTTGTCGGTGTGGCCTTCGAGACGAACTTCGGTGGCGGGAGCTGCTTGCAGGGCAATGGCCAGCCGGTTGAGCTCGATGAACGAGGAACCCAGCAGCGTGGCCTTGCCCTGAGCGAAGATGATGCTGGGCAGGTCGACCTTCTCTCCCACCACGGCTGGCTTCAGCAAAATGTCCCGCCGCGGCGAGCCGCTGGCGCTTATTGTGTCGCTCATCGTGAGCAGGCCACCGATGGCTGAGAGTGCATAGCGGCCCGGCAGCAGCGACATCTGGTAGTTGCCCGAGTTGTCGGCCCGGCTGGTGGCCAGAAACTGCGGGCTGTTGCGGTCGGTGCCCAGCAGGTTGGCCTTTACCAGCGCGCCGGGCACTGGCTGCTTGGTACGCGCATCGAGTACACGCCCGCTCAGGAAAGCCCGGCCGGCTGCTTCCGATACCTCGGCCACTGCCGGTTTCGGCAGCGAGTCGGCCGCTACGGCGCGGCCCGTGCGCCAGATATCCTTGGTGCCATTGGCCGTGGCCGACGACGAAAAGTACGCCGTTTTGCCGTCGGCCGTCAGGCTCAGATAAGCGTTGAAGCCGGGGCCATTCAGGGCCGGGCCCAGGTTGCGGGGCTCGCTCCAGCGCGTCCAGGAATCATCGAGCCGGGTGCTTACAAACAAGTCGGCCGAGCCGTAGCCCATGTGGCCATACGAGGCGAAATACAGGGTTTTCCCATCCGGCGCCAGCCAGGGCGCGAAGTCAAACCCCGGCGAGTTCAGCACCGGCCCCAGGCTCAGGGGCGCGGAATAGCCCCCGCTGGCTTCGTGGAAGCTCACGTACAAATCGTTGCCGCCTTCCGAGTCGCCGCGCTCCAGTGAGAGCAGCAGAATGGGGTCCTTCGGGCCAGTGCCCGAGTCCACATAGAAGCCCGTGGCGGGCGAGGCCGAGTACAGATTGGCAATTTCAAGGCGGACGGGACGGGCGCCTTTGGCCAAGCCAGTGCTGGCAGCGTCGCGGCTGATATTGCTCAACCCGTCGTCGCGGAAACCATTCGCTTCATATGTTCCCCTCACGTACAACAGCCGGCCATCACGCCCTCCTATTGCCACCACCTCGTTGTTTTGTTGGGTGTTGATGGCATCAAGGCGCTCGGAGGCGCCCCAGCTACGGCCCTTGTCAGTGCTGCGGCTCAGCCAGGCATCGCCCGAGTCGGTGTTGCCCTCGGTGTTGCCGGCAAACTTGGTGCGGGCGAAGTACAGCGTGTTGCCGTCGGGGCTGAGGATGGGGTGCAGCTCGTTGCCCGGCGAGTTCACCGCACCGGCCAGCAGCTGCGGCGCGCCGAACGGCGACGGCCCTTCCAGCACATTCAGGCGCAGCCGAAACAGCCGCCACTGTTGCGTCGCGCGGCCGTTGTTTTTCTGGGCCACCACCGGCGTGCCGTTGAACTTGTCGGACGCGGCCAGCGCAGCTACCCGGGCCTCGCTCTTGTTTTCGAGCTGGAAGCTCCCCAAGGGGCCGGCCGGCACCAGCCGCCACTGCTGCTCGGCGCTGCCCTGAAACGGCCGCTGCACCAGGGCCTTGCCCTCGCCCGCAGTTGCCACCGTGAGGCACTGGCTGCTGTGGCGCGCCTCGATGCGGTAGTACTCGCTGCCCTGGCGCACCGGCACAAACCGCCATTGCTGGCTGTTGGCGTGCGTAAACTCCCACTGCACGGCGGCCGCTCCGCTGGTGGTGCTGGCGCTGGCCACGTCGAGGCAGCGGCCGCTGCCCCGGTCAATCAGGCCGTAGTAGGCCCGCTCATCGGGAACAAAAGCATTGGTTTGGGCAAGGGTAAATAGTGGCAGCAGCAGCAGCCAGGGCAGCAAACGAAGCATGGGCAAGGGCGCGGCAGAACAAAACGCGCATGGTTGAACACCGCAAAGAACGGCGAAACGGGGCAGCGAGTATGAAATAAGTTCGGTTCGTGATGCCGAGCGCTGCGAAGCATCACGCGGGCTTTAACCAATTTAGTGGTGGCACGCGAGATGCTGCGCAGCGCTCTGATTGACGTTCTTTTGCTCTTCCCTCCGCTCTCCTCCCCTAAGCCAGCAGCTTGTGCTTAATGGCGTATTGAATGAGCCCAACCACCGACTTGCAGTTGGTTTTGGTGAGGATGTTCTTGCGGTGGGTTTCCACGGTGCGCTCCGAGATGAACAAGGCCTCGGCAATGGCCTGGTTTGACTTCTCCTCGGCCACGAGGCGCAATATTTCGCGCTCGCGGGGCGTGAGTTCGACCACAGCCGGTGCGCCGGTGCGCTGCCCGGGCACGTCGAGGTTTTGCAGCAGCGTCTGGCCCACTTCCTGGCTGAAGTAGGTGCGCCCGGCGGCCACATCGGCAATGGCAGCGCTGAGCTCGGCCTTGGAGGTGTTCTTCAGCAGGTAGCCCAGGCCACCGGCTTCGAGCACCTGCGTCACCGAAGCATGGTCGTGGAACATGCTCAGGGCCAGCACCCGGATGCCCGGATGGTCGGCCCGGATGTGCTGGGTCAGCTCCACGCCGCTCATCTGGGGCATGTGCAGGTCGAGCAGCACCACGTCTACCTCGGGGTGCTCGCGCAGGCGGCGCAACGCCTCGGGGCCGGAGTTGGCCTGGGCCACCACGCGCACGGCCGCGTCGGTGCGCAACAGGGTTTTAATACCTTCAATCACCAGTGGATGGTCGTCGACCAGCAGCACATTAACCCGGGACGGAACAGAGGAAACGTCGCTCATACCACAATACAAAATATCCCGCGCTGCAATATTCCCGCGCGAACCGGGGCCTTGTTCAAACATAGCACGTTTATATTCAATTAAGAAAATACTTGGTCTAAAAGGAGCTTATCAGGCTGGCAGCGGCACGCTGGCCGTGATGCTGGTGCCGCGCCCGGGACGGCTGTCGAACTCCAGCTCGCCACCTAAGTAGGCTACCCGGGTGGCCATGTTGCGCAAGCCCAGGCCCGCGTCGGGCCCCAGCGCGGCGGTGTCGAAGCCTACGCCGTTGTCTTCCACCAGCAGGGTGAGCTCGGTGGCATGCCGGATGAGCTGCAGGTTAATTTCGCTGGCGTGGGCGTGCTTCACAATGTTCTGCACGGCTTCCTGCACCACGCGGTAGAGTGCATGCTCGACGCCCGGCGCCAGGCGCACCGCGTCGAGGCCCAGGGTTTCGAGGTGGATGCGCAGGCGGCCGGGCCGCTGCAGCTTGTCAAGAAACTCGCGCACAGCCCGCGCCAACCCCTGCTTAATCAGGGCGTTGGGCAACAGGTCGTGGCTGATGTCGCGCACTTCGCGCACGCTCTCGTCCACCACGTCCAGCGCGTCGGCAAAGCGGCCCTGCTCGTCGGCGTTCAGGCGCGAGCCCAGCTCCTCACTCAGGCCGCTCAGGTTCAGCTTGACTACGCTCAGCAGCTGGCCCACGCCGTCGTGCAGGTCGGCGCCGATGCGGCGGCGCTCGGCTTCCTCGGCTGCCAGCACCGCGGCAGCCCGCTGCTGCTGCAGTTGCTGGCGCTCCCGCTCAAACTCAATTTCACGGCGCAGCCGGCGGCGGGTATACATCAGGTAGCCCACGCCGCCCAGCAGCGCGGCAATCGCCAGCCCGGCCCACAGCTGCACGCTGCGCCGCCGAATAACCTGCTGCTGGGCACGCAGCTGGGCGGCCTGTACCTGGTTGCGGGCTTCCTTCTGCTCGGTTTCGTACTGGGTTTGCAGCTCGGCCACGGTGCGCGTGGTGGCGGCCAGGCGCAAGGTGTCTTTCAGCACTTCCATGGCGCGGTGGTAGGTAAAGGCACCGCGGTAGTCGGCGCGCGCCGCAGCCAGGTCGGCCAGTCCTTCGAGGGCATCAACTTCTTCCTGCCGGTCGTGGCTGGCGCGGGCCAATGCCAGCGCCTTAGCCAGGTAAGGAGCAGCGGCAGCAGCGTGCCCGGTTTGCACCAGCGACTCGCCCATGATGGAGTATACATCGGCGAAGGCCGCCGGCGTCACATTGCCGGGGTCGCGGGCTTCAAATGCGGCTTCGACCCGGCGCAGCAGCGGCAGCGAGGCTGCCCAGCGGTTCTGGCGCTGCTCCAGCACGGCCAGGGTTAGCAGCAGGCTACCGTTGGCGCTGGTGTCGGGCTGGGCGCGCGCAGCGGCCAAGCCCTGGGCCAGGTAGGCCCGCGCCCGCTCAAAGCGGCCCGCATCGCGGTGGATGATGGCCAGGTGGTTGAGGCAGCTGATGACGTAGGGCGCCACGTGCATCTGCTGCCAGCCGCGCAGGCTTTGCTCGTAGGCCGTTTGGGCGGCCGGCAGGTTTTGCTGCTCCAGGTAAATCTGGCCAATGGCACCGTACGAGTCGGCCTCGGCGGCGGTGTCGTGCGCGGCCCGGCGCAGGCGCAGGCCGCGCAGGCTCAGGCGCATGGCTTCGGTGTAACGGCCCTGGTTGGCGCGGCGTTTGGCGGCGTTGGCGTAGTTGTGGCCGGCCCAAAGTGAGTTGCCCAGGGCCAGGAACTGCTTGGCCGAGTACATATGCAGCCGCACCGCCGCGTCGGGCTGGCCCCGCTGGGCCGCGAGCGTCGCCAGGTTGTAGCTGGCCCGCGCCTGCCGCCGCCGGTCGCCAATTTCTTCGGCCAGGCGCAGGGCCTGCCGGCCGTAGCGGCCGCCTTGGGCGGTGTCGTTGTACTGAAAGTTGAACATAAGCGTCACCAGCGCCTTCGTGCCGTTGGTGTCGTGCGGGTGCCGGGCAAAAACGCGGCGCAGGCTGTCCACGGCGCGCTCATTGCGGGGCGGAACTACGGCCACCCCCTTCTGGGCCGCGACCGGAGTAACCAGCGCCAGCATGAAGCTTAGTAAAAGAAGTATTTGGTACAGTTTGGGCATAGGCGAAAATTAGGGCCATTAAATATAGCAGAATATAACGGTTCTGCTTTCGGGTTAGCCAGCGGCGGCCAGCGGCACCTCCAGGGTTACCGTGGTGCCACGGCCGGGCGCAGAATCGAACTCGGCCCACCCGCCCAGGTAAGCCATGCGGCTACCAATATTCTTTAGCCCAATGCCGGCTTCTTCGCCCAGGGCGGCCGGGTCGAAGCCCACGCCGTTATCCTCCACCAGCACCGTCAGCTCGGTGGCGTGCCGGATAAGCTGCAGGGTAACCTCCGTGGCGTGGGCGTGCTTGAGAATGTTCTGTATTAACTCCTGAATGACACGAAACAACACGTTTTCGGTTGCGGGCAGCAGGCGTTCGCCCTGGTCAATGCCCACCACTTCCAGGTTGATTTTCACGCGGCCCACGGCGGGGATTTTATCCAGGAAGTCGCGCACGGCCAGCGCCAGGCCACGCTTTATCAGTGCATTGGGTATCAGGTTGTGGCTGATGCTGCGCACTTCGCGGAAGCTTTCATCCACCACGTCGAGGGCGTTTTGCAGCAGGGCCTGCTGGCCGGCGGTGGGCACCCCAAGCTCGTCGCCCAGCGCGTGCAGGTTGAGCTTGGCCGCCGTCAGCAGCTGGCCCACGCCGTCGTGCAGGTCGGCGCCAATACGTCTACGCTCGGTTTCCTCGGCCTCCAGCACGGCTTGCGCCCGGAGCTGCGCGAGCTGCTGGCGCTCCTGGGCAAACTCTACTTCCCGGCGCAGTCGGTGGCGGTTCAGCAGCAGGTAGGCAAGCCCGGCCAGCAACGCCGCAATGGCCAGCCCGGCGCCCAGCTGCACATTGCGCCGCCGGATGATTTGCTGCTGGGTGCGCAGCTGGGCGGCCTGTAAGCGGTTGCGAGCAGCCTGCTCTTCGGTTTCGTACTTGGTTTGCAGCTCGGCGGCCTGGTCGGCCCGGCTCTGCTCGTACAAGCTGTCGTTCAGGGCGATGAAGCGTTTTTGCCAAGCCAGGGCCAGCGCCGGCCGGCCGGTTTCCTCATACAGCGTGGCAAAGCCATTGTAGGCCACCCGCACCAGCGGCAAGGCGCCGGCTTCCCGGGCCAGGGGCAGCGCCCGGCGGTAGGCGGCTTCGGCCTCGGCCGGCCGGTGCAGCAAGGCCAGGGCATCGCCCAAGTTCAGCCACGACTCGCCCTGGGCCTGGGGGTTGCCGCTGGCCTGGTCGAGGGCCAGCGTTTGGCGGTAGTACCGGTAAGCGTCAGCGCCTTGCTTGGTGGTTAGAGCCACCGCCCCCAGATTATAAAGGGCCAGGCTGGCCGCGGCCGAGTCGCCAAGCGCCCGGCTCTGGCGCAGGCTGGCCAGCAGGTCGGTGCGCGCCGGGCCGTAGTGCTGCATCTCCATTTGCACCGTGCCGCTGTTGCTCAACGCTTTCACATAGGCGGTGGCGGCTTTGGCATTGCCGGCGCGGGCCAGCGGGGCCAGCAGGGCCTGGGCGCGGCGGGCATCGGCCAGGGCTTTTGGCAATTGCTTGAGGCGCTTATTGGTGTTGCTTAGGTTCAGGTAGGCAATGCCCTGGCCCAGCGTATCATGCCGTTGGGTAGCCATTTGCAGGGCCAGCACCAGGTGCCGCGCGGCCGCCGCAAAGTCGCCCTGCCCATTGGCCAGGCGCCCCAGCAGCAGGTGTGCGGCTTGCTCGTGGGCCGGCTGCCGGCTGGTGCGGGCGGCTCGCACCGCCTGCTCGGCCAGTTGCCGGGCCTGGACGGGGGCCGGGGCAAGCAGGGCCGCCGCATCGCGCAGCAGCAGCCGGGCCTGGGCCGAATCGGGGGCCACGGCCCGGCGGCGCGCCAGGCTATCGGACGGCGCGGCTTGGCCGGCCGCTGCTCGGGGCTGCCCACCGGCCAGCCACGCGCCCAGCAACCCAACCACAACCCAACGAGGTAACAAGCCCCAACGGCAAAGAAGATTCATGCGTAAGCCCGGAAAGCCGGCTCAACCGGCCAGCCTCCCGCCGAAGCAATATGAAAATTAATTTCGGTATTCGATACCTTATATATACCAACGCCATCTGATGGCCGGGCAGTAGCAATTAAGCACCGACCAAACGCGAACTCACTTTCCCCTGGCACTCATACCATTCCCCCCTCCCACTATGCGCAAAGGCACCACTGTCACTTGGAAATACGGCACCGGCACGGCCACCGGCAAAATAGAGTCGGTGCACAAAGAGCCCACCTCGCGCACCATCAAAGGGGCCGAAATCCACCGCAATGGCACGGCGGAGGACCCGGCATTTGTGATTGTGCAGGACAATGGCAATCGGGTCCTCAAGCTCAAAAGCGAAGTAAAGCCGGTGGCGTAACAACCGCCGCGCCGCGCCTTTGTCCGGGCTTATCTTTAACTGGCATTCGCCTTTCCTGTGTCGCCCAGTGCTGGTTTGAAAGCGACTTTTTTGCCCTGCCAGTGCCCGGCGACACGAATGCATTGCCATTGCTCTCCCCGCCCAGCTGTCTACTCCTTCCCAGCCATATTATGCAGTGCGGTACGAGTCCGCACCCGCCCTGCTGCGGGGCACAGTGCTCCGGCCGCTTTCCTCGCTCGAATTCACCGAAGCCTGCGAGATACTGCTAGCCGCGGCGCGGGAGCACCGCTACCCCTACTGGCTGCTCGGTGGCCGCGCCGACATTGATGCCCGCCCGCCCGACGTGTATGCGTGGTTGAGCGACGAATTTCTGCCCCGGGTACACCGCGTGCTGGGCGGCGGGCCCACACTGGCTTTCATTGCCCGGCCCGAGTTGTGGCACTCCTTAAGCGCCCGCAGCTTTGCCCCACCCAGGGCTATTTTCGGCACCTTCCGCGCCAACTGGTTCACCGACGAAGATGCGGCGCTGGCCTAGCTGGCCACTTATCGCACGGTTTTACCGTGATTCAGAGCACATTGGCGCGTGATTGTGGGTAGACCAAGCTGCCTTCAACAAAAAATCCCCTCCGGCATGCGCCGGAGGGGATTTTTGATTAGCGGATACTACACCTGAGTTTAGAGGTTGTTGGGGTCGGGCTTGATGAAAGCTTCCTCGTCCATCTCGGTGGGCACTACCACCACGCCTTTTTGCAGCATGGAGTTGCGCTTGCCGTAGAGGAAGTATACGATGAAGCCCAGCAGCATCCAGCCCACGGCCACCTGCAGCGTGAAGGAGTCGAGGCTGGCAATAAGAGCCGAGCAGACCAGGGCACCCATCACCGGTACCAGCGGGAAGCTGGGCGACGAGAGCGGCGAGCGGAACGGACGCGGCTGGTCGGGGTCGGAGCGACGCATAATCCAGACGCCCAGGCTCACGAGTACGAAGGCCAGCAAGGTGCCGAACGAGGTCAGGTCGCCGGCCAGCGAGCCGGGCACGAAGGCGGCGAACAGGCCCACGAACACCATCAGCATGAGGTTGGACTTGTAGGGCGTGTTGAACTTGGGGTGAAGCTCGGAAAAGGCTTTGGGCATCAGGCCGTCTTTGGCCATCGAGAAGAACACACGGCTCTGGCCCATCAACATCACCAGGATAACCGAAGTGAAACCCAGCAAAATGCCGCAGGTAACGGCCGTAGCCAGCCAGCCATAGCCGGGCATGTGCGCCCGAATGGCATAGGCCACCGAAGCCTCACCACCCAAAGCCGGGTCAGCAAATTCGCGCCAGCTGGCTACGCCCGTCAGCACGTGGCCGAACAGAATGTAGAGCACCGTGCAAATGGCCAGCGAGCCCAGAATACCGATGGGCATGTCGCGCTTGGGGTTTTTAGCTTCCTGCGCGGCCGTACTCACGGCATCGAACCCGATGAAAGCAAAGAACACAATGGCCGCGCCGCCAAAAATGCCGCCCACGCCGTGCTTGTTCCAGTCGGTGTAGGTACGCACCACCTCACCGGCGGCGTTTTTCACCACGGCATCGGCCGGAATGAGGTAAGGCGTGTGGTTGGCCGAGTTGATGAACTGCCAGCCCACTGCGATGAAAATGAGTACAATGGCCGTTTTCAGTATTACAACGACGGCATTGAACATGGCCGATTCCTGGGTGCCTTTCACCAGCAGCAGGCTTAGGGCGATGATGATGAACAGGGCCGGCAGGTTCATTAGGCCGGTTTGCGTGACGCCGTTCACCACGGCGTGCTCGAAGGGCGAGTGGCTTAGATTATACGGTATACTGGTGCCGAAGACCTCCAGCAGCTTGTTTAGGTACTCGCTCCAGGCAATGCTCACGGTGGCCGCGCCCAGGGCGTATTCCATAATCAGCGCCCAGCCAATTACCCAGGCCACAAACTCGCCCATGGTGGTGTAGGCATAGGTATAGGCCGAGCCGGCAATCGGAATCATGGCGGCGAACTCGGCGTAGCACAGGCCGGCGAACACGCAGCCGAAGGCCGCCAGAATGAAAGCCAGCGTCACGCCCGGGCCCGAGGCCTGCGCGGCGGCGTTGGCGGTGCGCACAAACAGGCCGGCCCCGATGATGGCGCCCACGCCCAGTGCCACAAGGTTGCCCGCGCCCAGCGTGCGCTTAAGCGCGCCGTGCCCGGAAGAGTTGGCCTCGCCCAGGAGCACGGCCAGAGGTTTTTTGGCGAAAATACTTGCCATGTGTAGTGGTGTGAATGAGAAAGAAAAAATGAAGGAATGAGGAGAAAAAAACGAGTCCGTTGCCCGTAAGCAGCCCGGCAAAATGGGCCGTGCACGGCAGCGGGGCCGAAATATAGGCAGCAATTTGGCTCCGTTTCCTGCCGGGGTTGCCGCGCTGGCTGGCCCGCTCCTTGCTTGGCACCTCCGATATTGCCGTTCGGTGGCCTGCACTACCGCTGGCTTATCCTCTTTTTTCTTCTTATTCGCTTCATGAAAAAGCTATTCTTGCTCCTCGCTGTGGGCGGAGCTACTACCTCGGCCGCCCTGGCCCAAACCCCGGCCGCTACTTCCACGCCCGGCACCATTGTGCGTACCGTGCCGCCCGCTGGTGGCCTCCAGCAAACTCCCGAGGGCATGGTGGCCCGCCGCATCGAGTACCTCACCGCCGAGCTCGGCCTTACCGCCGCCCAGCAAACCAAGCTGCAGCCCATTCTGCTGGCCCAGCGCGAGCAGCTCCAGACCCTGAGAGCCGGCCGCACCACCGGCGGCCGCCGCTACGGCTCGCCCCAGGACATGAAAGCCGCCGAAGTAAAGTTCGACGAGCAGCTCAAGGCAGTGTTCACGCCCGAGCAGTTCACCAAGTACACCCAGATGAAGGTTGAGCAGGTGGGCAAGCTGCCCGGCGGCCGGCGGCCCGTGGCTCGCCCGGGAGCCCGGCCGGCGGCTCAGGCTCCGACGGAATAACGCGCCTCCAGGGCGGCGAATCCAGCCGGTTAGTCGACTGTTCGAGGCGGAAGCAGCTGCAGCCCGGGGCAACGCCCGGTTCTGGCACATGGCTTGTCTTGCACAGTGCACGACCAGCTTGCTAGTGCAGCGGTTGTCCCCTTCACCACCCCACGTTCTCTCAATCATGAAAAAGACCCTGTTCCTGCTCACCGCCTTGGCCCTGACTACCGCCGGCACCAGCTTCGCCCAAACCGCTGTGCAAGCCACCGGCACCAATGCCAAACAGACTGCCCGCCACTACGCCAAAGGCAAGCAGGGCCCGAAAGACCCCGCCAAAATGGCCGACCACAAAGCCGGCAAAATGGCCAAAGAACTCGGGCTGAATGCCGACCAGGAAACCAAAGTTGAGCAGCTGCTGCTGGCCCGTCAGCAGGAAAGCGCTACCCTCAAAGCCAAGTACGGCACTGACCGTAAGGCCGGCCGCACCGAAATGAAAGCCGCCCACGACCGCTACGAAACCCAGCTCAAAGCCATTCTCACGCCCGAGCAATACGCCAAGATGGACAAGCTGAAAGGCGAGCACCACGGCCACGGCAAAGACGGCGGCAAAATGAAGGTGAAGGCCAAAGCTTAAGCTTCGCACCTCGCTTGCATTTTCTGCAGCCTCGCCTTTTTCAGGCGAGGCTGTTTTGTTTTGGAGGACATACCAGCATATTCTCATTTTGGAAGCTATTGGTAAGGTTTCAAAGGCGGCTATGCGGTAATATTGTCGGTTGCTTAGCTGCTTACTCCTTTTATGTTGCTTCACAATGCCTGCTTAAATACCCAGCGGCTGACTAGCCTGGTGCTGTTGCTGCTAACCAGCCTTTCGCTACATGCCCAACCAATGGCTGGCGGTACCCGCGTGGTCGGCAGCAACGTGCAGACCATTCGCGCCGGCGAATACAAGCTGTTGCAATGCGTGCTGGCAGCCGACGGCAGTAGCCAACAGGTGCAGGTGGTGCTGCCGCAACTGTACGCGCTGACGGCTTCGGCCCAAAGCGGAACACGCAGCCTTTACGTGCTACGCAAATACGCGTCAGATTCCAGCGCCTTGCTACTCACCGACTCGCTGGGGCGTGTAGTTCGGCTGACGCGACTGGTATTTGCCGGGGCGCATTCGCTCCTGCGGCCACTACCGCCACCGCAGTTGGTAGGCCTGGCGGGCGGCCAGGGTTTTGTGTTGCTAATGCCGACCAAAACGGCTTGCCTGGCGCGCTGCCTGACCACCGATTTGTCGACGCGTTGGACGCGCGAGCTGCCAGCCGAGCCCATCCTGCAGGCGCTGGCCAACGAAACGCACTTATGGATATTGCAGCAAAAGCTACTCACCGAAGCGACGCCGCTGCCTCTCATTCATACTTGTGCCCTAGCTAGTGGTGAATTAGTCTACCAAGGGTCGCTGCAGACTAAAGACGAATTGGAAGCGGCCTCGCTGGTGCCCGAGGGCCTGCTGCTGCTGGGCCATTCCGACACTGAACATGTGCGCCAGATACCGGCCGGGCAGGCCACACCCCGCACCAAGCGGGTCGATTTCCTACTGGTCATCAAACCCAATGGCCAACGACACTTGGCCCAGTCCGTGTTATGGCCGAGTGGCAAGCGCCCGGCTTTCCATTGGCAGGGAGCGTATGCCCTCCCCGGTGGCAGCTACCAGCTCATCGGCCAGACTTTCCGGCAGGTGCCTAATGCCGAAACGATTATCTTGGCTGCTATTGGTGGACTGCTTCTTACTCAGACTGGGACGGGCTTCTTCATGATTGGTAATTACCTGAACGAACAGCCCACCGGGCTTATTCTGGCGCGGCGCCTGCCCACTGGCCTGCTCACCGACTTGCATACCCTGACGGTACCCGAAACCCTGCCTTCTACCTTACTAGTGGTCGATACAACTGCGACCTCACCCACACACTCGGCCGCGTTCCACTCATTGGGTCTGAGCCCCGACCACCGCTTCCTTATTCTAAATACCTACCGGCAAGTGCTACTGTATGAACCGGGCCGCCATGCATTACGGCCCCTGGTAGCCACCCGGCCGGCTGTTCCTACGGTGCTGTCCATCGAGCCAAACCAGGTAATTGTGGGTTGGGGGTGGCAGCCCGACCGCGCGCTGCCCGATTTAGAGCGTGTAACCTGGCCTTGAACCGCCGGTGCCGGGAGCACTCCGCATCCAGCGTTTATATTTGAGTTCTTCCTCAACCAATCTGCAGGGCCGCCGCTGTGAAGGCTCCTCAACCGCATTACATTATGCCTCCCCTCCCCAGTAGCACGGCCTCGGCCGTGCAAATTCAGCAGTTCTACGACAAAGGCCTGGCCCACGCCAGCTACGCCGTGCGCTGCGGCCGCCAGATTGCCGTTATCGACCCGGGCCGCGACCCCCAGCCCTACTACGACTTCGCCGACGAGCACGAGGCCAACATCATTGCCGTAATTGAGACACACCCGCACGCCGATTTTGTGTCGTCGCACCTGGAGATTGCCCAAGAAACCGAAGCCACCATCTACTGCAGCAAGCTGGTGGGGGCCAAATACCCACACAAGCATTTCGATGACGGCGACCGCCTGAAAATTGGCAACATGGAGTTGCATGCCATCAACACGCCCGGGCATTCGCCCGACAGCATCAGTGTTTTGCTGATGGATGAGATGGCGCAGAGCCGGGCCGTATTCACCGGCGACACCCTATTCGTGGGCGATGTGGGCCGGCCCGACCTGCGCGAGGACGAGGCCGTGGGTGGCCACCAGCGCGAGGCCCTGGCCGCACAGCTCTACCGCAGCACCCGCAACAAGCTGATGACCCTGCCCGGCAGCACCCGAGTATACCCCGCGCACGGCCCCGGCTCGCTCTGCGGCAAAACCACCAGCCTCGACCTCGACTCGACTATCGCCAAAGAGTTGAAAACCAACTATGCGCTGCAGCCCATGTCGGAGCTGGAGTTCATCAAAGTGCTGCTCGAAGACCAGCCCTTCGTGCCCAAGTACTTCGCCCACGACGTGCAGCTCAACAAGCAGGGCGCCCCCAGCTTCGAAGACAGCATTCGGGCAGTGCCGCACCTCGGCAGTACCGACCCGCTGGAACCCGGCGTGCTACTCATCGATACCCGCCCGGCTGCCAAATTCCGCGCCGGCCACCTACAGGGCGCCATTAACCTGCAGGACGGCGGCAAATTCGAAACCTGGCTGGGCTCGGTGGTGGGCCCGAAAGAGAAATTTTACCTGCTGGCCGACACCAAAATTGCGCTCGACACTGTGGAGCGCAAAACCGCCAAAATAGGCTACGAAGGCAATATTAAAGGGGCGCTGCTGGCCCCGGCGGCCCTGCCCGCCACGTCGCCTGCCGTAGATGTTGAAGCCGTGCGTCAGCACCCCGGGCAGTTCACCATTGTCGATATCCGCAACCGCACCGAAGCGAAAACCCCAGTGTTCGATAATGCGCTGGTGATACCACTGCCCGAACTGCGCGAGCGGGCCCACGAAATCCCGACCGATAAGCCGGTACTCATTCACTGCGCGGGCGGCTACCGCTCGGCGGCGGGGGCCAGCATTGTGCAAGCCGCTTTGCCCGGTGTGCAGGTGCTGGATTTAGGCGAGGCCATTACGGACTTTCAGAACCAAGCCGTTCACTAGGACCGCCGAAAAACGGGTATGCCGCAGCCGTTCATTCGATGCAATGAACAGCTGCGGCTTTTTATTTACCAATAGCATGCGTGTATTTAAGGGTTTGTTTCTGCTTCGGCTGGCAGTAGCCATTATTCTGCTCTCTCACAGCCTGCATGGCGTTTTCACGGGTACCGACGTGCACGATTTTGGCGAGCTGTTACTGAACAAAATCGGCTTTGCACCCTTCGGCGTGCCCCTGGCGTGGGCAGTAGTACTGGGGCAGGTGCTCACGGCCCTGTTGCTGCTGCTGAACCGGTGGCTGCGGCCGGCAGCCGCGTTCAACATTGTGGTGCTGCTGGTGGGCATTGCCACCGTGCATTGGCCGGAGGGCTGGTTTGTGGTGGGTGGTGGCCGCAACGGCATGGAGTTCAGTTTTCTGCTGATTGCCTGCCTGCTTTCCATCAGCCTGCCGGCGTGCGCCTGGAAGACCGAAAGCCTCACCAGCAGTAACCAGCCCACCAACAGCGCGGCTATATAACGACGCGCGAAGGTATGCCCCGGAACCAGGCTTCTGCCACCGACTACTGCGCGACAGAAACGGCCCGCAAGCGGCGCAAACGTGCGCCAGCGGGAACCCCGGGCCAAGGCCACTGTAAGGTTCTTCCTGGTTCAGGTATCTTTGAGATTCACTCTACCTTATGCGCGTTCTCCACACTGCCGACTGGCATCTCGGCCAGCACTTCCTAACCGGCCAGGAACGCACCACCGAGCAACAGGCTTTTCTCGACTGGCTGCTGCTGACGGTGCAGGCCCAGGCCATTGATACGCTGGTGATTGCCGGCGACATTTTCGATACCCAATCGCCCTCCTACACGGCGCAGGAGCAATACTACACCTTTTTGGTGCGCATGCAGGGCACCTGCTGCCGCGACATTGTGGTAGTAGGCGGCAACCACGACTCGCCTACCATGCTCAACGCCTCGCGGCAATTGCTGCGGCAGTTGCGCATTCACGTAGTGGGCGGCGTACCCGCCGACCCTGCCGAGCAAGTGCTGCACCTGGCCGGACCCAATGGCCGCCCGGGCCTGGTGGTGTGTGCCGTGCCGTTTCTGCGCGACCGCGATATTCGCCTGGCCGTGGCTGGCGAAAGCCCCGACGACCGCCAAATCCGCATCCGCCAAAGCATTGCCGGCCATTACGCGGCGCTCTCGGAGATGGACGTGGTGCGCCGCCTGCGCGAGCAGGACGTGCCCGTGCTCGCCACCGGCCACCTCTATGCGGCTGGCGGCGAAGCCCGCGAGGGAGCCGAGCGCGACGTGCACATTGGCGGGCTGGGGCTGGTGGGAGCCGAACATTTCCCGCTGGCGTTCGACTACGTGGCGCTGGGCCACCTGCACCGCCCGCAAGTGGTGGGTGGCCGGGCGCACATCCGCTACTCGGGCTCGCCAGTGCCGCTGTCCTTCACCGAGGCCGATGACAAGCAGCAGGTGCTGCTCCTGGAATTTAAGGGCGCGGGCGCGCCCACTATCACGGGCCTGCTGGTGCCGGTGGCCCGGCGGCTGCAGCGCTTCCACGGCTCGCTCGAGGAAGTAGAGGCCGACATCCTGGCTTACGATAACTCGGCCTTCCCGCTGGTGGCCTGGGCCGACGTACTGGTGCGCTCCGACGAAACACCCGCCGAAGTGCAGCGCCGCGTGCAGGCCGTGCTGCAACTGCAAAAGCAGCAGGTAATTGCCCCACGCGGCGTGCGCCACCAGCGCGCCACCGAACAGCCCGACCTGGCCGCCGACGCAGCCCCGCTGGCGCTATTGCACGAGCTGACGGTAGAGGAGGTATTTGCCCGGCGCGTAGCAGGCCTGCCGCCCGAGCGCGCCGCCACACTCACGGCCACATTTGGCGAGCTGCGTCAGCTGTTGAGCGAAACCGACCCCCAGATGGGAGGCGGCCGCGAATAAGCTGTGCGTCGTTGCGAAAGCCATTTGCAAGCGTACCCGCAGTGTATATTTACTTGTTCGGCCCTTGGCCGTAGATTTATTTTTCTTCCTTCTTGATTTGCTTTTTATGAACATAAAACTACCCATCCTTGCTTTAGTGCTCGTGATGGCCGCCGCTGACCACGCGCAGGCGCAGGCTTCCTTGATTGCCAACGGCGTTGTGGCGGCATTCAATCTGGGCCGCATGGCTTCGCGCAGGAAAGCAGCAGCAGTCGACTTGCCGACAGCCAACGTAGAGAAATACCGGGGCCAGTCGTACCCCGTGCTGCGCACGCCCACCGAGCAGTTACCCAAGAAGGGTGCCGCTGAAGTCACGGCCGTAGAAGCCCAACTCGACCGTTTCCGCAATGCCCTGCGGGCCGATTCGACCAGTGCCCTGTGCACGCCTGAGCAGCGCACGGCTTTTCAGGCGTCCATCGTGAGCCTGGCCCGTGCACAATCGCATTGGGACCTGCAAGCTTACCAGCAGGAATCCGCTTTTTACCTGGCCGAAGATGCCCGGCGCCAGCGTGCTACGGTCCCAAGCACAGCCAAATAGGCTTCTTTAGGCGCATTTAAGTTGACTTCTCGCCCGCCCCGCCTGCTTCTTGCTGGTGGGGCGGGCGTAATTTTAGACTATGAAAATTATCAGCGTCCGCTTTGCCAATCTAAACTCGCTGCCCGGACCGTTCCTCATTCGCTTCGACGAAACGCCCCTGGCTGATACGGGGCTCTTCGCCATTACGGGCCCCACGGGTGCGGGCAAAAGTACGCTGCTCGACGCAATTTCCGTGGGCCTCTACGGCCGGGTGCCGCGCCACGACCGGCAGGTGGGCGAGATGGTGAGCCGCCACGCCAAAGACGCATTTTCGGAAGTTGAATTTGAAGTACACGAAACCAATCCCGACACGGGTACGGTGGACCGCGTGCGCTACCGCTCGCGCTGGGAAGTGAAGCGCAAAACCCGCGGCGAAGATAAAGGCGGCCTCGGCCAGGATGCCATGACCCTGGTAATGAGCCCTTCGGGCGTGGCCGTGGTTTCGGGCAAGGAAGCCGTGCCCGCCCGAGTGAGCGAGGTTTCGGGGCTGGACTTTGGGCAGTTCGAGCAGTCGGTGCTGCTGAGCCAGGGCAAGTTTGCCCGCTTCCTGCACGCCCCCGAAAAAGAGCGCAGCGCTCTGCTCGAAAAGATGACCAACGTGGGCATCTACTCGCAGCTAAGTGTGGCCGCGTTCGAAAAGGCGAAGGAGGAAGAGTTGAAGACCAAGCTGCTGCGTGCCAAGCTGGACGCCACGCGCCTGCTCTCAGACGAGGAACGGGCCGAGTTGGAACGGCAGCTCGACGTGCTGCACCAGCAGGCCGAGCAGCACTATGAAGAGCAGCAGGAGTTGGCCATTTGCCTGGCCTGGCGCACCGAACTTGAGCAGCTGGACCGCCAGCTGGCTGCAACAGCTCTCGATGTAGAGCGCCTGCAACTGGCCGACGAAGCCCTGCAACCAGAATTTACCCGGCTCGAAGGCCACCTGCGCGCGGCAGTTGTGGACAAGCCGCTGGAATTGGCAGAGGCCGCCGAGAAGGAAGTTATCAGCGACGAAAAGCAGCTACGGGAGCTGGCCGAGGCCCTACCCCGCCTGGCATTGGCGGCCACTGCCGCGGCCACGGCCCACCGCACCGCCACCGCTGCCCACGCCGACGCTCTGGCCGAAGAAAACCGCCTGCGCCCAGTACTGAGCAAAGCC
This sequence comes from Hymenobacter glaciei, assembly GCF_039539585.1. Lineage (NCBI taxonomy): Bacteria > Pseudomonadati > Bacteroidota > Cytophagia > Cytophagales > Hymenobacteraceae > Hymenobacter > Hymenobacter glaciei. The sequence goes on along the minus strand of NZ_BAABDK010000033.1, from coordinate 180,796 downwards.
CAGCAGCACGACGCCGAAATTGCCGCTACCCGCAATCAGCTCACAATTAGGCGCAACGCCCACTTCCTAAACCAGCAAAACCACCAGCAAGACGAAGCCACACTGGCCCAACAGGCCGCCAATATTGAAGAGCTGCGCCGCCAAAACGCCACCCTCGACTCTTGGCTTATCGACCACAGTCCCGAAGCGAAATTGAAGGAACAGCTACTGCAGCTGGGCCGTGAAATTATCGACCTGCAGGGCGCTCAAAAGGAAATAGCCACCCGCGAAGCGCGTGGGGCCGAGCTGCGCAAAAACCAAAGCGAAGCCGCTGCCGACCTGCTACGCCAGCGCGGCCTCGAAGCCAACGCCTTGGCCAGCCAGCAGGCCATCAAGGACGAGGGCCAGCCCTGCCGCAACGAACGCGACGCCCTGCTGAACGGTACCAATGCCGCCGCCCTGGCGCAGCGCGCCGACGACCTCACCACCCGGCAGCAGGGGTTGCAGCTGCTGTTGCCGAAGGCCGAAACTGCCCACCAGCAACAAGCCCGCGCCGAAAGCCTGGCCGCCCAAATCGCGCAGGAAGCCCCGGCCCAGGCAGCAGCCGAAACCGCCGTCGCCCACCTCGAAACCCGCCGCAACGACAGCCAGAGGCTGCTGGAAAGCTACCGGCGCGAGTTGCGTGCCCAACAAGCCCTGGCCGACCTCAACGCTCACCGCCATCAACTCCAAGATGGCCAGCCCTGCCCGCTGTGCGGGGCCCTGGAGCACGCTTTTGCCGCTGATTTTGCCGCCGAAGCCGACGAGCAAGAGCAGCGCGTGGCCCAGCAGCAGCAAACGCTGGCGGCGCTTGAGGAAGAGCTGCGCCATGCCACTACCTCGTGCACCCGCCGCCAGACCGAGCAGCGCCAGCGCCAGCAGCTTCGTCAGGAAGCCCTGGATGCCGCTGAGGCAGCCCGCCAACACGCCACTGCGGTGGCCGCTACGCTGGTGCCCACGCCCAGCTTGCCGGCCGACCCCGCCGCGGTGGGCACCTTGCTGGCTGAAACCACTGCCGAACAAGCCGCCGCGGTGGCTGCCCGCCGCCGCCTCGCTGTGCTCGATGAGAAGCTGACTGCTTTGCGCGAGAAGTACCTGCAAGCCGGAGAAGCTGCCACGGTTGCGCAACGCGAGATTCCGCGGCTGCTGGAGCGGCAAAGCAGCCTCGACTTCGAACTGGCCAAGCTGGCCGATGAGCTGGTAGAATGGCAGGAACAAGCCGACATTTTCCGTAGCACCATCCAGGATATTCTTCGGCCGCACCAGCTGGCTTTACCCGCCCGGCCACCCTACGACAGCATTCTGGTGACGTTGCAGGAGCGAGCCGACCACTACGAAGCCCAAGTGAACACCCTGACCCAGCTAGGAAAAGCGCTGCTGGAGAAAGAGGTGGTGCACAAGGCCCGCGTCGAAGAGCTGAGCCGGAGGCTCCTGGAGATAACCGCCGTCGCCACCGCCATCAAAGACGATGAATTGGCCTTGGAGCAGCAGCAAGCGACCCGCCAAGCCTACTACGCGGGCACCAATCCCAGCGCCGAAGCCGAGCAGCTGCACCACAACACCCAAAAGCTAGCCGAGGACCTCAAACAGGTTCACCAGCAGCTGGCCGCGCAGCAACAGGACCTGGCCGTGAAGCAAAGCGCCCAGGAATCCTTGCAAACGCAACTGCTAACGCACCAGGCGGCGTTTGCCGAACGCCAGGCCGAGCTGGCTACTGCCCTCTCCACGGCCGGCTTTGCCACCGCCGCCGAGGCAAAGGCCCTGCTGCTGCCTCCTGCCGAGGCCGAGCGCCTTGCCCAACGGCGCCAGCAGCACCGCACGGCCCAGGAAGCGGCGCGCACGCTTCAGGCCAAGCTTACCACTGAGCTAAGCCACCACGCCGAAGCCGGCCTCACGCCCCACACCACGGCGGAGCTCACGGCGCAGCTCAACACCCTTTCGGCTGCTGATGACGTGCTGCAACAGCAGCTTGGGGCCGTGGGCAACCAGCTGAAGCAGGACGATGACGCCCGCGCCCAGCAAGCCGCCGGCCTGGCAGAGCTGCTGCTACGCCAGCAGGAAGAGCAGCGATGGCAGGACCTCAACGAACAGATTGGCTCGGCGCGGGGCGACAAGTTCAGCCAGTTTGCCCAGGGCCTGACGCTCACGCACCTGGCCCGGCTGGCCAACCTGCGCCTGCGCCAGCTCACGGGCCGCTACACCATTCTGAAAACGCCTAACCGCAACCTGGAACTCCAAATTGTTGACCACGACCAGGCCGACACCGTGCGGCCAATGGCGTCGCTTTCGGGCGGCGAAAGCTTCCTTGTAAGCTTAGCCCTGGCACTGGGGCTGAGCGAGCTGGCCGGCCACAAGGCCCGCATCGAGTCGCTGTTCATCGACGAAGGCTTCGGCACCCTCGACCCGGATGCGCTTAATACAGCCCTCGACGCCCTCGAACGGCTGCAGCACTCGGGCAAGATGATTGGCATCATCTCCCACGTTTCCGACCTGAAGGAGCGCATTGGTACCCAGATTCGGGTGCGGCCCGGTGCAGGAGGCAACAGCAGCGTGCACGTGGTAGATGTGCGCGGCGACGAAACCAATTGCGCGGTGTAAGGCTGGTTACGTGGTGTCAATTGTTGGTCAGGCAGCCAGGTTTGTATTAACAACTGACATCAAGCATATAATAGACTTGTTCCCCAATAAGAGAAAACAAAAAAAGAACGTCATGCTTCATCTTGCGTCCGCGCAGTCGAAGCATCTCTACCGTGTAAGCAATCCAATCGGTGCAACGAAGCGGTAGAGATGCTTCGACTGCGCGGACGCAAGATGAAGCATGACCGCCAATTTGGTGCTTTTCAGTATTTGGGAACAAGTCTAACAACTAAACCGCTGCTTTCACCTCCGCCCAGGTCCAGTACTTCTTTGGTTGGATGCCGGCGTACCCCTGCCGAAAAAACGCCACAACTTCTTGTTCCATCGCTGCCGGCGCAATGGATGACGCATAAATTGGCCGGCCGTCGGGGTCGGCGTAGCGCTCGGCTTTGGTAAGCTTTTTCCCGCCGAGGCGCAGCAGCGGGCCAGTATCGGTGATGCCGTCGGCGGCCCAGGCGCGGCCGCTGGTTTCCAGCGCATTCAGCCGGGCCACGAGCGGGGCCATGTTCAGGCGGGGCAGCGTAGGGCGGCTTTCGAGGTCAATCCAGGTAGTGTATTTGTATTCGAGCTCGTAGCGGTTGCCATCGTATACGCTCAGTACGATGTCCATTCCCGCAGTGGGGCCAAACAAGGCGTAGTACGGTACCGGAGCGGGGGCTTCGACTACCGCCAAGCCAATCTCCGGATAATTCCGGCGCTTTGCTGAGGGTGCTTGTAGCTGGACCACTGCCGCTTGCACACGGTCAAATTCGGGCTGCCAGGCCGCTCGGAAAGCTTCGGGAGTGTCCAGCACTTCGGCAAAGCGCGGCAAAAACCAGTCGAATTTTTCGGCCGAAGCTTCATCCTCGCGGCGTCGTCGGGCAGGCGCCCCGAAAGGCTCATAAAAACGGGCCTTTTCCTCGGCATTCAGCCAGCACACCAGCTGCAGCGCGTGGCTGGCCTCGGGGTTGGCGAAGTCTATTTCCCGAAAATCGCCTAATCCGGCCACCTGGCGCAACAGCGCTTCGTGGCGCAACGCCAGCGCCGGGTTCAGCAGGCTCCAAACGCCCACGAAGCCGTCCACGTCGAAATGATTGGCCGTAACGGCGCCTGCCGAGAGGCCCGGCGTTTCGGGATGATGCAGGGCCCGGAAGGCGGAACCGGCACTGGTATCGTCGCGCAGAACGCTGGGCGTAGCGGCCCCCCGCCAGTGGGCCAGCGTGAGGACAGCGCCGAGTCCCACGCTGTCGACAACAATAGCGGGCTGCCTGCGGAGTTGGGCAAATGGCACGAAATAGCGGTTCATCTTGCAAAGCTGCGTCGGAATGACGACCTGGCGTGCACCCTCCCACTACGGGCCGGGTTACCGCCGCCAAGCCGCCTGATTATTAACGCGAAACCAACCGCCGACTTTCCATCTGCGCGCTTCGGCCGCAACTTAGCCTCTGTGGACGTCGATTAATTGTCGTTCATCGAAAACCCAATTTCTGCTTGCGCCAAATGTTGGAATATTTGAACAACCATTTGAGAGCACACATTTGCAATCCCATTACAAGTACATTATCTTGGCATGAAAGTGCCTACTGCGGAACATTAGGCGACCAATCCTGCACCAGTAATTTCACCCACTTTTTTCTTTATATCGTGATGATTTCAGCACCTTCTTTTCTGCTACGAAAATTGCTATTTGTCGGATTTTTCGGGTTGCTCCTGGGCTTATCCCCGGCTGCCAAAGCTCAAACCTGGATGGTGAGCACCACCGCCCAAATCAAGCTCGGCATCTTGGACAAATACGGCCAGCTTGGTCCTTACACGGCCACCTTCGTGGTTCACAACGAGCGCACCCAAAAGGATTATTTGTTGGTGAAGGAAATACCCAGAGGCCAGAGCGGCGTGGACGTGCTTTTCCCCACGGACCCCTCTGACCCCGACTACTTCAAAACCGGTGAAGGCGAAGCAGCCCAGGCAACGCCCGGACGCTACACCTGGGAGTGCCGCGTGAAGGGCGCGCGTGCCGTGAGCGGCCGCTTTGTGTTCCCGGAAGTGAGCAACGACGTGACCATTATTAAAAAAGAACAATAAGGAATTGCAGCGGCGCATCTTGGCCCCAGTCATTTCTCGTACAACAGGCCCGGCCCCCAGCCGGGCCTGTTGCGTTTTGGCCCCGTCTGAACGGTTATTTTTTCATTACTAATTTGTAGTCCCGTGCCTCGCAAGTCCTTCTCCGAGCTCATCGACAGCCCCGGTATGCCCGTGCTGGTCGATTTCTTTGCCACCTGGTGTGGTCCCTGCAAAACCATGGCGCCCATTCTGGAGCAGGTGGCCGCCCAGCACGGGGGCAAGCTGCGGGTTATCAAGATAGACGTGGACCGCAACCAGGCCGTAGCCCAGCAATACCGGGTGCAGAGTATCCCGACCCTGATTCTGTTCCATAAAGGGCAGCCGGTGTGGCGGCAGGCCGGCGTGGTGCCCGCCCCACAAATTGTGCAGGCTCTGCGGCCGTTTGTGGAGCAATAGCGGCCCGGGCATAAACTATCCGGCCGGGTGCGGCGTTGCGGGACAGCTACCTTTGTGCTTCGTCTTGTTCGCTGCTGTATGGTTTTTAGTTTGACGACGCGCTGTTTCTGGCTCATGGTTTTTCTGGTGATACTGAGTGCCGTGCCCAGTTGGGCACAGGAGGCTGGGCGCGTAACGCTCAGCGGCACCGTGCGGGGTGCCCACGGCGAAACGCTGCCCGGGGCCAGCGTGGCGGTGCCGGCCTTGGCCACCGGCACGGCGGCCGACTCGGTGGGCCACTACCGCCTGAATTTGCCGGCCGGCCGGGTGCAATTGGTGGTTACCTCCATTGGCTACCGCACCATCACGCGCGACCTGAACCTGACGAAAAGCCAGCGCCTGAGCTTCGACCTGGAGGAAAACAACCAGGAGCTAGGCGAGGTGCTGGTAACCGGCAGCGTGTCGCTGGAGCAGAAACTGAAAAGCACCCAGATGGGCGTCGAGCGCATCAGCATTCGGGAGGCCAAGCTGCTGCCGGCGCTGTTTGGCGAAGTCGATATTCTGAAAACGCTGCAGCTGAAGCCAGGTGTGCAGAGCGGCGGCGAGGGCACCAGCGGCTTGTTCGTACGCGGCGGTTCAGCCGACCAGAACCTGGTGCTGCTGGATAATACGGTGGTGTACAACCCCAACCACTTGTTCGGGCTGTTTTCGGTGTTCAACTCCGATGCGGTGCAGAGCGTGGACCTGTACAAGTCGGGATTTCCGGCGCAGTTTGGCGGGCGGCTGTCGTCGGTGGTGGATGTAAAGCTGCGCGAAGGCGACCGGCAGAAGTATGTAACCACCGGCGGCATCGGACTGATTTCGTCGCGCGGCACGTTCGAGGGGCCTATTGACAAGGGGAAAGGCTCCTTCATCGTGAGCGGGCGGCGCACGTATTTTGACATTTTCACCCGCGCCATCAACAAGCGCAACGAGAACAAGGAAGATTATAGCCCGATTCCGGACTACTACTTCTACGACCTCAATGCCAAGGCCAACTACACGCTCGGCGAGAAAGACCAGCTGTTCCTGACCGGCTACCTGGGCCGCGACATCTTCGGCTTCAGCAGCAACAACGGCTTCAATTTCAGCTTTCAATGGGGCAACACGCTGGGCTCGCTGCGCTGGAACCACGTGTTTTCGCCCAAGCTGTTTGTGAACACCACGGCCTCGGTTTCCGATTACAAGTACACCCTGACCAACAAGCTCGACCAGTTCAGCTTCACGCTGGGCTCGCGCATCACCGACTACACCGGGCGCACCGACTTTGAGTACACGCCCGACGACCGGCACCAGCTGAAATTCGGGGGCGTCCTCACGCAGCACACCTTTGGCGTGGGCCGGCTCGATGCCAACTCCGCCGACGGCCGCATCAACTTCGGCTCCGACGTGAACTACTACGGCCTGGATGGCGCCGTATATGCTTCCGACAACTACAAGGCCACCGACAAATTGCAGCTGGAAGGCGGCCTGCGCCTGACGGGTTTTCGGAGCGGCGACAACCAGTACGGCGGCCTCGAGCCCCGCGCCGCCGCCCGCTACTCGCTGAACGACAACACCTCGTTCAAGCTGAATTACGCGCTGATGTACCAGTACGTACACCTCGTCACGAACTCGGGCGCGACGCTGCCGACGGACATCTGGTACCCCTCGCGCTTGCGGGTAAAGCCGCAACGCTCGCAGCAGGTGAGCGGCGGGGCCAGCTTCCTGCTGTTCGGCGGCAAGTATCTGCTCACCAACGAGCTGTACTACAAGTGGGGGCAGAACCAGGTCGATTTCCGCGACGGCGCGCAGCTGTTTGCCAACCCGGATTTGGACGCGGAATTCATCTTCGGCAAAAGCTGGGCCTACGGCAACGAGGTGTACCTGGAGAAGAAAACCGGCCGCACCACCGGCTGGATTGGCTACACCCTGGCCTGGAGCTGGCGCAACTTCCAGCCCCAGAACGGCACCAACGGCGTGAACGGCGGCCGCGACTTCCACCCCAACTACGACCGCCGCCACAACCTGACCGTGGTGGTGCTGCACCAGCTCAATGCCCGGCTCAGCCTCACGGCCAGCTTCATCTTCACTTCGGGCAACCTGACCACCTTGCCGCTCGGCCGCTTCGGCGTGCAGGATATTCCGGGTTCCAGCGTGGGCATCGACCCGCGCCCGGTGCCCATCTACCCCGACCGCAATTCCTACCAGCTCATCCCCTACCACCGCCTCGACCTCGGTGCAGTGTATAAAATCGGTACCCGCCGCAACCAGGATTTGACGCTGAGCATCTACAACGCCTACAACCGCCGCAACGCCTACTTCGTGTTTTTCGACACCGTGCGCGACAAGCCCTCAAACCGCGTTACGGGATTTGCCGCCAAGCAGGTATCGTTGTTTCCGGTCATTCCGTCGCTCACGTACAATTTCCGGTTTTGATAGAACATGTCGCCATATGCCATGCAGAGCGCAGCAAAGCATCTCGCTCGTGGCACTAACTCAATCATGAAAGCAACATTGATTAGTAACAGCACGCGAGATGCTTCGCTGCGCTCTGCATGACGTTCTGAATTATGCATTATCCTCCAATGCCTTCCCTATTCAAATCCATTATCGCCCTGCTCCTGCTGGCCTTGGCCGGCTGCGGCAAGCTGCAGAACGACATCAACGTGCCGCTGCCTACTTACTCGGCCGAGTTGGTGGTAGAGTGTTACCTCGAGCCCGGCAAGGTGCCCAACCTGGCCGTCACCACGTCGGTCCCTTACCTGGGCGCAGTGCTGCCCCAGGTGCCCACCGACGTAACCGTGACGCTGACTATGCCCAACGGGAGGCTGATAGCGCTCGATTTCAAACCCAACTACAACGCCCTGATTGATACGGCTTCGGGCGAGAAATTCCACTCGCACATTGGCCGCGACCCGCTGGTGGCCAAGGCCGGCGACGTGTTTAAAATTGATGTGCGCGACACCAAGGGCCGCCAGATTACGGGAACCACGACCATGCTAGCTCCCATTCCGATTGATTCGGTGGAATACAAGTTCAACGACAAGACCGGAACAAACCGCAAGGCTTACTTCCTCACCAACTTTCGCGACCCGGCCTCGCCCGACGACTGCTACCGGCTGCAGCTGCACAAGGGCAACCCCGCCAAGGGGGCGCTGCTGAAATCGCCGGAAGTGGATATATCGGTGCAGGACCGGCTGCTGAACGGCCAGCCGTTTGTGCTGGGCACCAGCTACCGCTTTTTCCCGGGCGATACTGTGACGGCCACGCTCTACCACACCGACATTGCCTATTACCGCTTCCGGCAGTCGGTGCGCGATGCGCGCGGGGCCAACGGCAACCCGTTTGCGCAGCCTTCGACCATTTACAGCAACGTGCAGGGGGGCGTGGGCATCTTCACGGTGCTGAGCGGCACCAGGGCCACCAAAGTGCTGGAGAAATAGCCAGCTCAGCAAATAGCTGACGGCCCAGGCAACCATTACCAGCAGTGCCGCATCTACTGGTCATCACTCATCCAATTTCACATTTTTCTTTTCCCATGAACTCCTTCCGCTTCACCCTTCTTGCCCTGGCGCTGACTACTATCAGCCTCGGCAGCTGCAAAAAAGACTCCCCCGCCATGCCACAGCCCACTACCATGACGGCTACGCAGCAACTCACTACCGGCAGCTGGCGCCTCGACCAGGTGAAAGAGGCCGGCCAGGTTACCGGCACCGGCGCCAACATCAAAGACCAGTATTCGCTCACGTTCCGCAGCGATGGTACGTATACCCAGAAAATTCTGTCCGATGGCAGCACGTATCCCGGCACCTGGATGCTGATGACCAACAACACTGTGCTGCACCTCACCGACAACAAAGGCACTAGCACCGACTACACCGTAGCCAACCTCTCGGCCACCGAGTTACGCTACAGCTTCATGAATAAAAACGGCGCAACCGAAGAGCGCACCTTTTCGGCGCAGATGTAGTTGCCAACCATTTTCCACGAAAGAGGCCCGGACATACCGTCCGGGCCTCTTTTGCTTTTTCAGCAGCACCTGGCACGTACCGGCAGGCACAAGCTAAAGCAGGTACTACAGTCCTTTCACCACCTGCTTAATCAGGGCGGTAAGGCGGGGTTCGGCAGCTCCGGCAGCGGCGAAGATGTCGGCCAGCACCACAGGCTTGAGGTGGCCAGGCGCGCACAGGTCCGTGATGACGGACACGGCCAGCACGGGCAGGCCCAGGTGGCGCGCGGCAATCACTTCGGGCACGGTGCTCATGCCCACGGCATCGGCCCCGATGGTGCGCAGGTAGCGGTACTCGGCGGGCGTTTCGAGCATGGGGCCGGGCACGCTGGCGTACACGCCGCGCCGGGTGGTGCCGGCCTGGCCCAGCGCGGCGGCGGCCGCTTCGGCGCGGGCTAGCAGGTCGGCGTCATAGGGCGCAAACATGTCGGGAAAGCGCGGGCCCAGCTCGTCGAGGTTGGCGCCGATAAGCGGGTTGCCGGGCTGCAGGTTGATGTGGTCGTCAATCAGCATCAAATCAGCAAGGTTAAACTCAGGATTTAGCCCGCCGGCCGCGTTGCTCACCAGCAGCTGGCTAATGCCCAGTAGCTTCAGCACCCGCACTGGCATGGCCACCTGCTGCATGGTGTAGCCCTCGTAGTAATGAAAGCGCCCTTGCAGCACTGCCACTTTTTTGCCACCCATGCGGCCCAGCAACAATCGGCCGGCGTGGCTTTCAACGGTGCTCAGCGGGAAGTGGGGAATGTCGGCGTAGTTGATTTCGTGCTCGACTTCAACCTCTCTAGCCAGCGCCCCAAGGCCCGTGCCGAGGATGATACCGATGGTGGGCTGGAAGTTCTGCGAGTTGGTCTGGATGTAGGAAGCGGCTTCTTTAAGGTGGGAGAGCATAAGCAATGGCTGGAATGATGTAGCGCGAACTTTGTAGTTCGCGTCCCCTCGCCGTTGCAACGACTTGTTCGGGGACGCGAACTACAAAGTTCGCGCTACGGCTGTTTGATGTTTTACTTGATTTCGAGCGAATACGGCAGTTTGGCCTGCACGCCGCGCATTTGGAGCAGCTGCTGGTACTGGGCGTAGGCCGGGTACAGCGGTCCCAGCTCGGCCTTGATGGCACGGGCTTTCACCTCGGCGTCGTCGCCGCCGAAACGGGCCATCAGGGCCTCGAAGGACGAGCGCTGGCGCGGCAGGCGCTGCACCCGGTAATCGTCGGCTTTGAGGTGGGCACGGGCAGCAGCAATGTTTAGGGCATCCTGGTAGTCGCCCAGCACGTCGACCAGGCCATTGTTTTTGGCTTCGATGCCGCTCCAGACGCGACCCGAGGCAATGCGGCGCAGGCGCTCGACGGGCATATGGCGGCCCAGGGCGGCCTTGCTCGTGAAGTCGGCGTAGATGTGATTTACCTCGCCCTGCAGGGTGCGCTTCTCGAAATCGGTGAGCGGGCGGGTGATGGTGGGCAGGTCGGAGAACTTGCCGGTCGTCACGCGGTCCACGGTGATGCCGAGCTTATCGGCCAGCAGCGGCTGAATGTTGGGCAGCACGCCAAACACGCCGATGGAGCCCGTGATGGTATTTGGATGGGCCACAATGGTGTCGCAGGCCATGGCAATGTAATAGCCGCCCGAAGCCGCCACGTCGCTCATGCTGGCGATAATCGGCTTCACTTTCTTAGTCAGCGACACTTCGCGGTAGATGATGTCCGAAGCCAGCGAGGAGCCGCCGGGCGAGTTGATGCGCAGCACCACGGCCTTCACTTTGTCATCGAGGCGGGCTTTGCGGATGGCCTCAGCAAACTTGGTGCTGCCGATGTTATCGTCGGAGCCTTTGCCGGTTACGATGTCGCCTTCGGCGTAAATCACGGCGATGCGGTTGCCGCTGGTGTTGCCTTCTTTTTCGTCGGCATCGTCGCTGTCGCTGTAGTCGCTCAGGCTCACCAGGTTGGGCTTTTTATCTTTGGCCAGTCCTAGTTTGCCGCGCATGTAGTCCTGCACTTCATCGAAGTAGCCGAGCTTGGTCACCATCTTCAAACGCAGCGCGTCGGGCGCGTTGTGCACCAGCATCGAATCGGAAATGACTTTCAGGCGCTCCGGGGCGATGCCGCGCGACTTGGCTACCTGCTTCACCATATAGCCGTTGATGGAGTTGAGGAACGACACGGTCTGGTAGCGGGCCGAATCGGAAAAGTTCTCGCGGAAAAACGGCTCTACGGCACTCTTGAACGAGCCCACCCGGAAGATGTAGGGTTCGATGCCGGCTTTGTCGAACAGGCGCTTGTAGAACATTACCTCCGAGCTCAGGCCGTTGAATTCGAGCGTGCCCTGCGGGTGCAGGTAAATCTCATTGGCCACCGACGACAGATAAAAACTTTTCTCGGAGCTTACCTCGTGATAGGCCACCACGAATTTGCCCGATTTTTTGAAGTCGAGCAGCGCGTCGCGCACTTCTTCCAGCGAGGCCATGCCGCCCTGCACGAACTCCAAGTTCAGCAAAATGCCCTTGATGTCGCCGTCGGTTTTGGCCCGCTTGATGGCTTCCTTTATTTCGATAAGCCCGGTCGAGCCGCTGCCGCCGAACGGGCCGAACTCCCGGCCCCGGCCGCGCTCGGTCAGGGGCTCATTCAGCTTGAGTTCGAGCACCGAGTTGGCGGCTACCTCCTTCTTGCCGTCGCTGCTGGCCGCCGCGCCGATGATGCCCGCGAAAATCAGGAAACCGATAAAACTAAACGCGAGCAAACCAACGATGGTAGCCAGCACAAATTTGAAAAATTGACGCATGAATGGAAAAGATAAGATGACTGGGTAAAAATAGGCCGGCCCTGGCGAAAGACGCACGACCAAGCTACTTGCTCCTTTTTATCGCCGTAAATTTCCAGGCATTACAGGGCTTACTTCTATTATTTCCTTGCAATAGTTTACTTAACTGTCGATAAATTTTCATTTCGCATGAAACACTTTATACTCGCAGCCTTGCTGCTGGGCGGACTGCCGGCCCGCTCAGCAACTTATTACGTCGCTGCCACTGGCAACGACGCCAACACGGCTGCTCAAGCTCAGAATGCGACTACTCCCTGGCAAAGCCTGGCTCGCCTCGATGCGGCCATGCCCTTGCTACAGCCCGGCGACCAAGTGCTGTTCCGCCGCGGCGACGTTTTCCGCGGGCAGCTGGCCATCACCCGCTCGGGCACCAGCGGTGCGCCCCTCACGTTTGGCGCCTTCGGGCCGGCCACCGCCGCGGCGCCCGTGCTCAGCGGCAGCACGCCCCTGAACGGCTGGACTAGCGCGGGCCCCAACCTGTGGGAAGCACCCTGCGCCGCCGGAACGGCCGTAACCGACCTTTACGCACCCAACGGGCGGGCCCTGCCGCTGGGACGCCACCCCAACCTGAGCGCGCCCAACAAAGGCTACCTTACCATTGCCTCGCACAGCGGCAACACCGGCCTGACGGCCCCCCAGCTCAGCGGTAACTGGACGGGAGCCACGGCCGTGGTGCGCAGCATTCGCTGGGTGCTCGACCGCGCCCCCGTAACCGGGCACAGCGGCACTACGCTCACGCTGGGGGCATTCGAAAGCCCTTTCTACACCAGCGGCGGGCTGCCCGATGGCTGGGGGTTCTTTCTCCAAAACCACCCCGCAACCCTTGACCAGACCGGCGAGTGGTACTACTACCCGGCCCGGGCCACTTTGCGGCTCTATGCCACCACTGCCCCGGCCGATGGCGCTTTGTCGGCCACCACGGCCGCGCCCTCGGGCGTGGTTATTCGCAACCAGCAGTACCTCACGCTCGAAAACCTGACCATTGCGCAGACGGCCCATATTGCCCTCGAAGGCACGAACGTTTCGCACCTAGTGGTGCGGGGCATGCAGATACTCGGAGCCGACGAAAACGGGGTTTTGCTGAGCGGCAGCGGCAGCGACGTACTCCTGGAAAACAATCTTATTCGGGGCGTGAACAACAACGCGGTGAGCGTGGACAGCTACACCGACTTCACCTTTCGCAACAACACCGTGCGCAACACGGGAGTGGTGCCGGGCCGGGGCCTCGGCGGCGACGGCCAGTACTACACCTTCGGGATAAGCAACAGCAACCGCGTGGCGCTCGAAAACAACACGTTGGACAGCTGCGGCTACGTGGGCCTGGCGTATTTCGGCACCAGCAACATCAGCGTGGCGCGCAACCTGATAAGCAACTTTTGCCTGACGAAAGATGACGGCGGGGGCATTTATACCTACAACGGTGCCCCGCCCGCCAACAACGTCAATGCCCGCATCACCGACAACATCATCCTCAACGGGGTGGGCGCGCCCGAAGGAGCGGTTGGGCAAACGTTCATGCCCGCAAACGGCATTTACCTCGACGACTGCACGCGCAACGTGACGGTGCAGGGCAACACCGTGGCCGAATGCGGCTACGCCGGCATCTACCTCCACGGCAACAGCGACGTTGCGGTCAGCGGCAACACCAGCTTCAACAACGGGGCCCAACTGGTCATTGCCGCGGCCGTTTCCTGCGCCAGCACGGGCCACACCGTTCAGAACAACGTGCTGGTGAGCACCCGGCCCGATGCCTTGGTAGCCGACTACCGGGTGCTGCTCGCCAATCTGCCCCAGCTGGGCACCCTCAGCGGCAACTACTACGCGCAGCCGTTCAGCAATGCCTTGCACATCCGCTACGATAACCAGAACTACACGCTCGGCGAATGGCAGTCCCGGTTCAACCAGGATGCTGGCTCGGTGGGAAGCCCGGTGCGGTTCCGGCCGTTCCGCGTTCAGAGCTTTATTAGCCCCGAGAAAATAGCCAACGGCTCCTTCACCACGGGCATCAACAACTGGGGCTCTTCTTCCTCGGCCGGTAGCCCCGTTATTACCTGGGACAATGCCAATGCCCTGGGCAGCGGCGGCAGCCTGCGCATGGCCAGCAATGCGGCTGCGCCGAATGGTGGCCCCATGCAGGCGCTGGCTTCGGTGGGCGGCGTAACGCTGGGCCAGAACTACGTGCTGCGCTTCGATGCCCGCAGCTCGGCCGGCACCAAGCTGCTGGAGGTTTTCCTGATACAGGGCAGCAACGCCTACGCCGACCTCACCCCCAGCCGCCAGGTGGTCGAGCTTACGCCGACGGCACGGGCCTACGAGCTGCACTTACTAACCACGGCCGCCCACGCCAACGCGCTTGCCCTCCTGCAAACGCCCGAAGACAACCGCACCGTGTGGGTCGACAACGTGACGGTGCGGGAAGCCACCCTGGCCCCGGCCAGCCTCGCCGACTCTGTCCGCTTCGAGTACAACGCCACGGCGGTGGCGCGCACCGTGGCGTTGCCCGCAGGCATGCGGTACGTCGACGTTCGCAACGCTTCCTACAGCGGCAGTCTGGTGCTGGCCCCCTTCACCTCGGTGGTGTTACTGCGGGTGAATGGGGCGGCCCCGCTGGCGGCCTGGCCGGCGGCCACGCACGCTGTTGCGCTGTGGCCCAACCCGGCTTCAGCCATGAGTACGCTGGACATGCGGGCGCTGCCAACCGGCAGCTACGAGGTGGCTATTTGCGACGCGACCGGCCGCACGGTACGCCGCCTAGCCTTGTCTGGAGGGCAAACCCACCGGCTGAGCCTGGCCGAATTACCGCCCGGCGTATTCTTGCTCCACGGGCAGGGCGGCGGCGCGCGTTTTGCCTTGCGCCTGCTCAAGGAATAGGCGGCCATTCCCTGCGGCGGCCCAGCCGAACCAACCCAGCCTGCCCGAATTAGTAGCCGTACTTCTCGCCCCACCAGCCGCGCAGCCGCTCCTGAATCTTGGCCTCGCTGGCGTTCCGGCCGGGCTCGTAGAAACGGGTGCCACTCAGCGCGTCGGGCAGAAACTCCTGCTCCTCGAAGTTGCCTTCGCCGTTGTGCGAGTAGGCGTACTCCTTGCCGTAGCCCAGCTGCTTCATCAGGCGCGTGGGGGCGTTGCGTAGCGGCACCGGCACCGGGTGCACGCCGTTGGCCTTCACCTCGGCCTGCGCGGCGCGAATAGCCATGTAGGCAGCATTGCTTTTCACCGAAGTAGCCAGGTAAATAACGGTTTGCGCCAGAATCAGGTCCGATTCGGGCAGGCCGATGACGGTGCAGGCCTGGAAGCAGCTGATGGCCAGCATCAGGGCATTGGGGTTGGCGTTGCCGATGTCCTCTGAAGCGAGAATGAGCATGCGGCGCGCAATGAATTTCACGTCTTCGCCGCCTTCCAGCATCACGGCCAGGTAATAAAGGGCCGCGTTGGGGTCGGAACCGCGAATGGACTTGATGAAGGCCGAAATGACGTCGTAGTGCATCTCGCCGCCCTTGTCGTAGCGCGCCAGCGGGCGCTGGGCCACTTCCTGCACCACCGCATCGGTCACCTGGATGACGCCCTTTTTATCGGGCGTCGTGCTTTGCACCACAATTTCGAGCAGGTTGAGCAGCTTGCGGGCATCGCCGCCGCTCAGGGCCAATAGGGCGTGGTCTTCTTTGAGGACGACCTTCTTTTGCTTGAGCGCCTCGTCTTCGGTCAGCGCTTTTTGCACCAGCCCACGCAGCGTATCAGCGCTCAGCGCCTCCAGCACATACACCTGGCAGCGCGAGAGCAAGGCCGGGATGACTTCAAACGAAGGATTTTCCGTGGTTGCCCCAATCAGCGTAACCGTGCCGTACTCCACTGCGCCCAGCAGCGCATCCTGCTGCGCCTTGCTGAAGCGGTGAATCTCGTCGATAAACAGCACGGTACCGCGCTGCCGCTTGGCCTTTTCAATCACGTCGCGCACGTCCTTCACGCCCGCATTAATGGCAGAGAGCGCCGAAAAGGGTTGTTTTAATTCGCTGGCCAGCAGGTGGGCCAGGGTGGTTTTGCCCACGCCGGGCGGGCCCCATAGTATCAGGCTGGGCAGCCGGCCTGAGTTCAGGTAGCGGCGCAGCACGCCGGTTTCGCCCACCAGGTGCTGCTGGCCGGCATAGTCGACCAAGCGGCGGGGGCGCTGGCGCTCGGCCAGGGGCGCATCGGGCCCGGGCACAGCGGCCGGGGTGAAGGCGGCGGGTTCGTCGTCGGGGAAGAGGGAAGTCATGGGAAGTAGCGCGAACTTTGTAGCTCGCGTCCCCGAACGATTCTGGCGCGGGCCAGTCAGCAGGCGCGGGGGACGCGAACCACAAAGTTCGCGCTACTTCGCGCAACGACCTACCTCATTACCATGCGCAATTCCCTCCGCGTGCACGCGGCTCTCTTTTTCGTTGCCCTTATCTACGCCGCCAATTATTCGCTCTCGAAAGACGTGATGCCGAAGTACATGGGGCCGCTTGGCATCGTTACGTTGCGCATTGTGGGGGCGGCACTGTTCTTCGCCGTCATCAAATACTTTGTGGCTCCGCAGGATAAAATCATCGGCCGGGCCGATAACCTGCGGGCGCTGGCCTGCGGGGTGCTGGGCATTGGCGTGAACCAGCTGCTCTTTTTTTCGGGCCTCAACCTCACCTCGCCCATTAGCGCGTCGCTGCTGCAAACCATCGCGCCCATTGTGGTGGTCATTGCCTCGGCCATTCTGCTCAAAGAGAAAATTACGCTGACGCGCGTACTGGGCATTGGCGTGGGCCTGGTGGGTGCGGGTTTGCTCATTCTGGGACGCAACGCGCAGGCAGCAGCGTACCCCCACGCCACGCTGGGCAACCTGTTCATTCTGGCCAACGCCACGGTGTTCGGCATCTACCTGGTACTCTCAGCCCCGCTGATGCGCAAGTACCACGCCTTTACGGTACTGGCGCGGGTGTTTCTGGTGGGTGCGTTCATTGCGGTGCCGTTTGGCTGGCGCGATGCCCTGACGGCCGACTACGCCCACTTCCCGCTCTACATCTGGCTCGAAATCGGCTACATGGTGGTCTTCCTCACCATCCTGGCCTATCTGCTGAACAACTGGGCGCTGAAATACGCCTCCCCTGCCCTGCTGGGCGTGTACATCTACCCGCAGCCAGTGCTGGCCGTGCTCATCGCCGTGGCCCTGGGCAAAGACCACCTCACCTGGGGCAAGGCCGGCCAAGCGGCGCTTATCTTCTTGGGCGTGTGGTTGGTGAGCTGGAAGCGGAAACCGGCAGCTGGGCCGGCGGAATCGGTGGACACAGTGCAGAATTAGCCGCTTCTTTAAGGCATGAAAGCTCCATACTTGTTGCTGGTTGTTTGTAGTTGGCTTGTGTCCTGCACTCCTCAACACCGGGCAGCAGCTGTAAAACCGGACCTCCGGTTTCCGGAATGCGATGATTGCAGCGAATTAGAGAAGCTATATTACTTCGCCGACACATCATTTACGCGACATGACAGCTTGTTTATTGTGAATAAGCGACTGGATACTACGGTAGTTGAAACGGGAATTTTTACCTACCTCCAACAGGGCTTTCCAGTCTGCATCCCGGACAAGCTAATATCACTACTAAAGCACGGCATTCAAGCTGAATCCAACGGGAATCAGGCCCAGGCAACCAGCTATTACCGCGCCGCCATTGGCTTCTATCAGGATGATTGGCAGAAACGAAAATTAGGCTTTGACAATGGAGGCATCTCCGACCTAAACGAATACTACGCCGCCAATGTCAACATCAGTATCCTAGTTTCTCATGCTTTTGAGAAACTAGGGCGGCTACCGGAGGCGATAAGCACTCTGGCCCCATTCCTAGCAAACGTGGAAGCCGAGAACTCTAAAATTCAACTACGCTACATCCAACTCTGCATCCAACACCACGGCAAAGTTGCCACGAAGCAAGCTTTGGATGCCAGTGGAAAAACCGTACATCGCCTTCCAAAGGCACAACCAGAAAATGACCGATGGCGGGTTAATGTATTCGGAGCAGGTTTAGGAGTGGCCGATTTTAGTACCGATGCACTTTCACCGCAGCAAGCTCAGGCTCTCATTCGGCAGCAGCCCTATTATGCACTAGTTAAATGACTGATTTACTGCAAATCACAACTTTATTAATTGTCCTGATTAATCAAGTTCACTACCAGCGTTACCATTGTAGTCTTGTCCTCCGGCTTGCTTTCGGCGATGAGCAGTGTGAGGGCCACCAGCGCATTATCGGCCAGCCGACGGGTGCCGTCGGCGTGGTATAGGCATCTATTTCGGTCCAGGAACCATACGAACAGGAAAGCCGCAATGCGCTTATTGCCGTCCGAAAACGAATGGTTTTTCACTACGAAATACAGCAGATTGGCAGCCTTTTCTTCCACACTCGGGTATAAATCCTCACCATCAAAGCTCTGATATATTGTCCGTACAGAGCTCTGAAAAGAAGCATCCTTTTCCCGCCCAAACAGTGGGCTTCCGCCGAACTGGATACGCAGACTTTCGACGGCTTCCAAACCTGCTTCATACGTCAACTCAAAAGACTCCTCGGTGGCCGTGCCGCGCACCTGCAGGCGCTGGTGGTCATACTGGTCGAGCACATCAAGGGCGCGGGCATAGTCGCCCAGCACCCGCAACAGCGCAGCCGACTGGTCAGAAGTTAATTCCTGGTTGGTCGCTACTTCGCCCTGAAGTTGCACCAGCCGCTTGAGGTCTTCCAGTTGACGGGCATTTTCGCGCAGGCGTTTCTCGTTCAGCGCATAACCCTGCACCAGGTATTGGCGCAGGATGCCGGTGGCCCATTGACGGAAGTGCGTGCCGCGCAGAGATTTCACCCGATAGCCGACGGAGATAATGACATCAAGGTTATAGCCCTGCACCAAGTAGCTTTTTCCGTCGGAAGCAGTTGTCCGGGATTTCCGGACAACTGCTTCCGAAGTCAATTCGCCTTCCCGAAAAACGTTTTGAATGTGCTCGCTGATTGTCTTCTTTGAGACATCAAACAACTGAACCATCTGCGCCTGCGTCAGCCACACCGTTTCCTGGTCCAGTTGAACTTCAAGTTGCGTCTGCCCATCGGGTGCTTGGTAGAGCAGGATATTATCAGTGGAATTCATCTTCAAAACATTTATTGCAGCAGCAAGGTAGCCGATTTAAAAAAGCCAAAAACGCAA
Source organism: Hymenobacter glaciei (assembly GCF_039539585.1). Taxonomy (NCBI): domain Bacteria; kingdom Pseudomonadati; phylum Bacteroidota; class Cytophagia; order Cytophagales; family Hymenobacteraceae; genus Hymenobacter; species Hymenobacter glaciei. The sequence goes on along the minus strand of NZ_BAABDK010000033.1, from coordinate 161,644 downwards.
AGAGGCCCGGCTGATTCAGCCGGGCCTCTTTGCGTTTTCAATGGGTAAATTCTACAGGTGAATTACCTCGCCGTAAGCTGCCGCCGCGGCCTCCATAATGGCTTCCGACATGGTGGGGTGCGGGTGCACGGCCTTGATGATTTCGTGGCCGGTGGTTTCCAGCTTGCGGGCTACTACTACCTCAGCAATCATCTCGGTTACGTTCGCGCCAATCATGTGGGCGCCGAGCCACTCGCCGTATTTCTTGTCAAAGATGACTTTTACGAAGCCGTCTTTCACACCGGCGGCGCTGGCTTTGCCCGAGGCTGAGAACGGGAATTTGCCCACCAGCACGTCGTAGCCCTTGGCTTTGGCTTCGGCTTCGGTGTAGCCCACGCTGGCAATTTCGGGCGAGGCGTAGGTGCAACCGGGAATGTTCTGGTAGTTGAGCGGCTCGGGGTGGTGGCCGGCAATTTTCTCGACGCAGATGATGCCTTCGGCCGAGGCCACGTGGGCCAGCGCGGGGCCGGGCACGATGTCGCCGATGGCGTAGATGCCGGGCACGTTGGTCTGGTAGAAGTCATCGACCAACACGCGGCCGCGCTCCACGTTGATGCCCAGCTCTTCGAGGCCGAGGTTTTCGAGGTTGGTGGTTACACCCACGGCGCTCAGCACCACGTCGCACTCAATTACCTGCTCGCCTTTGGCGGTTTTGATGGTGACTTTGCAGCCTTCGCCAGCGGTGTCCACCTTGGTTACTTCGGCGCTGGTGAGCACGGTCACGCCGATTTTGCGGAAGGACTTTTCCATCTGGCGCGATACTTCCTCGTCCTCCACGGGCACAATGCGGGGCAGGTACTCCACCACCGTCACTTCCGAACCCATGGTGCGGTAGAAGTAGGCAAACTCGACGCCAATGGCGCCGGAGCCCACTACCACCAGGCGCTTGGGCAGCTGCTCCATGGTCATGGCCTTGCGGTAGCCGATGATTTTTTTGTTGTCGACGGGCATGGTGGGCAGCTCGCGCGAGCGAGCGCCGGTGGCCAGAATAATGGATTTGGCTTCCACCGTTTCCTTGCTGCCGTCGGCTTTGGTCACCTCCACTTTGCCGGGGGCCAGCAGCTTGCCGGTGCCCATGACGGTTTCAATCTTATTCTTTTTGAACAGGAAATTGATGCCCTTGCTCATGCCGTCGGCCACGCCGCGGCTGCGGCCAATTACGGCGCCGAAATCGTAGCCCACACCTTCGGCCTTGAGGCCATAGTCGGCGGCGTGGTTGAGGTATTCGAACACCTGCGCGCTTTTGAGCAGGGCTTTGGTAGGGATGCAGCCCCAGTTGAGGCAGATGCCGCCCAGCGACTCGCGCTCGATAACGCCCACTTTCAAACCCAGTTGCGAAGCCCGGATAGCAGCTACGTACCCGCCGGGGCCACTGCCGACCACGACCAAATCAAATTGCAATGCCATAAATTTTCAAAAGGAGATGGTAAAAAAGGAACCGGCGGCCGGCTCTTTTCATTCTGGCGCAAAGATAGCCGCGCCTTCGCACTGCGCGCTATCGGTGCCCTGCCCGGCGCTAACTTGCAAGCGTTGCACCTGCGCAGCTATTGTTCTGCCTTTCCCGTATAACGCCCGCCGCCGATGCTACCGGCCGGGCTTCACACATCTGAACTCCATGAAATCACGTTTCCGCTCGCCCCTGGCGGCCCTTGGGCTGCTGGCTTTTCTCAGCAACTGCGCTACCACCGTCAAGGAAAAGGAGAAGCCCTCGAATACCAGCCAGTCGATAAGCATGCCGGCCGTTTCGATTGCCTCCAGGTCCGACTCAACCGGCGCTGCCACCACCGCCCCTGATGCGCGCACCACCGGCGCGGCTAGCGGCATTGCCGCCACGCCGGCTACTGCGGTTGCGTCCGATGCCGCCATCGCGGCTGCGCTGGCCGCCGACCGAGCAGCTCCTAATACCCTGTCGGCGGCGGCGGCTTCGGCCGAGCGCGCCCGAGAGAAGAAGCTGGCCACGGCCGACTACCGCCAGATGCTCGCCGACGCCGATGCCACGCTCAAAGCCCGCCCGAAGGACGCGGCGGCCCTGCTAAAGCGCGCCAAGGCCAAAAGCTACCTGAAGGAGTACGCATCCGCCCTGCCCGACTACACGTCCGCCATCAAGTACGAGCGCAACAACCCCGACGCCTATTACAACCGGGGCGTGAACCGCCTGATGATGAAGCAGTACAAAGCGGCTGCCACTGATTTCGCCACGGCCATCAAATACCGGCCCGACGACAAGGAGTCGTTCTTCGGCCGGGGCGTAGCCAAAATGCAGATGTATCAGTACAAGCCTGCCGTGGCCGATTTTAGCCGCGCCATCCAGCTCGATTCGACCTACGCCGATGCCTGGGAGTACCGCGGCATCAGCTACTCCTCGTTTGATAAGCTCTCGGAAGCACGTCGCGACTTGGAGCGCGCCGCTAAGCTGAACCCCGAAGCCGCCAAGACCCTGCGCCGCTACGTGGGCACCGACGAAGGCAAAGCGCCCATCAAGCCCGCCCCGGCCCCTCGCACCCCGCGCCCGATGCCGGCTAAGAAGTAATTGGCTTTGGCCAATGCTTGTCCAAAAAAAGCCCGGCATGCTTCGCTTAGCATGCCGGGCTTTTTTGGCGGGGCTTTCTTCTACTTGCCGCCGAAAAACAGCTTGAAGTAAAAGCTGGGTTTGCGCAGGCGCTCGCGCAGGTCCAAATCCATGAACATCATGGACAGGGTTTCGGCCAGCGTGGGGTTGTTCACGGCGCGGTTGGCCACGATGTTGAATAGGCTGGGGAAGTTGAGCAGCCGCTGCATGACGCGGCTCAGGCGTAGCTCCTGGCCGAGGCGGTTGTACACGGCCTTGTCGTAGTTTCTCAGGAATTCGGGGCTGAAGTCGGCTTTTTTCACGGCTTCGGCGGCCCAGATAGCGGCGTGGCGGCCGCTCACCATGGCGTGCGAAATGCCCTCACCCGAGAACGGGTCGATGAGCGAGCCGGCATCGCCGAGCAAGAAATAGCCCGCGCCGGACAATGGCCGCCGCTTCGAGCCCAGTGGCAGCCCAAAGCCCTTGACGGAGCCCAGCCGCGTGGCCCCAGCGAAACGCGGAGCCAGCGTGGGATGCGTGGCCAGAATCTCGTCGAGGCGCTGGCGCAGGTTCACCTTCTTATCGGCCACGGCCTTCGAGAGCATGCCCACGCCCACGTTGGCCTGGCCATTGGGCAGCGGGAAAACCCACAGGTAACCGGGCAGGAAATCCTTGATGAAGTGCAGCTCGATGAAGTTGTCGGGGCTGAGGCCGCTCACGCCCTCGTAGTAGGTGCGTAGGCCGGCGCAGTGGTGGTCGGGCTCGAGAGCGTGGCCGGCCACTTTGCGGGCAAAGTCGGATTGCGCGCCGTTGGCCACCAGCAGCAGGCGGCAGGTGGCGATTTCCTGGCCGGCTTTGTCGAAGAGCTGCCAGCCCGTGGGGGTGCGCTCGGTGCGGGCCACGTCCACGTTTTCGCGAAAGTCGATTTCGGGTCGCTGCCGCACTTCTTCGACCAGAAAATTATCGAAGTCGATGCGCTTGGCGACATGGCCGGCGGTGTGGTCGGTGGCTTTGTCGAACTGGGGCTTGAAAGGAATAGCGAGCTTGCGGCCGTTGGGCGCGATGAAGTCGATGCCCCAGCTCGGAATCTGGATGGGCGAGGCGGCCAGCTTGGCGTGCAGGCCGGGCTCGATGCGCTTCAACTCGTTGATGACCTTGCCGCTGAGGGCGTCGCCGCAGGTTTTGTCGCGCGGGAACGCGGCGCGGTCCAGCAGCAGGCAGACCTGGCCAGCGTTGGCCAGGTGCAGGGCGGCGGCGGCCCCGCCAGGGCCCGCGCCCAAAATACAGATGTCGTGATGAAGCATAATCTGGGACGAAAGTAGCACGCAGCCTTTGCTGCGTTAATCGTTGGCCCGTTATGGTACCCACGGCGCACACGGGACGCAGCAAAGGCTGCGTGCTACTTTTGCCCCATGACCAACACACTCACCGGAAAAGTGGCCCTCGTAACGGGTGCTTCCAAAGGAATTGGCCGCGCCATCGCGGCGCATTTTGCCCAGCTCGGCGCCGATGTCGCCTTCACGTATTTGTCGTCCGTCGAGAAGGGCCAGGCCCTCGAAACCGAGCTGGCTGCCCACGGCTCGAAGGTAAAAGGCTACCGCTCCGATGCCTCCGACTACGCCCAGGCTGAACAGCTGATAAACGACGTAGTGGCCGATTTCGGCAAGCTCGACATCCTCGTCAACAACGCCGGCATTACGCAGGACGGCCTGCTGATGCGCATGAGCGAAGAGCAGTGGGACAATGTGATTCGCGTGAATCTCAAATCCGTGTTCAACCTCACCAAAGCCGCTACCAAGCCCATGATGCGCGCCAAGGCCGGCTCCATCATCAACATGACCAGCGTGGTGGGCGTGAAAGGCAACGCCGGGCAGGCCAACTATGCCGCCAGCAAGGCCGGCATCATCGGCTTCACCAAATCGGTGGCCCTGGAGCTGGGCTCGCGCAACATTCGCTGCAATGCCATTGCCCCCGGCTTCATCGAAACCGAAATGACCGATGCCCTCGACCCCAAGCAGGTGGATGAGTGGCGCAAGGCCATTCCGCTCAAACGCGGCGGCCGCCCGGAGGATGTAGCGAAGGCCACAGCGTTTTTAGCCTCGGATGATTCGGCTTACATCACCGGCCAAGTGTTGCAGGTGGATGGCGGAATGCTGACATAATTTAGGAAGTATGGCCTCGCCGGAAGAACATAAAGCTCACAATGCTGAAGCTGAAAAGCGTATTCTCAGCGACGTGAAGGAGCACGGGTTCCACATTGCTTTGTTTAACGGCGATGGCTACTCGCCTAGTTTTGCTTACACAATTGGGCTATACAAAACGTTTGGGTATCCCGAGCTCATTTGCTTTGGATTCGGCCTAGATTTACTTCATTCGGTGCTATCGGAGGGCAAAAAGCTGCTGGATAAGCAGCCTAAGCCCGACCCTAACGTTGGGTATCCTGATTTTCTGGAAGGCTTTGATGTACGGTTTTTAACCGTTGACGAAGCGCGTTATCAGTACTATTTTGGCTATGCAGCATGGTTTTATAAAAGCTGGGATTTTCCAGCTTTACAAATTGTGTGGCCGGATAAACAGGCGTTTTACCCTTGGGATGAGGACTTCAATCCTGATTGGAAGGTCGGTCAACCGCTACTGGACCGGGACAATGATTTCAAGTTTCGAGAAGACCGGAATTTAGGCGTGTATACAACTCGCCAAGTTTTGGAGGGCTTCCCCATCTTGCGAGTTGCACACAATAGCGACGGTGATTGGCAGTTTCTGTGCGACACTACCACAGATGTAGCAGACCTTAAAGTTGTTTGCCTCGAACACATTATAAAACGGGACGCTTCACTCAATGAGTTGTTCCAACTCAAATACGGTTGGACAGCGTGGCGTGAAACTATTGATGATGATTGGCAAACTTGGGAAGACCCAGACGAAGATGAGGAAGTAGAAGAAACTGAGTAATGAAACGCTGGCTCCTCCTACCCTTTCTCCTCCTCACCGGCCTTACCATCGCTGCCTATCCGCGCCTGCATCGCAAGCTGCTCCGCTACCAAAGCCACCGCGCCGCTGAAGATGCAATAGCTCAAATCGCACCTCAGCTTCACGACGGCGACCTGATTTTCCACACCTCGCAATCGGCCCAAAGCCAGGCCATTCAACTGGCCACGCATTCGGTCTGGAGCCACTGCGGCATCGTGTACCAGCAGGCGGGCCAGTGGCAAGTATTTGAAGCCGTGCAGCCGGTGAAACTGACGCCGCTGACCGATTGGGTGGCGCGGGGCCAGGGCGGCCACTTCGTAACCAAGCGGCTGCGTGATGCGGCCAAGGCCCTTACGCCCGCCGCCCTGGCCCGCCTGAAAACGGCCGGGCAGCCCCTGCTGGGGCATAGCTACGACCTGTATTTTGGTTGGTCCGACGACCGCATTTATTGCTCCGAGCTCATCTGGAAAGTGTATGAGCGTGGGCTGCACCGGCGGCTGGGGCAACTGCAGCACCTGCGCGATTTCGACCTGAGCCACCCCGCGGTGCAGGCCAAGCTGCGGGAGCGGTATGGCAAGCAGCTGCCGCTGAACGAAACCGTTATTTCGCCGGTCAGCATCTTCAACAGCCCCGAACTGGTGACGGTGCTCAACCGTTGAACCAGCAACCGGCTGCAACTTTAGCGGCGCGGGCCGACCTTTAGCGCTGATTCAATCCGACTTTCGTTTGCTGACCACTCAATATTCTTCCTGGTTTATCCTGCTTTGCCTGGCCGTGGGCGCCGGCTACGCGGCCTTGCAATACTCGGCCAAAGCCCCGTGGAGCAAGCAGCGCAACTACGCCCTGGCCGCGCTGCGCTTCACGGTAGTGAGCTTTTTATGCTACCTGCTGCTGGCCCCGTTCATCAAAACCACGACCACCCACACCGAGCAGCCCACGCTGGTGCTGGCCGTCGACAACTCGCAGTCGGTCGAGCTATTCACGCCTAAAAATGTGTTGGGCCAGGCTACTTCCGGCCTCGCCAGGCTGGCCGAAACCCTGCGCGGCAAGGGCTTCACCGTCGAAACCCGCACCCTAACGTCTTCGCCGGCCCGCCCGGCCCGGCCCGATTCGCTGCGCTTCTCTGCTGCTACCACCGACCTCGACCAACTGCTGGCCGGCACCCGCGACGCCTACGATGGCCGCAACCTGGCCGGGGTGGTGCTCGTGAGCGACGGACTTGCGAACCAGGGCCGCAGCCCGGCCTATTCGGAGTTTAACTTCCCGATTTACAGCGTAGCAGTGGGCGACACCATTCCCAAACGCGACCTGCGCCTGACCGGCCTCACCTACAACCGCGTGGCGTTCAGCGGCAATAAATTCCCCATCGAAGCCGAACTAGGCTTTGAAGGCTACGCGGGCGGCGCGGCCACGGTGGAGCTGCGCGAGGGAAATAAGGTGCTCGACAGCCGCCGCGTGGCCCTGCCTGCTGGCCGGCGCCGGGTGCGCACCACCTTTCAACTTACGGCACCGGCGCCGGGCAAGCGGCGCTACGAAGTCCTCATTGCCCCGCAACCCGGCGAGTTTACCGAGTTGAACAACGCCCGCACGGCCTTCATCGAGATTGTGAAGGGCAAGCTGCGGGTGTTGCTGGCCGGCGCTGCGCCGCACCCGGACCTGAAAGCGTTGCGGGCCGCTATTCTGGCCAACGACAACTTCGACCTTACCCTAGCCTTACCTGGCATAAACCCGCTGAAAGCCGATGCCGACTTCGACGTGGCCATCCTGCACCAGCTGCCCGCGCAGGACGGCCTGGGCAATGAGCTACTGGCCCAGGTGAAGGCCCGCAAAACGCCCGCCTTCTACATTCTGGGGGCGCAATCGGACCTGGCGGCTTACAACCAGCTCGGCGCAGGCCTCAGCATTCAGCCGCGCGGGGCACAGACGGATGACGTGACGCCCGTGCCGAACCCCGGCTTCGCGCGCTTTGCCACCGACGAAGAATCGGCCCGTCGCTTTGCGCAGTATCCGCCGGCGCCGGTGCCGTTTGGGGACTACCGCCTGGGCGTTGGGGCTGAGGCCGCGCTGTGGCAACAAGTGGGCCGCGTGGGCACGCAGAAGCCGCTGCTGGTGTTCGGCGGCCCCGCCGACCGCCGCCAGGCCACGCTGCTCACCGATGGCAGCTGGCAATGGCGCCTGAGCGAGGCGGTGGAGCACGACGACAAGCCCGAAGCCTACGACCGGCTCATCATCCGCACGCTGCAGCTCCTTACCCAGAATGCCAACAAAAAGCGCCTCGACGTGTACGCCTCGCAGGATGCTTTCGGCACGCAGGACGACGTGACACTGGGTGCGGAGACGTATAACGCGGTGTTCGAACGCCTGTATAACCAGAAAATCGACCTGATATTGACGGATGCCAAGCAGCAGGCCCGCCGCTTCTCGTTCGCCAACGCCGAGGACGGCTCGCCCCTGCACCTGGGCCCGCTGCCGGCCGGCCTCTATAAGTACCAGGCGCGCGCCACGCTCGGCGGCCAGCCTCAGCAGGATGCCGGCGAGCTGCTGGTGCAGGCGCAACCGCTGGAAGCGCTGGAATCGAAAGCCGACCACAACTTGCTGGCGCAGCTTTCGCGCCGCAGCGGCTCGCAACTCTACTATCCTTCGCAATTGGATAAGCTCGCGCAGGACATCATTAAAGCCAATTACAAGCCCGTGATTACGGCCGAAGAGGAATTAAAGGATTTGATAAATCTCAAGTGGATTTTCTTCGTCATTCTCGGCTTTTTGACGGTGGAGTGGGCCGTGCGCAAGTATTCGGGCAGCGTGTAGCGGCGCAGCCGGAATTCACGGCTGCGCCCGGGCCGGACGCAGCCAGTAGCAGGTCGCTCACCCGAGGTTTTTTCCTATTTACCGGATGTTTCTGCTGCCGTACACGCATTTTTTGCGCTTGTACACCAAGTATTTATTCGCGTACACGAGGTTTTTGCTCGCGTACAGTAAGTATTTGGTCGCGTACACTGAGTTTTTTACCGAATACACCAGGTTTATTCTTAATTACCAACGGTTTTTGGGCAGTTACACCGGGTTTTCCAGTCCCAATCAGCCTGTAATGGCCCGTAGAGAATCTTTTTAACTGGATTTTTATCTATAGTCACATTACGAGCCATTCGTTAAGCTGCATTGCGCGCGGCGCGGCATAGCATGCTGGTAAGGTAAAAGCGTGCAGCGTTCGTCCTCCCTCCTACTTTACCGAACCGCAGATGAAACGACGTGTCATTTTAACCGGGGCTACTGGAATGGTGGGCGATGGCGTCCTGCTCGAATGTCTGCAAAACCCCGCCGTGGAGTACGTGCTGGTGCTCACGCGCAAGCCTACCGGCCGCACCCACGCCAAAATGCGCGAACTGCTGGTGCCTGAGCTAGCCGATTTAAGCGCCGTCGAAAGCCAGCTGACGGGTTACAACGCCTGTTTTTTCTGCGCGGGCGTGTCGTCGGTGGGCATTTCGAAGGAAGAGTACGAGCGCATCACCCACGACATGACACTGGCGGTGGCGGCAACCATGGTGCGCCTCAATCCGGAAATGACGTTCATCTACGTGTCCGGCGCCGGCACCGATAGCAGCGAAAAAAGCAGCCAGCACTGGGCCCGTGTGAAGGGACGAACCGAGAACCAACTGCTGGCCCTGCCCTTCCGGGCGGCCTACATGTTCCGGCCGGGCTTTATGAAGGCCACAGCCGGCCAACGCAACATTCTGAAGTGGTACGGCGCCATTGCCTGGCTCTACCCGCTGGCCCGGCAACTGGCCCCAGACTTTGTGAGCACCATGCAGGAGGTGGGCCGGGCGATGATTAACGCGGCTGACTTCGGCTATTCCAAACCCGTGCTCGAAGTGCGTGACATCGTGGCGCTGGCCCACGGCAAAGTTGCTCCGCGACCTTAATTTATGCGTGAACCCTTCAAGAAATTCCTTGTGACTACTGGCTCCATTCTCGGCTCTCTGCTGCTAGCAGTGGTGGCTTTCACCAGCCTCAGTCCGCAACTGGGTGGCACGCCCACTGACCAGGAAAAAGCCGCCTACGCGAAGTCGGGCCATTACCAACAAGGCAAATTCAGGAACCTGCTCCCCACCCGGGAGCTCACGGGTGGCAGCACGGTGGGCGTGATGTGGAACTTCTTCTTCCGCAAAGCGGCTGATGCCAAGCCGCCCGGCCCGCTGCCCCAGCAGCCGCTCGACTCGCTGGCCATCGTCCGCAAAACACCCGAAATACTGCGCGTGACGTGGTTCGGTCACTCGGCCAGTCTGCTCGAAATCGCGGGCCAGAACATCCTGCTCGACCCCATGCTGAGCGTGAAGATGGGCCCGGTGAGCTGGGCCACGCCCAAGCGCTACAACCCGGAGCTGGCCATCACGCCCGAAAAGCTGCCCTACATCGCCGCCGTGCTCATTTCGCACGACCACTACGACCACCTCGACTACGAAACCATCGAGAAAATAAAGGACAAGGTGGGGCAGTTTTACGTGCCGCTGGGCATTGGCCCGCACCTGCGCGCCTGGGGCGTGGCCCGCAACCGCATCACCGAAATGAACTGGGGCGACAGCGTGACACTGCCCAACATCACGCTGCGCTGCACGCCCAGCCGCCACTTTTCGGGGCGTGGCCTCACCAACCGCAACTCCACGCTCTGGTGCTCGTGGGTGGTGCAGGGCGCCAGCAAGCGCGTTTTTTACACCGGCGACGGTGGCTACGGGCCGCACTTCGCCACCATCGGCCGGCAGTACGGGCCGTTCGATTTGGCTGTGGTTGAGTGCGGGCAGTACAACAAGGGCTGGGCCGAAATCCACATGAAGCCCGAGCAGAGCGTGCAGGCCGCCCGCGACGTGCGCGCCGCCGTGATGCTGCCCGTGCACTGGGGCGCGTTCACCGAGTCGCTGCACCCCTGGAACGAGCCCGTGAAACGCGCTACTGCCGAAGCCGCGCGGCTCGGTCAGGTAATCACCACCCCGCATTTGGGCGAACCGGTAACTTTGGGGGCTGCGCTGCCCCAGGAGCGGTGGTGGCAGTAGAAAACGAATAGATAGAACGTCATGCTGAGCTTGCCGAAGCATCTCTACTGCAAAGATTTGTTCCCCAATAAGAAAAAACAAAAAAAGAACGTCATGCTGAGCGCAGTCGAAGCATCTCTACCGCGTAAGCAATCCAATCGGTGCAACGAAGCGGTAGAGATGCTTCGACTGCGCGGACGTAAAATGAAGCATGACCGCCAATTTGGTGCTTTTCAGTATTTAGGAACAAGTCTCAAGAGTAAATCGATTACTTACGCGCTAGAGATGCTTCGGCAAGCTCAGCATGACGTTCATATTTAACACGACGGCATGCGCTACATCCTGCTCAACAAGCCCTACGAAGTCCTCACCCAGTTCACCGACGAGCACGGCCGCGCCACGCTCAAGGATTTTGTGGCTGTGCCCGGCGTGTACCCCGTGGGTCGGCTTGATTTCGACAGCGAAGGCCTGCTCCTGCTCACCGACGACAAGCAGCTGCAGCACCGCCTGAGCGACCCGAAGTTCAAAGTCCCGAAAACCTACTGGGCACAGGTCGAAGGCACCGTTTCGGAGGCCGCGTTGCAGCAGCTGCGGCGCGGCGTGCAGATAAAAGAAGGCCTTACCGCCCCCGCTGAAGCTGCCGAACTGCCCGAGCCGGCGCACCTCTGGCCCCGCACGCCCCCTATCCGTTACCGCGCCAGCATTCCCACCGGCTGGCTGGAAATTCAAATTTCGCAGGGCATGAACCGGCAGGTGCGCAAGATGTGCGCAGCCGTGGGCCTGCCTTGCCTGCGGCTGGTGCGCGCCGCCATTGGCCCGTTGGGTGTGGGCGAGCTGCAGCCCGGCCAATGGCGCGAGCTGACGGCGGCAGAAGTGGATTTACTGCGCAAAATAAGCGGTACCATCCGGCGTTTCTGAGCCTGAAATGAAGAACCGCTCCCACCGTCGCTGGCTTCTGTTGGTCTTGCTCGCCGCATTTGGGGCCATGAACGCCGTGGCGTTTTTTCACGCCTGGCGGTTCACGCATTTCTCCAACGAGCCCGGCCTGCACTCGCCCAACCCCGAACAGCTCGGCTCCGGCCAGAAGCTCTGGCTATTGCTCACCGGCATCCGCAACCCCAAGCCGCTGAACGGACCCACGCCCAGCTTCCCGGTCGAAACCGTAACCATCGCCAGCCCCAATGGCCCGCTCGAAGCCTGGTACGCCCGACCCGATTCTGGCCGCAGCCGGGGCACGGTGGCGCTGTTTCATGGGTACACCAGCAGCAAGTCGCACCTCACCCACGAGGCTGGCTACTTCCGCCGCTTGGGCTACAATGTGCTGCTCGTTGATGAAGCCGGCAACGGCAACTCGGCCGGTTTCCGCACCACCGTGGGCTACCGCGAGGCCGACGACGTAGCTGCCGCCGTGCGCTGGCTGAACGATTCCACCCGATATCAGCAACCCGGGAATAAGCACCAAACCCTGATTCTTTACGGCGTGAGCATGGGGGCCGTAGCCATTATGCGGGCCGAGGCCGAATTGGGGGTGCGAGCCGACGCCAACATCTTGGAATGCCCCTACGGCAACATGCGCCAAACGGCCTACAACCGCTTCGAATCGATGCACGTCCCGGGTTTCCCGATGGCTGACTTGCTGGTGTTCTGGGGCGGCGCGCAAAACGGGTTCTGGGCCTTCGGCCTCAACGCTGAGCACTACGCCACCCAAATTCACACGCCCACGCTCCTGCTCTGGGGCACTGCCGACCCACGCGTAACCTGCGCCGAAACCGATGCCATCTTCGCCCATCTAGCCGGCCCTAAAGCCCGCCACGATTTCCCCGGCGTGGGCCACGAGCCATATTGGAAGCGCTACGCCGCCGATTGGCAACAGCAGGTTCAGGGGTTTCTACCAGCCGACGCGCAATAACGTGGTTTGCCTCACTGGCAGAAGGTTACCGGGCAGCCTGTTCGCCAACTGCACCACGCCTGGTAGCCTGGCTGTATGAAGCTATTTAGGAAGAAAGCAGAACGATGTAGAGACGCGACCCATCGCGTCTCGGCCTCCACGCCGTTTGGGTGAATCGTTCAACGCCGAGACGCGATGGGTCGCGTCTCTACATCGTTCTATCAGGTTGTGCCAGCTTCCGAAACAGCTTCTACAGCTTGGTTAGCCACTCTTTTTTCTTCGCTTCAAACTCTTCGGGTGTGATAATACCTTCGTCGAGCAGGTGCTTTAGTTTTTGCAGCTGCGCCACGGGGTCTGGCGCATCGGTTGCGGTGCCGAAGGCTTTGCTAAGCTCCAGGCCGGCTCCCAGCTGGGCGCCTACGCCGGCCAAGCCACCGGTGTTGCGCGCAGCATCGCGCAGGGCCTGTAGCTTTTCCGATTCGGCGTAGCTCAGGGAACCCTCGGCGGCGGCCAGGGTGGCCGCCCGCACATCGGCAATCTGCTTGATGCGCGCCTGGGTGTCTTTGTCAAACGCCGTCCCAGACAGCTTAAAATCGGTCAGTTGAAAGCCCAGGTCCGCAAATTCGGCATTTAGGGCGCCGCGCAACGTCTCCGATAGCTGCGCCAGCTGCGCGTCGATAACCTGGCAGGAAAGGGCCGCCGTAGCAATGCCCACCACTATGTGCTGCCCAACGCGGGCTTGTATCAGGGCGCGGGCTTCTGAGGCTGTGTAGGCATCGCGCGAGCCCACAATCTCCGTGAAAAAGCGCTGGGCATCCACGATTTTAAACGAGTAGCTGCCGTGCAAGCCCATTTCGACGGGGAAGCCATAGACGGGGTCCACGTACTTCACGGGCGTGGCCGTGCCCCAGGCCTGGCTCACCACTTCGGCTTGCCGGAAGAAATACACCCGCAGCTTGTGCTCACTTTCAGCCCCCTGCCGCAGCTTGAGCAGGGCGGTAATGAAGGGATGGTTGGCGGTAGCGAGCGGGTAGAGGCCGTCCTCGGTCAGCACGGCCGTCACTTGGCCCTCGTATACCAGCAGGCAGCCCTGGCCCGGTGCCACCAGCAGCTTGCTGGCATTTTTGATTTCGGCGGTGGGCGCCGGGTAGCGGTACACCAGCAACTCGGGCGCCTGGTTGGGCCACTCAATTACGGAAGCAAACTGCGCGTTCAGAAAGTTTTTGAAACCCATGGTGGTGGTTTATTTGAGGTCGAAGCGGCTGATAACCTTGCCGTCTGTACTGACTACAAAGCCGGCCGTCCCATAGGAAGAAGAACCCAGAAAGCCGCCTTTGCAGGCCACCAGCTCCAGCACGTACGGGTCCCCTAGCTTAGCCAGCGGAGCAGTCCAGCGCACTTGTCCCGTGGCCGGGTCCAGGCATTGCAGGTTGAGGGGCGCTTCCGGCGCAGGCGTCGCGCGGGACGCAATCAGCACGCTTTGCGCATCGGCATAGAGAAAACTGGGCTTGAAGTAGAGGCGGCCGGGGGTGAAGTCGCGGTACGACGTAACACGGTAGTATTCGGGGCCGCTTATGTCCTCGTTCCGGTAGGCTGTTGCCCCGGTGTTCGGGTCGGTGCCCGTAGATACCTGCGAGCACATCACGTTTTCACAGAGGCGCTTCGGCCCCCCGCCGTTGTCCTTGAATTTGATTTGCAGCAGCTTCACCGGGGTGCCTTTGCAGGAAGAGGTGGGGTTGGTAAAGGTGTAGGACGTTTTTAGCGTGGCACCGGGCAGCAGATTGGCAAATCCGTCGTCCGCGGCGTCCAGTTCGGTCTCGGTGTAGATGCGGTTTACCAGCGGGTAGTAAAACAGGCTCTTGCCGTCGTTGGTGAGCAGGGCCAGCCCGTCACCGTTAGACTGCGGCACAAACTCCATACTGGCCAAACCAGCCCGCAACACCGGTTGCCGCTCAAACCACTGCTTGCCGGCTTCCACCAGCTTCAGCGCAGCATTGTCCACCACAAACAGCGTGGTTTTATTGACAATGACGTACTGCCGGCCGTCGGAGAAAGTACGGGCTTCCACGTCAACCGCCGAGACCGCCGGCACGTCGAGCCGCTCCGTATCAATTTCCTTGTGCTTGAGTGGGTCATAGAACGTCACGTAAGGGCCGTTTTTAGCCTTATCGCCTTCCTGATTGTAGCTCTGGCTGGCCACTACCAGCATCACCGGCTGGCCCTCACTCCCGGCCAGAGGCACCGTTTTTTCTATCCGGCCATAGTACTGGGAACCAGAGGCGCTGGACAGGTCGGAAGCGCCCCCGTCCGAAACGGCAGTACCGCCGGGCACAAGCCGCAGGGCCGCGCCGGCCACGCCTACCGCCAACGCCGCCAGCACGCCCCGCACAAGGGGACTGAGGCGGGCCGCGGGCGGAGGTGCCGCGGGGAGATGGAAGGTGTGGTTGTGCTGAATGGTGAGCCGGTCATCGTCCAGAAAGTAGTCTGTCTGGCAGCTGCTGCAGCGGAAGCTTCCGGGCTTAATTTCTGTCTTCTGTGGGCTGCCGCACTGCGGGCATTTAATTGCTTTTATCTCGGTAGCCATTAATCGAAAAACAAACTAGTAGAGAGTTGAGCAGTGGCGAAAAACCAGCCTTTTCAGCGCTTAACGCCAGTTAATTGGCAGGCTTTGCCGCGCTCTGTTGGTAGACCGTGGAAGGCAAATGCACAGTTATCTCCATCCACTGTGCAAATCAATATATAGCCGAAGGTACAGAACAAGGCACTACACCGTTGGGCTTTCTGCCCTTCTCGCGCTCCGAAAGTGTGAACCACCATTTCGCCGGTGTGGGCTGCGAGGTATAGCAAAAGCGCTAAGCTGTTGATTGGGGCAGCAGCGTTAAGCGCTTCTAAATCGACGAGTTGATATCAGTCAAACGGGCTATCGCCGTTTTGTATAGCTCAGAAACTGACCACTCTTTGATATCGGAGACTTGCCCGTCGCCGACTTCTATAATTGTTGGCTTGCCGTCAGCTTGAAAAGCGACATCAACGGTGTAAAACCACCGGCTTTGCAAAGCCACAAGGGAAGGCGCTAATTCCTCAGGAAACTCACTTCCATCTACTCCAAAAGCTTTGCCTTGGACCACGAAAAACCGACGCTCAGCCTGATTCGATAACTCCACGGCCTCTCTCAAGAACAGCTCTTCACCAGTTGCTACAGTATGTTTACTGAGCAAGCTGTCAAATTCTTCCACGGAATGAATGATAGAATCATCTCCAAAGGACTTGCTCAGCCCCTTGACAAAACAACGCCCGTCGCGGCTCAGTAATGTTGCAATGGCTTCCCGCGCGGCGCCTGCCTTCACAAATTGACTGCGCGGCGTAAATTCCGCAATCGCAGCATACCAACCCGGGGCCTGGTGCGAAGTCAAATACATGGCAGCGGGTACCAGCAGCGGTGTTAGTCGCTCGAGTTTCTCGTATTCCTTCGCCGTCAGCATCCAACCACGGTACAACGTGGGCCATTGCGCATTGGGCTGCCGGTATATCTTTTCCTGCTCAGCATCAAAGAGGCAAACGTTGTACCCTTGACGTTGAGCCGTTTCCATTTCATCTTGCCACATCGGGTCGATGGCGCGCTCGTATGGCAGGCTGGGCAGAAGGATGTTTAGCATGGAGGGAAAGGGTTTCGTATCCGAAAGTAACGCCTGCCATATAATATCTTACCCTTATTTAAGCATGGCCATGGCATAGCCGACACAAAGCCCCCACGACTTCCCCGGCATGGGCCACGAGCCGTGCTGGAAGCACTATTCAGTCTACTGGGAGCGGCAGACGCAGACGTTTCTTCTGCAAGAAATTGCCCTTTGGCAATCACGCATTATTCTGCCTGTTTTTCAACCGACTCCATCATTCGAAGCGCGGTTTGTGCTAACCCATTATTTGGATAGACTTCCAAAACTCGCTGATAGTATGCCCGAGCTTTTTGACCTTCTCCAATTTGGCTGTAGCAAAATGCTATGTTACATAGCGCCATTTCTCGATAACACATGCCCGATGAACTTAGCAGGGTTAAGTAGCGGTACTTATCTACCCATGCATTTGCTGTAAAGTATTGGTAACTCGATTCAAAAAATGGAATTGCCTCCATATAGGCAGGCTTTTTCACTAATTGCATGCCTCTTCTATGGTCTTTGGCAACAATATTTCTGAGCATGAATCCTAGTCCGAGATAAGTAGCCGCTGTTGGGAATACCGGGTTTTCTGCTCCGCACAAATACCAAATCAGTCCAATCAGAAATAAAATAGCAAGCTGAGGAATTATTGAAATCCAAGCCACTTGCTTCACTATTGGTACGTTTGACGCCACAGACTTTCTACTAATTATAGGTTTGGGATTTGAGTAATTAAAATCCAATTCTCGTGCAAATAGCGCAGAAACTGGCTTACCTTCTCTGCACCCCTGTCAGGCCTGCCCTACCCTATCAAACCAAAACCGGCCACCGCGTCGCCAAACATAGGCGCAGGCCGACAATCGGTGACAGTTTGTCACCAAATGCATGCTGGTACGTTGCTTGTAATCGTGGGTCAGCGGCTGAAAGGCTGCCTCTAACCTGACACATTCCACTTTATAACCAACACACCCACCTCATGGGCAAAATAATCGGCATTGACCTCGGCACCACCAACTCGTGCGTGTCCGTAATGGAAGGCAACGAACCCGTTGTAATTCCCAACAGCGAAGGCCGCCGCACCACCCCCAGCATCGTCGCCTTCCTCGACGGGGGTAAGGGCGAGCGCAAAGTGGGCGACCCGGCCAAGCGCCAGGCCGTGACCAACCCCCAGAACACGATTTCCAGCATCAAGCGCTTCATGGGCCGCCACTTCAGCGAAGTGTCGTCGGAGCAGAAGCTCGTTTCCTATCAGCTCGCGCCTGGTGCCAACAACACCGTGGCTGTGAAAATCGGCGACCGCACTTACACGCCGCAGGAAATCTCGGCCATGGTGCTCCAGAAAATGAAGCAAACTGCTGAGGATTACCTCGGCACGACCGTAACCGAAGCCGTTATCACGGTACCCGCGTACTTCAACGACGCCCAACGCCAGGCCACGAAAGAAGCCGGAGCCATCGCCGGCCTCGACGTGAAGCGCATCATCAACGAGCCCACCGCCGCTGCCCTGGCTTACGGCCTCGACAAAAAGCACAAGGACCAGAAAATTGCCGTGTACGACCTAGGCGGTGGCACATTCGATATCTCCATCTTGGAGTTGGGCGACGGCGTGTTCGAAGTGCTGAGCACCAACGGTGACACCCACCTCGGCGGCGACGACTTCGACCAGGTCATCATCAACTTCCTGGCCGACCAGTTTAAGTCGGACAACGAAGGCCTCGACCTGCGCTCCGACCCGATGGCCCTCCAGCGCCTCAAAGAAGCTGCTGAGAAAGCCAAAGTAGAGCTCTCCAGCTCGACCGAAACCGAAATCAACCTGCCCTACATCACCGCTACGGCCTCGGGCCCCAAGCACCTGGTGGTGAAACTGAGCCGCGCCAAATTCGAGCAGCTCGCCGACGACCTCGTGCGCCGCTCGATGGACCCGGTGAAAAAAGCCCTGCAAGACGCCGGCTTGAGCACCAGCGACATCGATGAGGTTATCCTCGTGGGTGGTTCGACCCGCATCCCCCGCATCCAGGAGGAAGTGGAGAAGTTCTTCGGCAAGAAGCCCAGCAAAGGCGTGAACCCCGACGAAGTGGTGGCCATCGGTGCTGCCATCCAGGGCGGTGTACTGACCGGCGAAGTGAAGGACGTGCTGCTGCTCGACGTGACCCCGCTGTCGCTCGGCATCGAGACGATGGGCGGCGTAATGACCAAACTCATCGAGTCGAACACGACCATTCCGACCAAGAAATCGGAAACCTTCTCGACGGCCTCGGACAACCAGCCTTCGGTAGAAATTCACGTGCTGCAAGGCGAGCGCCCTTTGGCCAGCCAGAACCGCACCATCGGCAAGTTCCACCTCGACAGCATCCCACCCGCACCCCGTGGCGTGCCGCAAATTGAGGTAATCTTCGACATCGACGCCAACGGCATCCTGAACGTAACCGCCAAGGACAAAGGCACCGGCAAAGAGCAGAAAATTCGCATCGAAGCCAGCAGCGGCCTGAGCGAGGACGACATCAAGCGCATGCGCGACGAAGCCGCCGCCAACGCTGAGTCGGACAAAGCCGAAACCGAGCGCATCAGCAAGGTGAACGCCGCCGACTCGATGATTTTCCAGACCGAGAAGCAGCTGAAAGAGTACGGTGAGAAGCTGAGCGGTGGCAACAAAACCGCCATCGAAGGTGCGCTGGCCGACCTCAAATCGGCGCACGAAGCCAAAGACCTCGCCCGCATCGACACCGCCATGGAGGCCATCAACGCCGCTTGGCAGGCTGCCTCGCAGGAGATGTACGCCGCTGGCGGTGCCGAAGGTGGCCAGCCGGGTGGCGACGGTCAGCCGCAAGGCGACAACGGCCAGGGCCAGCCCGCCGACCACGTAACCGATGTGGACTACGAAGAAGTTGACGGTAAATAATTCCTGATTATTGCCAGCACTGAGAAGGCCGGACGCGAGAGCTTCCGGCCTTTTTTATTGCCTCACTGCCACCGATAAGGGCGACCATGTGAATTTCCTGGGAAAAATCGGCTAACTAGCGGCCTTAAACTTCCTTTGGGCTACATGAGTGCATTTAAACAATATCAGTCATTCATTTCTCCCGAAGCAGCGCAGCCGCTGATTGAATTACTCTTTAAGCATGAGGTCTTGTTCGAGACTGGTTTTGATAAACCGGTGTATGACGCGAAGATGGCCTTTAATGAAACGGAAAACCGTTTTGTGGTGCGATTAAAACCCGCCGATTTTGAGGCAGCCCGCGAGCTGGAAGACCAGGCCAGCGAAGAGTTGACCGCCAATGCCGACCCCAGCCATTACCTCTTCGGTTTCGCCGACGATGAGCTGTTTGAAGTGATACTGAAGCGCGACGAGTGGAACAGCTACGATGTAGCGCTGGCGGGCCGCATTCTGCGGCAACGGGGCCGCGACGTAACACCCGATACCGTACGCCTGCTGCGGCAATACCGCGCCGTGGAGCTCACCAAGCCCGAAGCCAGCCAAAAAGTCTCCATCATTGCGGGGTACCTGCTGGCGTGCCTGGGCGGCATTATCGGTATCATTATTGGGCTGAATTTGTTGTACGCGAAGAAAAAGCTGCTCGATGGTACCCAGGGCCCGGCCTATTCTGCGGCCGACCGCGCCCATGGCTTTCGCATTATTCTATTAGGCTTCGTAATGGCCCTATTGCTGCTGGTTGCTCGCATTAAGCTCAATATTTAGCCGTTGCGCTGGCTTTGCAATCCTTTGGCCGCTCGTTCGCGTAAGCACGCACAAGCTGGGCCATTATGCTTCTTTTTCTTTTTGCCCTGCTTCCTGATATCATGAAATCAATTTCGGCTCTCCCATTTACCACCCGCGCACTGGCTCTAGGTGCCCTGCTCATTGCGGCTGCTTCGTGCAGCGTGAGCGAACAAGTGAAAGATAAACCCAGCGGTAAAAAGGTCTCGGCAGAGGCCCTCGAGAACGAGGCCTATACCCAGATGCAATACCGCCTCAACTTCGTGGACGAAGCCAAGCTCGGCGGCCAGGACATTCTGTTCGTGCGTGAGGCGTCGGATGTGCCGTCGGCCCAGCAGGCGAAGCTGCAAACGGCGCTGGCGGCCGGCAGTCTGCCCCTGCACCTCAAGATGCGTGTGTACGCCCGCAACCCCAGCGTAACCAGTGTGCAGCTCAAGCAGCTCGACTACAAGCTATTGCTCGATGGCAAGGAACTCACCGCCGGCAGCACCGGCGTCGACACCCAACTCGAAGCCAGCGCCATCGAAACGCTGCCCATCAACATCGACATGAATGTGAAGCCTGAGCAGCTGAACGGCAGCACGCCCGCCGCTTTTGCCGCCGGCTTCACCGATTTCACGGGCGCTAACCGCCGCCTCGTGGTGGAAATTCGTCCGCAGTACCTGGGGTCCAACGGCCGCCAGATGCCGGCCGCCAGCTTTACGCCGGCCGAGCTGGTTACCGCTAAACGTGCTACCACCAAAAAATAGCTTGTGCGGCGGCAGCTACAACAAGGCAATGCTGTCAGCACGTTTATTTATAACAAAAAGCCCTTGGCGCGTGCGCCGAGGGCTTTTTGTTGGGCTTTAGCCTGGGGCTGACTTGGGAAACGGAGGCTTTACCCAACTTCTTCGGCTACGTCCTCTATTCCTTCCTCAATCTTCTCATCGGCTTCCTGGTGGTCGTCGTCGTCGGCGGCTTCGAGTTGGTTCTCCTGCTCCTGCCAGCCCTTGGGCTCGTAGCTGAGCCGGATGTAGATGGGGTAATGGTCGGAGCCGATGTGGGTGAGGCGGCGCAGGTCCTGCAGGCGGAAGTGGGCCGAATGAAACACGTGGTCGAGGGGCCAGCGCAGCAGCTTGTAGTCGGCGTGGAAGGTGGGCAGCAGCCCACGCCCGATGCGCGGGTCGAGCAGGCGCGAGAGCCGCCGGAACAGCTCCGAAGTATGCGACCAGGCCACGTCGTTGAAGTCGCCAGCCACAATGGTGGGCCCGTCGTGGTGTTGAATAACCTTGCCCACGACCAGCAGCTCGGCATCGCGGCGGGCGCTGTTTTTCGACTCCTGCGGGGCCGGCGGCTTGGGGTGCAGGAAGTGCATGTTCACGGTGAGGCCGCTGGGCAAGCGCACGCAACCGTGAAACGACGGAATATCGGGGTCAAGAATGTACCGAATCTGCGGCTCAATGAGCGGCAGGCGCGAAAACACCAGCATGCCGTAGGTGTTGGGCAGCGGCGCGTGGCAGGTGTACGGGTAATCCTTCGTGATTCCCTGCAGCTGGCTCAGCCACCAGTCGTCGGTTTCAACGGCCAGTACCACATCGGGGCTCAGGTGACGGATGTGGCCCAGGCAGCGCGAAGCGTCGCGGTTGTACATCAGCACGTTGGCCACCATCAGGCTGATGTGGTGGTCGTTGTCATCGGCCGGGCGGCTGGCATCGGCTACCTGCTTGCTATGTAGCGGTGTGTAGGGCCACACGCGGCTAAACTGGTACACCACGGCCACCGCCAGGCTCACCACAAACAGGCTATTGCTAAAGCTGCGAGGGGAAGGCAGCAGCAGCGCCGCCCCAAGGCTTAGGAGCAGCGCAGCCACGATTTGCAGACGCGGAAAGTCGCAGATGCGAATCCACCACGCCGTTTGGCGGAAAATGGGAAGCAGCGTTACCAACAGGCCGGCCCCGCCGAGAATCCACACTGCCCAGTGGCCGGCGGTTAAAAGCGCAGATAAAAATGTGGGCATTTAGGGAGAATGGGTGGGAATTGGCGCAGAGCGGTGGGCAAAGAGGCATGAACCGAAAGAACGTCCTTCGGCCCGTCTTTGTCCAGCAGGACGTTTTTACAGCTATTTAGTTGTGCAGCCCTACACGTCGTCCTGAAAACCACCCTTGCGGAGTTCCTCAATGGTGCGCATAACCCGGTCTTTGAGGGTGTTGCGGTATTTCTCGAGCGAATCAGCTAGTCGGGCGTTGCCGATGGCCAGCATTTGGGTGGCCAGCACGGCGGCGTTGGCGGCGTTGTCGAGGCCCACGGTGGCCACGGGCGTACCCGTCGGCATCTGAATCATACTCAGAATCGAATCGAGCCCCTGAATGGACAGCGTGCTGTTGATGGGCACCCCAATGACGGGCAGGTTGGTGAAGGCCGCTACCATGCCCGGCAGGTGGGCCGCCCCACCCCCACCGGCGATGAGCACGCGCAGGCCGCGCTTGCGGGCGCTTTCGGCGTACTCCACCATGCGGTGCGGCGTGCGATGCGGCGACACCAGCGTGATTTCGTAGGGCACCCCGAACTGCCGCAGAATATCGGCGGCGGCCGACATTATTTTCAGGTCCGATTTCGAGCCCATGATGATGCCCACGATGGGATTTTCGGTGGTGGGCCGGTCGTCGGCCGAGCCGCTGGCAGCGGTGGAAGCAGGAGAATCTGGAAACATGAAATCGAAGCGGGAAATAATACCTGAAATGAGCGGCAACTTGCCACCCGGCCGTAATATGACGGCAAAATAGGACATTTCCACCCGGTTAGCTTCCGCTCTTACCTTTACGCCCCATGGAAATTCTGCTTGCCACCTTCACCACCCTGTTTTCCATCGTCAATCCATTCGGGGCGATGCCGGTTTTTCTGACCCTCACGGCCGACGACCGGGCTTCGGAGCGGGCGCGTACGGCCCTGCGGTCCTGCATCTACATGGTGGCCATTCTGAGCGTGGCCTTTTTCGGCGGACAGTACATCCTCAACTTTTTCGGCATCAGCATCCAGCACCTGCGCATCGCGGGCGGCATTTTGCTTATCCGTTCGGCGTTCGATTTGCTTACGCCCGGCGCTAACCGCGACCGCGTGGGCCCCGAAGCTCTCGAAGAAAGCAAGCAGAAAGACGACATCAGCTTCACGCCGTTGGCCATGCCCATGCTTTCTGGCCCGGGCTCCATGGCCATCTGCATCGGCCTGATTCGGCCCACTTACGTGGATAAGGCCATGACCGTGGCTGGCTTTGTGCTGGTGGCGCTGGCGGCATTCATCGTCCTGATTTTCTCGCTACGCCTCACCCGCGTGCTGGGCAAGCCCGGCATGGCGGCCATGTCGCGCATCATGGGCTTTATTACCCTGGCCATTGGGGTCAACTTTCTGGCGTCGGCCATTGGCGTGCTGTTTCCGGGGCTGACGAAGTAGGCTTTAGCCCAAGCCCGTCATGCAGAGCACCGCGAAGCATCTCGCTCGGGGCAGTAACTCAATTGTAATTTCTGCGCATACCTGCGCAATATTTAATAAGCTTGGTTAGTGGTAGCACGCGAGATGCTTCGCTGCGCTCTGCATGAAGGGATTTAACCATTCGCCTACCTACAGAATCAGCTTGTACCCAATGCCGCGGATGTTTACAATCTGCACCTGCGGGTCGTCTTTCAGGCAGCGGCGCAGGCGGGTGATGAACACATCGAGGCTGCGGCCATTGAAAAAGGAGTCGTCGCCCCAGAGCTCTCGCAGCACAGTAGTACGCTCCAGTACTTGGTTGCGCTGGTCGTAGAGGCGTTTGAGCAGTTCGGCTTCGCGGTTGGTAAGGTCGGTTTCCTGCGGGCCAAGGCGCAGCTTTTGCTTGGGATGGTCGAACTGGTAGCGCCCGATGGTGAGCAGGCAAACCGGCGCGGCGGCTGCCGGCACCCGGGCCAGCAGCGCCCGGATGCGGACAATCAACTCGTCCATGCTGAAAGGCTTTTTCAGGTAGTCGTTGCCACCCAGTTCGAATCCCTGCACCACGTCGGCAGTTTGCGAGCGGGCGGTGAGGAACAGAATGGGCACGGTGGCATTTTCACGCCGAATATGTCCGGCCAAAGCGAAACCATCAAGCTTGGGCATCATCACGTCGGCCACTACAATGTCGGGGCACTGCTGCCGGAACTGGTGCAGGCCGGCCTCGCCATCAGCCGCAAAATCAACCTGAAAGCCCCGGCTTTCAAGGCTGTCTTTCACGATGAGGGCCAGCGAAGGCTCATCTTCTACAAGGAGGATGGTGGGCATAAGAGTTAACTAATAGCAGTCATGCCGAGCGCAGCCGAGGCATCTCGCGTGTGGTAGTGATTCAATCGTGATTACAATGCCAGCAAGATGCCTCGGCTGCGCTCGGCATGGCGTTCTGAAACACTGACGGCCTTCACCCCTGCGGAATCCAAAGCGCAAACTCGCTGCCCTGCCCCAGTCCGCTGCGCACGGCGATGCGGCCGCCGTGGCGTTCCACCACCTGCCGCGCGTAGTACAACCCGAGGCCGAAGCCTTTCACGTTGTGCAGGTTGCCGGTGGGCACGCGAAAGAACTGGTCGAAAATGGCTTCCTGGTAGCCAGGGTCGATGCCGGGGCCATTGTCGGCCACACTCAGGTGCCAGCCGGTGGCCTCCTGCCGCCCCCGAATGGTGATGGTAACGGCCTCCCGCGAGTACTTGATGGCGTTATCGATGAGGTTGTTGAGGACGTTGCCCAGGTGCAGGCGGTCGAAGTGCACAGCAGTTGCGTCGACTTGCACTTCGAACTGCACGGGCTTGGCCGCTTGCAGCTGGTGGCGGGCCACAATTTCGGCCACCAAGGCGGCGGGCTGCACGGCTTCGGGAGCCAGCTCCAGCGGCTGGCGCTCATCGACGGCAATGTTAAGGACCTTTTCGACCAGGTCGGACAGGCGCTGAAGCTCGGTGCGCGAGATGGCGAGGTAGGTCTGGGTTTTGGCAGGGTCGTGGAGCGCGCCGAAGTTTTGCAGTGCCTCCACGGCCGCCGACACGGTCGCCAGGGGCGTCTTCAGCTCGTGCGTCATGTTGTTGATGAAGTCGTTCTTGACGTCGGAGAGTTTCTTCTGGCGCAGAATGGTACTCAGCATCAGCCAGAAGCAGGCGGTGGTGAGAGCCAGCAGCGCCGCCGAACCGGCCAGCAGCCCGCCCATGCGCCGCAGCACGAAGAACGTGGGTGGCTGGAACGCGGCCCGTACCTCCAAATCGACCAACGGATTGAGTATCACCGGCGGCGTGAGCAGGGTGTAGCCAGCTGCCCACGCCCCGGGGCGGTCCGCAGTAGCCAGGCCCGAACGCAGGGTATCGAGCACGAAATCTGCATCGGTGTCGCGCTGGCGCAACTCGGTGTGGTAGGCGGCGCTGAGCTGCTTGAGGTTCACCCCTCGCCCACCGGCCCAGTCGCGGATAAGCAGGCTGGAAATGGTGCGGACCAAGGTATCGGCCACAGCCTGCCCGGAGCGGCGCACCATCATCCGCACTTTCTGGCTACTGGCCCGGTAGCGCCGGGCCGAATCGGGTGGGGCCGGGCGCGCCGGCATCACCACCACATTGCTGAAGGAGCCGCCATCAGCATCGTTGTAGTGCCGGAAGATGACGCGCTGCGGGTGCTTCGACCCGGGCTGCTGCATCAGTTGGCGGGCATCGGCTACCTGTTGGCGCTGCACCACGGTGGCCAGAGCATCGCGCACGGTGCGAACGAACTGGCTGGCGGTAAGCTGGTAAGTGGTGTAAAGCCAGTAGGCCTGGAAGCCATTGATGCCCACCATGCACACCACCATAAGCCCAAAAATGTAGCGGAGGCGGCGTTTCATGCTGAGTGTTTTTTACAAGTAAGGAGTCCGGACTGTCATGCCGAGCGCAGCCGAGGCATGACGGCCAGGGGAGTCCAAAAGTACATCTCCCCAAGCCACCCCGGCCGCCGTTAACACTATTTAACACAGTATAACTGTAGTTTACAAAGCTATGCCGGTGCTTTGCAGCCTTCAATCAAACACCGCATCACCATGAAAAACGTTGCAAAAAAACTCCCGATTCTGCTCCTGCTCGCTGGCCTGTTTGGGGCTGGCTCGGCCCAAGCCCAGGCCAGCGGCCAGATTCAATTCGAAGTAACCAAGCGCATTGACCCCAGCCAGATTCGCGTGGTGGTCAATGGCCAGGTGGTGAAGCCCGGCAGCCCCGACTTCCCCGCCGATATTCCGGAAACGCGCACCACGAGCATGAGCCTGGCCTTTGCCGGCAGCTATGCCAGGGAAAAGCGCGAGAGCGGGGCCCTGCGCACCATGACTACTGCCGTAAATGGAGGCGGCGGCATCCCGCAAACCACGGTACTGAAGGCACCTTTTGAGGAAATAACGTACGTCGACCTGGCTGGCCGAGCTGTGGCCACCGTCCTTACCGTATCGAAGGACAACACCACCACAACCTACCGCACTGACGCGCCCTTTGTGGCTCCCAGCGGCTGGATACTCAGTTCTCAAACCCGCAAAATCGCCGGCTACACCTGCCACAAAGCCACCGTACCTTACCAGAAGGACACCTACACCGTCTGGTACACTACCGACCTGCCCTTCACCTACTCGCCGGTGCGCGAACTGATGCCGGAGAAGGGTGTGGTGCTGCAGTTAGAAGGTGAAAAAGAGCAATACCAGGCCACCAAAGTCGACCTGAAAGCCGTGGCGGAAACGGAAGTGCGCCCCGCGGGCACCGCGCAGCTCGTAACCGCCGCGGAGCTAAAAGACCTGCGCGCCAAAGCTCAGGCTGATTTTCGCCAGCGCATGATAGAGGGCGAAGGCCGTTAGGAATCCATGCGTTTCTTCCTGCTTCTTGGCCTGTTGGTGGGCCTGACTCGGGCCGGCTACGGGCAGGCTCCTCGCCGGCCGGGCGCCGTCAGTGGCTTGCTGACCGACTCGACTTCCGGCAAGCCCCTGCGTGAAGCCTCGGTAACCCTGCTGCTGGCCCGCGATTCAAGCTACGTCAGCTTTGGCATCACTGATGGCGACGGCCGTTTTGCCCTGCGCAACCTGGCTCCCGGCGGCTACCTGGTGCAACTAACGCCGCTGGGCTACCGCCCCCGGTTCCGGCTGGTGAGCCTGATGGAAACCCAACCCACCGCCGATTTGGGCACCCTGCGCCTCGGCCCGCTGGCCCGGCAGTTGGGCGAGGTGGTGGTGACCCAGAACCTGGCTCCGGTGAGCGTGCAGGGCGACACCCTCGACTTCAATGCCCGCGCCTTCAAAACCCAGCCCAACGCGGCCGTGGAAGCCCTCCTGAAGAAGCTGCCCGGCGTGGAAGTAGCCCGCGATGGCAGCATCCGGGCCCAAGGCCAAGCCGTGAACCGGGTGCTGGTTGATGGCAAGCCCTTTTTCGGCGACGACCCCAAAATGGCCACCCGCAACCTGCCAGCCGACATCATCGACCGGGTGCAGCTGTTCGACCAGCAGAACGACCAAGCCGCCTTTTCGGGCATCGACGACGGCAACCGCCAGCGCACCATCAACCTCGTTACCAAGCGCGACAAGCGCAAAGGCTATTTCGGGGCCAACGGCGCGGGCCTGGGCACCAATGGCCGCTACGACGGCAAGCTGGGCCTCAACCGCTTCAACAACGGCCGCCAGTTTTCGGCCCTGGCAATGGCCAACAACGTGAACGAGCCGGGCTTCGCGGCCGATGGCAGCCCCGCCCCCACCGAAAACAGCCCCGGCACTGGCGCACCCACCATGCGGATTCAGGGTAGCAACCCTGCTGCCAAAGGCACCGACCCGCAGCCCACCAGCATTACCGCGGCTGGGGCCGTGGGGCTGAACTACCGCGACGCCTGGGGCAAGCATACCGAAGTAGCGACCAGCTACCTCGCCGGCCGCACCACCGAAACCACCGACCAGCAAATCCATCGCAGCAACGCCGCGGGCTTGCCGCTGCCCGGCGGCGAGGTGGGGCCGCCGCTGCTCACCGACCAGGCTGTGCGCGAGCGCAACAGCACCACCAGCCACCGCTTCAATTTTCGGCTCGACTACGGGCTCGACTCCCTGACTTCGCTGCGCCTCACGCCCTACGCTACCTGGCAGCCCAATACCCTGAGCCGTTTCAATGAGCAGCAATCCAGCAGCGGGGCGCGCCTCCTCAACCAGGGCCAGAGCCAGTACGACGCAGTGGGCACCACTGGCACGGCTGGTGGCAATGCCTTGCTCATGCGCAAGTTTGCGCGTCTGGGCCGCACGTTTTCAGCCAACCTCAACTCGACGCTGAGCCGGCCCGATGCCACGGCCTACAACCAGGCCACCAACCGTTTTTTTGATACCAGCGGCACGCCCACCACGCAGGTACTCAACCAGCGCATTGAGCAGGCCACGCCCGCGCGCACCCACGCCCTCACGCTTTCCTACGCCGAGCCGCTCTCGTTGCGCACCAAGCTCGAAGGCCATTATACCTTCACCGACAGCCGGGGCGAGGGCCGCCGCCGCACCACCGATTTCGACGAAGCCACCGGCCAGTACACCCGCCTGAACCCCGGCCTGAGCAACGAATTCGCCAGCCGCTACCAGGCCCAGCGGGCGGGCCTCACTCTGCAAAAAAAGCGCCTGCGCTACACCGTGGGTCTTGGGCTCGATGGCCAGCTGGCCACCCAACAGGTGCACAACCTCACCGCCAATACCACCGTGTTCCGAAGCTTCGGCCGCTTGCTGCCCAACGCGCTGTTCAGCTACACTGGCCGGGCCAACCGCACGCTGCGCCTCAACTACCGCACCCGGCTGAATGCGCCCACGCCCGCTCAGCTCCAGCCCGTGCGCGACAATACCAACCCGCTCAGCATCGAGGTCGGCAACCCCAATCTGGGGCCCGAATACGTGCAGTCGCTAGTCGCTACCTACTCGCAGTTCAGCCCGGCTACCAACCGCAGCGTGTTTGGCCTGCTCAACGGCAGCCGCGTCGACAACCGCATTGTGGCGGCTACCGCTTTCAGCCCGGGCGGCGTGCAAGCCACCCGCCCCGTGAACGCCGACGGCTACTACAGCCTTACTGGTTTCCTGTCGCTGGGCCAGCGCTTTGCTACCCACAAGCTCAACGTCAACCTGACCACCAATGCCAGCCTCGTCCGCAGCCCAAGCTTTGTGAACGGGCTGCCCAACACCAGCCGCACCTGGAGCCTGGGTCAGGGCGCTAGCGTACATTCCTCCTTCACCGAGCAACTCGAATTCAATCTTGCTTTGAACGCCTCGTACCAGGCGGCGGCCTACTCGCGCCTGCCAAC
Source organism: Hymenobacter glaciei (assembly GCF_039539585.1). Lineage (NCBI taxonomy): Bacteria > Pseudomonadati > Bacteroidota > Cytophagia > Cytophagales > Hymenobacteraceae > Hymenobacter > Hymenobacter glaciei. The sequence goes on along the minus strand of NZ_BAABDK010000033.1, from coordinate 132,531 downwards.
CCAAAACAGCGCTTACTTTTCTCAAACCCTTACCGGCGACGTGTTTTACCAGTTACCCGCCCACTTTGTGCTCACCTCCGACGTGTGGGCCACCAGCAGCACCGGCCGCACTGCCGGCTACAACCCGCGCCTGGTGCTCTGGAGTGTAGGCCTGGCCCGTCAGTTTTTCGCCAACCAGCAGGGCGAGCTCAAGCTTGAAGTGCACGACCTGCTGAACCAGAACCGCAGCCTCGTGCGCAACACCACCGAAACCTATGTTGAAGACGTACGCAGCGTCGTATTGCAGCGGTATTTCCTGCTGAGCTTCACGTACAACCTGCGGCAATTTGGAAAGTAACCGGCCCATTTCAGGTAGCGTGCAGGGTCGTACCCTACTCTTTACCACAACAGCATTTAGCAACGGTAAAACGGCATTCGTCATCAATAAACCCCCATTCGGCAACGCAACCCCTCCCGGCGTACCTTTGCGCTTCCTTATGCTGAAAAACGACCTTTTCCTGCGTGCCGCCCGGGGCGAAGCCACCGAGCGCACCCCCGTCTGGCTGATGCGCCAGGCTGGCCGCATCCTGCCCGAATACCGCGCCCTGCGCGCCCGCCTCTCCGGTTTCAAAGAGCTGGTGGAAACCCCCGAGCTGGCTGCTGAAGTCACCATCCAGCCCATCGACGCGCTCGATGTGGATGCCGCCATTATCTTCTCCGACATCCTGGTGGTGCCCGACGCCATGGGCCTGCCTTACGAAATGGTGGAAGCCCGCGGCCCCCTGTTCCCCACCACTATCAAGTCGGCGGCCGACATTGATAAGCTCCGCATCCCCGACCCCGAAGATGGCCTCGGCTACGTGCTCGATGCCTTGCGCATCACCAAAAAAGCCCTCAACGGCCGGGTGCCGCTCATCGGCTTTGCTGGCGCGCCCTTCACCATCCTGGCTTATATGATTGAAGGACATGGCTCCAAGACCTTCAGCAAAGCCCGCGGCTTCCTCTACAAAGAGCCAGTGCTGGCCCACCGCCTGCTCGCCAAAATCACCGCTACCACCATTGCCTACTTGCAAGCGCAGGTAGCAGCCGGCGCGCAGGTGGTGCAGGTGTTCGACTCCTGGGCCGGCATTCTGCCGCCCGCGCAGTACACCGAGTTTTCGGCCCGCTACATCGCCGAAATCACCGAGGCGCTGGCCCCGCTCGTGCCCGTCACGGTATTCGCCAAAGGTGCCTGGTGGGCCGTGCCCGAGTTCGCCGCCACGCCCTGCCGCACCATAGGCCTCGACTGGAACCAGGACCCCGCCCAGGTGCGCCTGCAAGCCGGTAACAAAACCCTGCAAGGCAACCTCGACCCCTGCGCCCTCTACGGCACTCCCGAGCAGGTAAAAGCCGCTACCGAAGCCATGCTGCGCCAGTTTGCCGGCGGCCCCCACATCGCCAACCTCGGCCACGGCGTCTACCCTGACACCAATCCCGATAACGTCCGCGTTTTCGTGGAAACGGTGAAGGCCTGGCGAGGGTAATTGTGCTGGATAACGCCTTTATAATTGCCGCTGCTGTTGCAGAAATTGAGCAACCTGCATTAGGAGTAACGAAGCAATTTCTGAAAATTCACGCAATAGCTTTTGCAGAAGGGAATCCTAAAGTCGCAGCTATTACGCTTCATGAGGACGACCAATTAGCAATTGTCTATTTCGTGGTCGAAGGCGAAAAGTTTTATCTCGCAATTTCCATTTCCTTGGCCACGTCTCCTTTTGATGCAGAATGGGCCTGGACCCAGGAATGGAATCGAATATCTTTCCATGCTACATCGGATACCCTGGACGCTAAGCAGCTTCTGGAGCTGACCAAACTCAAGCCAACGGATAGCTGGAATAAAGGCGAAAAAAGAAGATTTGGCGGTGCGCTCCGCAAGTACAGTTCTGTTGAATTTGAACCACATCCCGGTCCCGGCGAATTTGAAGTGCAACTCAAGCAACTTCTCACTTTCCTAGAGCATGACTCTGCCGGAATACGCTCCTTGGTCGACCAAGCGGAAGGCTACCTCCGTGTTATTTCCGTCTTTCACAATGGCAATACCATGCTCGGTGGCCTACATCTCGATAAAGAATGTATCCAACGCATGGCGGCGCTAAATCTTGAAATCGATTTCGACCTCTACGCTGAGGGAAATTTCTATAAGAACGACGATTGAACCGCATTTAGCTACTTACAATGCCCGCATCATTGTGGAAACGGTGAAGGCTTACTGCGGGTAGCTCACCTTCCCACCACCCTTCTCTGCATGGATTCCAGCCTCGACCACATCACTGCCCTTTTCGCCCAAATGCAGGCCAGTGGCTTCGACACCTCCGCTCCGCTGAAATGGTGCTATTATTTCACCGATGCGCAAATGGCTCCCTTGCGCCCCCTGTTTGAGCAGCTGCGGGACGAAGGCTACGCGAACGAGTACATCGGCCAGGTCGAAGAAGGCCAACCCTGGACGCTGTTCATGAGCAAAACCGAACTACTGACTCCCGCGCTGTTACACGAACGCAACCTGGTGTTTAACCAGCTCGCCGCCCATCACGGCATTGCCGCCTACGATGGATGGCGAGTTGAGAAGATGACGCTGTTCAACCCCGAATAATCGCGTCGGCGATTCCCCATTTCTCTCCTTCATGGACGTAAAAGACAGCAACGGCACCCTACTCGCCGAAGGCGACTCGGTTACCCTCATCAAAGACCTCAAAGTAAAGGGCTCCTCACTCACGCTTAAGCGCGGCACGCTGGTCAAAAACATCCGCCTCACCAACAGCGCTGCCGAAATTGAGGGCCGCGCCGGTGGCAGCACCATGGTGCTCAAAACCGAGTTTCTGAAGAAGGCTTAGCACTGCTATGTTAATTTTATTCATCAGAAAACAAGCGGATGATACTAGAAAATATTTATCGCTTGGATTACCCGATTTACGACCCTGAGGCAGCAAGTGGCGCATGGCCTATTAGCGCCGACCCTGATGCTTCTGTTGAATCTCAGCCGCTGGGCTTGCTTCTACAATTTTCTTCGCTCGCTACTGGGCTATTCGTCTATATAACAAACGATTCCGAACAGATTTGCTACGAAGTTGTAAACGTAGCAGATATGCTTGCTTACGTTCCAAACTACTTTGGATATATCTCCCTAGTATCCGAGCAATCTGATATGCAGAAATTGGTTGGAAGCGAGTTACAACAAATCCATATGGGATTTGCAGATGGTCATCCTCTAGACCATAAATTATTATTTGGCATCAAACTGGAATTTGATGCCAGCGCATTAATCTTTCTTAACAACTGCGACGAAGGCTGCTATTTATTTGAAGGCAGTGAAAAACATGTAGACTTCTTTACCCATTATTCCAAGGTTTTCACCGAAATCAAGTGGCAGGAACAGCATCAGCTTTTGGAACAAATAGCAGCGTGAAGCAGAGCAATTCGGTTTGCTATAAGCCAGCTTCCTGCGCTTCTTCCAGCAGCCGCTGCTTTTCCACGGGCACCACGCCCACCTGCTCGCACACCAACCCGCCGCCCAGGTTGGCCAGCGCCGCCGTGAAGGCCGCCGGCCGGCCCAGCGCCACGCACAGCGCCGCGATGCTGATGACGGTGTCGCCCGCGCCCGACACGTCGGAAATGATGCGCAGATGGGCCGGCAGGTAGGTTTTCTCCGCTGCCTGCTGCGCAAATACCCCGTATTCGGAGAGCGTTACCAGCACCATTTCAGGCGTGAGTTCCTCCCGCAATCGGGCTACCGCAGCCTCGAAGCCGGCGCGGTCAGTGTTGGGCTCGCCAAACTCTAGCTTCAGCCCCTCGCGCAGTTCCTTCAAATTAGGCTTGAAGAGCGTGCAGTGGCGGTAAGCCAGGAAGTTCTTCTTCTTGGGGTCGACCACCGTGGGGATGCCATGCTGCCGAGCACGGGCAATACACTCGGTGATGACGGCCTCGCTGAGCACGCCCTTGTCGTAATCCTCAAAAATCACCACATCGGCGCGGACCAGCAGGTCGTCGTAGGCGGCCAGCAGTTGCTCAGCTTCCTCGGCGTTAAGGTCCGTTTCAATCTCCGAGTCGATGCGCAGCAGCTGTTGGCCGTGAGCCAGGATGCGCTGCTTCACGGTGGTGGGCCGTGCCGCGCTGCGGATGAGGCCGTCGGCGGGTAGGTCGCGCTCGTGCAGCAGTTGCAGTAGTTGGTCGCCGCCTGCATCGGTGCCAATCACGGCGCACAGCAGCGGCGTAGCGCCCAGGGCCTGCACGTTCAGGGCCACGTTGGCGGCCCCGCCGAGGCGGTTTTCGGTGCGGGCCACGTGCACCACCGGCACGGGGGCCTCGGGCGAAAGGCGCGTGGCGCGGCCCCACACGTAAGCATCCACCATCACGTCGCCAATAATGAGGACGCACAGGTTATTGAAGTCGTTGAACAGGTCGGTGAGGGAAGTTTCGGGCAAGGTTTCGCTGAATTTACGACGCTAAAAAGAACGTCATGCAGAGCGCCGCGAAGCATCTCGCGGACTTTAACTAACTCAATCGATTGGATTTACTTGAGCCCGCGAGATGCTTCGCTGCGCTCTGCATGACGTTCTGATTAACTAATTACGCCAGCTTCGCCAGACTCACCTTGATGCGCCGAAACGCCTCGACCAGCTTGTCATCGGCGGCGGCGGTGCTGAAGCGCAGGCACTCCGGCGCGCCAAATGCCTCGCCCGACACCGACGATACATGCGCGTTATTCAGAATAAACAGCGCTAAATCGGAGGAATTGCGGATGGTGCTGCCATCGGGCGCAGTGCGGCCGAAGAAGGCCGACACCTCGGGGAAGATGTAGAAGGCCCCGCTGGGCGTGGGGGTATTCAGCCCGGGAATGTCCTGCACCAGTTCTAAAACCAGGTCGCGGCGGCGGCGGTAGGCAGCGGCCATCTCATCGGCCGATGCCCGGCCACCGGCCAGCGCGGCCACCCCAGCCCGCTGCGTGATAGAACAAGTGCCCGATGTAATCTGGCCCTGCATTTTGTCGCAGGCAGTGGCAATATCCTGGCGGGCCGCTAGGTAGCCCAAGCGCCAGCCCGTCATAGCGTAGCCCTTCGAGAAGCCGTTCACGGTGATAACCCGGTCAGCCACCGCCGGAAACTGCGCCAGGCTCACGTGCTCGCCCACGAAGTTGATGTACTCATAAATCTCGTCGGCCAGGGCGTACACCTGCGGGTAACGGGCCAGCACCTCGGCAATGGCGCTCAACTCGGCGCGGTTGAACACGGCGCCGGTTGGGTTGCACGGCGACGAATACATAATGAGCTTGGTGCGGGGCGTGATGGCCGCCTCTAGCTGCGCGGCGGTGGCCTTGTAGTCGTTTTCGCGGGTGCCCACCAGTGGCACAGCCACGCCGCCGGCCAGCTTCACCATCTCCTCGTAGCTCACCCAATACGGCGAAAACACGATGACTTCATCGCCCGGATTCACCAGGCTGAGGATGACGTTGGCCAGGGCCTGCTTGGCGCCGGTGCTCACCACAATCTGGGTAGGTTGGAAATCAAGCTGGTTATCGCGCTTCAGCTTATCGCAGATGGCCTGCCGCAGCTCCGGGATGCCGGGCACGGGCGTGTAAAAGGTGTAGCCGTCATCCAGGGCCTTTTTGGCGGCGTCCTTGATGTATTGCGGCGTCTGAAAATCGGGCTCGCCGAAGCTGAGGTTGATGACATCGACGCCCTTGGCGGCCAACTCGCGGCCCTTCTTGGCCATGGCAATGGTGGCCGACTCGGTCATGGCAAGCAGGCGGTCGGAAAGCGGCGAAACAAGAGCGGACGTAGCGGTATCAGACATGAAGAGCAGCGGTGAATGCGGGGTAAAGGTAAGACGGCCGCCCAGTAGCGTGGACTCTGCGAGTCCGAGCTTGCCGGAAGGCCGAACAGTTCCTGCTTGGCGCGGACTCGCAGGGTCCACGCTACATTGCTGCTTACTGCCCCAGCTGCCGCCAGCAGCGCCAGAGCACGGTGAGGTCCATGCCGGGCTCGTAGTCTTTGGCGTAGAGCAGCTCCAGACGGCGCTTCGTGACTTCGGTGAGCGGCGCGGCGGCGTTGGCCGCATCCGCTGGCGACACCACGGCCGGCACGGTACGGGCCGGGGCCGGCGTGTGGCGCAGGCCCACCCAGGTGCGCTGGCCCAGCAGTACGGCCACGCAGTTGCGCAGGAATCCGGCTTTGTTGGGCTGAAACCAGATGAGCAGTGGAGCCAGCAGCAGCAGGCCGGCGCTGCTGAGCAAGTCAACCAAGCGCTTGGCGCGGGCTTTCTGGGGCTGGTTCAGGTTCAGCTCGATGTCGAGGGTATAGTAGTCGCCGGGCGCATCCTTGCTGCTGCTGCCGATGATGTACTGGCTGTCCTCGGGCAAAATTTTGTAGGCCACCGGCGGGTCGGCCGGCAGGCTCAGCATCAGGGCAATGATTTGGCTGGCGGGCAGGTCCTTGCCGCAGAAAATCAGCTCATTCAACGCGTACAGCCGGATAATGTCGGCGAGTTGGCGCAGCTCGCCCAAGGCTTCGCCAATGGGCGAATGGGCAAATGGGCGAACCGGCGAAGAAGCTTTTTCAGCCGCCACCGGCTCGGGCGTTTCCGGCAGCACGCTCACGTAGCCTATCACGCGGGCTGATACGTGGGCAGCTTCCAGCAGCTGGTGCACGCGCTGGCTTTCGGGCCCCGAGCCCACGATGGCAATGTTTTTCTGGTGCCGCTCGCTCAGGCGCAGGTTTTTGTATTTGAGGAAATGCGCCAGCAGCTGCCGGCCCACCAGCGCCGTCACGGCCCATACGCCGCCCAGAATGATGAGGGCTTTCGAGAAGCGCCAGGCGTCGAGGAAGTTGGAAGCGGCCGAAATCAGGAGCGTGCCCACGGCCACGCCCCGCACAATGCGCGAGGTGCGCACCGGCTGGTCGTAGCCCCCACTTAGATAAGTCGAAGTGAGCCAGACGAGAATGTAGGCCGGCACGGCCGCGGCCATGTACTGCGGCGGGTAGTCGCCGGGCACGAACTTGTGGTTGCGCTCCCAGTAGGTTTTCAGGCAGTACATACCACCCCAAATCAGGCCGGCATCGAAGAGCAGGGGCGCGGTGCGGCGCAGGAGGCGCTCGGCCACGGCGGCGCCCGCCCGCAGCCAGATGGCCGCGTTTATCAGCAACGAAAACAGGCCCGCCCGGCCCGGTGCGAAATGCTTCTGGGCAAAAATGACCATGGCCCGGTAAAACACGAACACGTAGTTCACGCTGGTGCGCTTGGTACTTTCGCCCTTGTAGTGGATGATGCGCGTGCCGGGGAAATAATAGTTCTGCCAGCCGCCCTGCGTGAGGCGGTACGAGAGGTCAATGTCCTCGCCGTACATGAAATAGTCTTCGTCGAGCAGGCCGATTTCATCCAGCGCGGCCTTGCGCAGCAGCATAAACGCCCCGCTCAGCACCTCCACCTGGTGGGTTTCGTCCTTGTCGAGAAAGCCCAGATGGTAGCGCCCAAAGGTGCGCGACTTCGGCATCAACTTGGCCAGCCCAAACATTTTATAGAACGCCACGGCCGGCGTGGGCAGCCCGCGCTTGCTCTCGGGGAGGAAGTGGCCCTGGCCGTCGAGCATCTTCACGCCCAAGCCGCCGCAGGTTGGGTGCGCGTCCATGAAGTCGCAGCAGGCCCGGAAAGTGTCTTCTTCCACCACTGTGTCGGGGTTCAGCAGCAACTGGTACTGGCCGGTGGCGCGGCGCAGGGCCTGGTTGTTGGCCTTTGAGAAGCCCGGGTTGTCGTGGTTGGCAATGAGAATAACCTCTGGAAAGCGCGCCCGCACCATGGCGACCGAGCCGTCGGCCGAGTTATTGTCGACCACGAATACCTCTACCGGCTGTGCCAGCTTCTCCACGGCCCGCCGCACCGAGAGCAGCGCCTGCTCCAGGAAATAGCAGACGTTGTAATTGACAATAATAACGGAGAGCTTCACCACGAAGGGCGAAATTAAGCCGCGCCGGCTTGCGAGAGCTATTTTAAGGAGTCCGACCGGGTCAGGAGCGTCTAAAAGAGGAATTTGAAGGGGTACAGACTCGGCCGGACTGCCTAAAATTCCTCTTTTAGGCAGTCCGGACTCGGCAGGAGTGCTTGCGAAAGCTGCTTTGAGCACTCCCGACCAGTCCGGCCCCTTTACAATTCCACTTTTAGGCATGCCAGCCGCGCCCGAAGCGGTAAAGAGTCTTTGCCTGCCTGCTGGCGGCACTTGACCGGGCCGGTCCGACCGCCCTAGGCGGTCCGACCGGTTGAAGAACCCCCGATTCTGTCCCGCCAATAACCGGTCGGACCGCCTAGGGCGGTCGGACCGGAGCAACAACCGCCGTTTTGGGCAAGGACAAGACTCTATCCAGAGCCGGGCCTTCACATTATTTAGGGTAGTCGCTCAGAGAGGACGGATTGCCGCGCTGTGCTCGTAATGACAGTTACGCCTGCCGCAGCCGGTCTACGATGCTACGGCCGAGGGTAATTTCGTCGGCATATTCCAGCTCGCCGCCCATCGGAATGCCACGGGCAATGGTGCTGATGTGCACGTTGGGCAAATCGCGCAGGCGGCGCGAGAGGTAGAAAGCCGTGGTGTCACCTTCCATGGTGGGCGAGATGGCGAGTATCACCTCGCGCACTTCCGAGTCTTCGCCCGAAGCACGGGCCACCAGTGAATCGATGTGCAGGTCGGAAGGCCCAATGCCCTCAATGGGCGAAATAACGCCGCCCAATACGTGGTAAACGCCCTTATACTGGCCGGTGTTTTCGATGGCGATAACGTCGCGCACATCCGACACCACGCACACGAGGCTGTGGTCGCGCAGCTTGTTGGCGCAGATGCCGCATTCCTCCGCATCGGAAATGCTGTGGCAGGTGTTGCAGTACGTGATTTCGAAGCGCATTTTGGCCAGGGCTTCGGCCAACGAGGCAGTGGTGTCCATCTCGGCCTTCAGCAGGTGCAGGGCCAGGCGCAGGGCCGTTTTGCGGCCAATGCCGGGCAGGCGCGAAAGCTCGCCCACGGCGTTTTCAATCAGTTTTGAGGGAAATTCCATTCAGGAGGAAAAGTGTTGAAAACGTTTGTCATCCTGAGCGGAGCGAAGGACCTTATCACGAACGCAACGATTGAAGTCATTGCATATCGCTCTGACCTGATAAGGTCCTTCGCTCCGCTCAGGATGACAGCTATACTATCAAACGACGTCGGCGGAAATGCCGCGGTCGTGAATGGCCGTGCACATGGGCTCCAGCTCTTCATAGGTGCCCACTTTCACGGCACACTTGCCCTTGTAGTGGATGAGCAGCGTGCACTGCTCGGCCTGCTCGGGCTGGTGGCCGCACACGTCCATCAGAGTTTTGATGACGTGGTCGAAGGTGTTGATGTCATCGTTGTACACCACCAGGTTGCGCAGCTCTACCGCTTCTTCGAGCAGCAGAACGTCTTCATCGTAGTCAATTTGCGGACGCGTGTTCATAGGGCAAATTTACGCAGGAAACCCCGCGTGGGGCAGCTTATTATAACCCCGTCGGCGGCGGTTTCGTTTCGTCAGATTCGCCCCAATTTTGTGCCGCCGCGCCCCTGCCGCCGGCTCAGCCCTTTGCCTCATCTATGCCCGTTCCGTCCGCCGATTTCAAAAAAGCCCTCAAGCGCCTGTCCGAGCCCGAGAAGGAAGCCCTGCTGCTGCGCGCCGTGCGCCGCGACGCCGAGCTCTACGAAACTTTCCGCTTCGAGCTATTGGCCGACATCACCCTGGGCCAGATTCAGGAAGAAACCGCCGACCGCATTCACGAGCTGTTCAACGTGGCCGTAACCGGCCGCCTCCTCAACCGCAGCCTCGTGAAGGCCGTGCGCGCCAGTGTGCAGGAGGCCGCCCGCGCCCGGCGTATCACCAAAAACAAGCAGCTCGAAATTGACCTGCTCGTGTACATCCTGCGGCAGTGCATCGACAACTTTTCGGGCCAGTTCGACAGTGTGTGGGATGGTTTCTACAACACCACAGCGCGCCTCGCATCCAAGCTACCGCCCCTCATCCTCAAATCCCTGCACGAAGACCTATGGGTCGAATATCAATCCGAGCTAAACGATATTCTGAGCGAGTTGCACCGCCGCAAAAAGAGCCACAATCTCAAATTTGAACTGCCCCGCACCTTCGAGATTCCCGAATAAAAAAAGCCCGCCGAATCCGGCGGGCTTTTTCATTTCAACAGTCAAGTGGCCAAAGTCCACTGGCTGTTGGGCAATTAGGCCTTCTTGGCGATCACGTTGAAAGTCAGGTCGAAGGTGTCGTAGATAGCCTTGTCGCCGATGCTCTCAAAGAACGACTTCGAGCCGTATTTAAGGCCAAACTTGGTGCGGTCGATGGTCATTTTGCCGGTTGCGGCGGCCACCCCGTTCTTCACGCCCACTTTGGCGGGGAAGCTGAGGCGCTGCGTCACGCCCTTGATGGTCATGTCGCCAGTGATGGTGGCATTGTCGGCCGCTGCAGCAGCGCCTTTGATGGGCGTGATGCTCACGATTTTAAACGTCGAGGTGGGGAATTTCTCCACGCCGAAGAAGTCGTCGCTGCTCATATGGCCCACAAACTTGCCCTGGCTGTCAGCATCCTTGATATCAGTTGCCTTCATGGTCTTCATGTCGACGGTTACCGTGCCGCCCACTACGGCGTTACCTTTCACCAAGAGCTCGCCCGAAGCAAATTGCATGGTACCGTTGTGGCCGTGCGTCACAGCTTTGCCTTCCCAACCCAAGGTGCTCAGCTGCGGTTGCAGGGCGTAAGCGGGAGCGTTGGTAGCCATCTTGGCGCTATTCATTTTCTGAGCCGTGGCTGCGGGGGCAGCACCCAGTACGGCAACAGCGAACAGAGCAGGCAGGAGGAATTTTTTCATGACAAAAGGAATTGAAAAAAGGTAAGAGGAGGAAAAGCTGGGGGTGATTTTAGTTGTCAGGAGCTAGTCTGCTGAGCGGATTTTATCGAGCAGGTGGTTTAACTGGCGCAGTTCTTCTTCTTCGAGCTGCGACAGGCCCGAAACCTGGTCCACGCCCGCCGCATCAATTTGCTCGAGCAGCGTCAGGCCGGCCGGGGTAATTCGGATGTCGACGGCCCGACGGTTGGCTGGGCACACGGTGCGGGTCACTAATTTTTTTTCTTCGAGGCGGTCCACGATGCGCGAGGCATTGCTGGTTTTGTCGAGCATGCGCTCAATGAGCAGCGCCACGGTTGCGGGCAACGGGTGCTGCCCCCGCAGAATGCGCAGAATGTTGAACTGCGGCAGCGTCAGGCCGAAGCACTTAAACGCCGTGGCCTGCCGGAGCTGCAACCATCCTGCTGTAAAAATCAGGTTAATGTGAGCCTTCTGGAGCTCGCTGCGAAAGATGGGCTGCTTGATTTCGTCTTCGATGCGCATAGATGATACTGGAATCGGCTGCAAATATATGTACCTACATTTAATGTCGCAACATTGTTCCTACAAATTTCTATTTTTTATTGAATCTGGCTGGCGCATGGCCAAAACCTCGCCAACCTTCGTAGGCTGCTGCATTCACCTTCCCCTTTTTGCTATGCAACGTTTCGGAATATTTTTGCTGGTGGCTGTTTTGGCCACCGCCACCCCTCGTTTCGCTGCCGCTCAAGACGGTGGCTTTCCGGTGCAAACTACGGCCAGCACCCGGTTTGTAATGCAGAACGGCGAAGTAGTAAAGCGCGACGGCAGCCAGGTTACGGCACTCAGCCAAAACGTGAAGCTCGCCAGCGGCGTCAAAATCAACTATAAAAACGGCATCGTCGAAATGCCCGCTGACAAGATTAACCCCAAGGGCAAAAAAATAACCCTCCGCGAGGGCGATTATGTACGCGCCGATGGCGGGGTAGTATTCGCCACGCCCGGCAGTGCAGCCGCCGCCAAAGGGGCTGCCCCCACCCCACCCAGCGCCACGTATGAGAAGTACGTGCAGCGCGGCCCTGGCTACGCCGAACCCGCCCAGCGCGTGTCCATGCTTAACAAAAAAATCGAGCTGCTAAACCAGAAAATCAGCCTGCTTAGCCAGGGCCGGAGCGACTTGCCCGATACCAAAGCCATCGACGCCCAGCTCGCCGACCTCGAGTCGCAGCTGAACGCGCCGGTGAAATAAGCTGCTCCGGCTACGCCCGCAATTGCAAGAGCCCTTCGGCCTCCGTCACGAGGCCGAAGGGCTCGTCTTGTATGATAAGAAAGCCATCGAGGTCGAGCACATCGGCCAAGCTGCCAATTTGCAGGGCAGCGGCAATGCCAACGGTGGTTTCAACCATACAGCCCAGCATGGGCAGCAGGCCGTGCGCGCGGGTGCGCCGCAGCAGGTCGATGCCGCGCCGGAAACCCCCAGCTTTCATCAGCTTCACGTTCACCCCGTGGAATTGCTCGGCGATATCCGCAAAATCGGCGGAATCAGTCACCGACTCGTCGGCCAGCAACGGTACCCCACTGCGGGGGCGCAGGTAGCGGTAGTCGGCGGCGCAGGCAGCGGGCATGGGCTGCTCGAGCAGGCGCAGGTGCAGCCCGGGCAGGGCGCGGGCCTGCTCCAGAAATTGCAGCACGCCGTCGGCATCGGGCCAGGTTTCGTTGCCGTCTACCAACAAGGGGTGGCCGGGCAGGGCGCGGGCTACTTCGCGCAGCAAGTCCAGCCCTTCGGTCGCGTTTACCTTGATTTTGAGCAGCTGAAAGCGGGACGCGTTTTGCGTACTCAGAAAAGCAGCTACCGCACCGGGCTCCATAATTGGCAGCGAAAACGCAGTGGCCGCCGTTGGGGCGGGTGCGGGTACGCCCAAATACTGCCATACCGGCTGGCCGGCGCAGGCAGCCAGCCACTCCACCAGCGCAGCCTCCAGGGCAAAGCTCAGGGCATGGGCTGCGGGGTGTGCGGCGAGTAGGGCATCTAATTCGTCTAAAGTGGCTACATCGGGCAGGCCATGTTCTTGCAGCGTCGCAAACTGTTGCTGCAGCAGCTCAGGGGTTTCGCCGTAGCGCACGTTGGGTGCAGCCTCGCCCTGGCCGCTGTTGCCATTGCCAGCGACTTTCACCAGCATATTGGTTTTGCTGCTGGAAGCATTGCGGGAGATTTTCCAGGTGTACCGCAGGGGCAGCATCAAGGGCGTTATCGACCAGATGGGCATGATGTAGATTAAAACCAAGGGCTCCACGCGGAGGCCTTTTGTTGCGTGAAGTACGCGGCTACGGGCAGAAAGTAACAAACCCTGCTGCTGCCATTCGCCGAGAAAATGCCGGCGTTGAACGACCCAGCTTAGTACTCCAACAATTATTTCATGTCTATCACTGACCAAAAGATGAAAAAGCTTCATCCGATAATACATTTGCACCAGTCGAACTTACCCTTTTCCGCTAATAAATTTCACTTTTACGTTTTCTGCAACTATGAAATCTCCGTTCCTTTCTTCTTTGGTGCTGGCAGCCGGCTTGCTCACAGCAACTGTTGCCCCGCTCAGCGCTCAAAAGCGTAACACACAGGCTGCCAATGGCTCATTGCCCTGGTTCACGGTGGCAAACAAAATGATGGTGGTGCAAACCGGCACCACGACCAAAGTGCTGGACAAGGACGTGACCCTGCCCAATGGCAGCCGAGTAGAGTACCGCACCCAGTCGATGGTGCTGGCCAATGGCACCCGGGTGCACCTGAAGGAAGGCGACCTGCTCAGCCTGAACGGTGAGCTGATTCAGAAGTCGCCGAGCAATGTGGCCCCGCCGGCCGATGCCACTGCCAGCCTGGTGCCCATAGCCAGCTCCGCTCCTGCTGCTCCCAAACCGGCCGCACCCGCACCACGCGCCGTAGCAGCTACTCCTCCTGCGGCCTCCGTGGCTACCGCTCCGGCCGCCGCCGCGTTCTCCTACCGCTCCGAAGCACCAGTGAATGGCAAGCTGCGTGGCGTGGTCGAACTGGGTGCCAGCGGCTTCAATATGTTCATCATCCGCGTCGATGACAAACGCAACTGGAAGCTGGAGAAAGCAGAATTTGGCAACAGCCTGGTAATGGAGAACATGGCTACCGAAGAAGACGTCCGCACCGGCCTCAAATCCTACATCGGTAAGATGCTGGACTTTGGCGTACCCGGCCGCGACATTCATTTCGTGGTAAGCTCGGGCGCAGCAATGGCCGAAAACACCCGCCGCATTGTGAAGGGCCTGGAAGCGCTGAAATACGTGGTAACCACCGTGACGCCCGAGCGCGAAGGCACCTTGGGCCTGCGCGCCGCCCTGCCTGCCGCCTACGCTACCAAAGGCTTTGTGGTAGACATGGGCTCGGCCAACAGCAAGATATCGTGGTACGCCAACGGGCAGCCGCGCGTGGAAGACACCTACGGCTCGAAATACTACGAGAAGAACGTGGACGATGCAACCGTGGCTGCGGCGGTGAAAGCCAAAGCGGCTCAGGTTCCGGCCAACCTGCGCGGCACCTGCTACATCATCGGCGGGGTGCCCTATGAGTTGGCCAAGGCAGTGCGCCAGGGCCAGGAGGCCTTCACCGTACTCAAAGCCCCCTCCGACTACACCCAGCTGAGTGGCGCCAAAATGAAGTCGGGCCTGAATATTTATCAGGCCCTGGCCCAAGCCACCGGCTGCCAGCAGTTCGTGTTCGGCTACGACACCAATTTCACCATCGGTTACCTGCTGTCGCTGTAAGTACTTCCTACAAACTTAGCTGCCCTCGAATGCCCCGTGCCACGCGCACGGGGCATTTTTTTGGCCCCTACCAAGCAGACTCCTCAGGGCAAATGGCGTTGGCTGGGCGGATAATGCCGTTCTTTAGGCTCGTAATTCGTTTTTCTGGTACTCCCACCCTCGCATGCTTAAATCACGCTTACTCCTCATTGCCGTCGTTCTTGTTATTCTGGCTGCCATCCTCACGGTGCTGAACACCGCCCTGCCGCCTGCGCTACCAGTTGCGGCGCGCTGGCTCGCATTGGCCGCTATTGCCGCAGCTGCCGCCCCTCGTCGCTCCCTTACGCTCTGGATTGTGGTGAGCATGCTGGTCGGCATCGAGCTCGGCCACGATGCCCCCGGCGTAGCCATGAGCCTGAAAGTCCTCAGCGATGCCTTCCTGCGTCTCGTTAAAACCATCATCGCGCCGCTGGTATTCGCCACGCTGGTGGTGGGCATTGCCGGCCACGCCGACCTGAAACAAGTGGGCCGCATGGGCATAAAAGCCCTGGTGTACTTTGAAATCGTCACCACGTTTGCACTCTTTATTGGCCTGGGCGCCATCAACCTCACCAAAGCCGGCGTGGGCATCAGCCGCGTGGGTGTGAAAGAAGAGGCCCTGGCCGCCGCCCCACCGCAGACAGCAGCCGACATCATCCTGCACATTTTTCCCGAGAACATTGCCAAGTCGGTGGCCGAAGGTCAGGTGCTGCAGGTTGTAATTTTCGCCATTTTGTTCGCCATCGGCCTGGCCCTCACCCCCGAGCGGCCCCGCCGCGTGATGCTCGACTTTTGTGAAAGCCTGTCGGAAGTCATGTTCAAATTCACCAACGTGGTGATGTACTTCGCGCCGCTCGGTGTGGGAGGCGCTCTGGCTTACACGGTCGGCAAAATGGGCTTCGCCCCGCTGCTGAATGCCTTGCAGCTATTGCTAACCCTATATGGGGCGCTCATCGCCTTTGTGCTGGTAGTGTTGCTGCCGGTGGCACTATTTGCACGCCTGCCGCTGCGCCGTTTCATCGCGGCCGTGGCCGAGCCGGTAAGCATTGCCTTTGCCACCACGTCGTCGGAGGCCGCTCTGCCCCGGGCCATGGAAGCCATGGAAGGCATTGGCGTGCCCCGCCGCATCGTGGCCTTTGTGATGCCCACGGGCTATTCCTTCAACCTCGACGGCACTACGCTGTACCTGTCGCTGGCGGCCGTGTTTGTGGCCCAGGCGGCGGGCGTGCCCCTTTCCTTCGGCCAGCAATTGCTGATGGTATTTACGCTCATGCTCACCAGCAAGGGCGTGGCCGGCGTGCCGCGCGCCTCGCTCGTTATTTTGCTCGCCACGGTGGCTTCGTTCAACTTGCCGGCGTGGCCGGTGTTTATTATCCTGGGTATTGATGCCCTGATGGACATGGCCCGCACGGCCGTAAACGTGCTCGGCAACTGCCTTGCCTCGGCTGTGGTGGCGCGTTGGGAGGGTGAGTTTGTAGATGGTTACGTGGGCCCGGACCCAGCAGCTGAGTAATCAGGTGCCAATAGCGAAATTGAACAAAAAAAAGGTGCCCGGGGTTAGTCCGGACACCTTTTTTTGTGGAATATTCAGGGAAAATGGCTGTAGCACCAGATTAATACCGTAATTTAGCCTTAGAAACCCTGCAGCGGGGTTTCGTATGGATATAAGACAATTTTTGCTTTTCTTCTTTTTATCGGGCTTTTCTATTACCTTCAAGATATGAAAATGATTCGTCAATGGTCAGTGGTGGCGCTGGTGCCTGCCCTGTTGGGAGCTGCCTCCTGCGTTTCGGTTAAAAACCAGATGAAGAGCACGCCCACGGCAGCCATTGCCAACCGCCTGCCCCCGCTGGAAATTCTGGCCGACCAAGGCCCCCTGGCCATGAACGACGGCGCATTGCCCGAAGACCCGCTCAAACTGTTCCAGCAGGAATGCCGCATCAACCTGACCGAGCCCACCGACTCGGCCACCTACGGCTACGCCAAACTGGTGGTAAAAAAGGTGAAAACTCTGCGCACTGGCCGCGGCCTGCAAGGCGCACAGGTGCTCACGTTCCTGCTGCCAGCCGTGGTAGGGGTGCCGCTGGAGTGGTATAAAACCACCCTGCAAGCCGAAGTGCAGGTGAGCGATGCCGCTGGCAACCTGCTTGGCTCGTACGATGGTACAGGCACTTCGGAAGTGAAGGTGGCCATGTACCACGGCTACTCGCAGACCGACGCTCCCCGCCTGGCCGATATCATTGCCTTGCGCGGAGCCATGGCCAAAATTCGCACCCAGCTCGATACCGCTACTGCCCGCCTGCGCCCGCTGCTGCTGGCCGGTGGTACCGTAGAAAACCCAACTATTCCAGCTGCCTCGTCGTCGGCTACGGGCGGCCGTTAAGCCCCGCGTTCCTAAGTAGGCGAATTCTCTTTAGGCCCGCTGCTTCCATTGGCTCCATCTGGGCACGTGGCGGCGGCGGGCCTTAACTTTAGCCCCTGATGGCTTTACCTCTGATTTCCCGATTGGCGACCCTGGCTAGCCTTGGAGCCCTGCTCGCAGGCTGCTGCGCCAACAACGTGTGCGACTGCCCCAACGAAGCCGAGGCCGATGCTATTCGGATTGTGTTCGGCCAGAAGTTTTTGGCGACCGACCTTGATACGCTGCTTTTGGTGCGCTACCTGCGTCCGGACCTCAAGAACCCGGCGGCGGTGCTGCCCAAGCCCGAAGCCGTGACGTTGCCACGCACCGCCGCGCAGCTGGCCGCCAACGAGGCTTTGCTTATTAACAACACGGCGCCATTTGGTCAGTTTGGCAGCGCCCGCCTCGATACTTTCAGGTATGTGGTGCGCTATTACCCCAATGGCACCCGAAAGGCCAGCCAAGTGGCGTTGTTCATCGACCAGATAAAGCTGGGCGGTAGCTTCGAAGGCAACGGGTGCTGCACGTGCTACACCAATTCGCGCAAAATTGCCCTTACCCGGCTTGCGGCCGACTCGCTAAAGGCTGTCACTTATACCGATTTACGGCAGGTACAGGCCCTCATCGTTACGAAGCCGTAGTCGCCCCAGGCTTGCGCCTCGTATAGTAAATGATGGCCAGAAGGTCGCCCGCGTTAACCAATTTCCTGTATGGCTACTGCCTCCACTCCTATTGACTCTGTTTCGGGAGTAGCCGCAGCTGCTCCGGCAGCGGCGGCTTCAACCGCCCCGGCGTTTCCGTTTCGTACAACCCTTAGCCTCGCGCCCCTGGTCGAATACTGGCGTGAGCGGGAGCAGTCGGCCAACGCCGGCGTAGCCCTGCTGGCACAGGCCGTCGGAAAGCAAGTGGCCCAGGCGGCGTGGATAACCCACCCGGTGGCCGAGCCCAAGGTGTTGGAGGAGCACTGCGATTTAATAGAAACTTTAATGCTGGCCGTGTTTCCGCCGGCTTCGCTGGCTACGGACATCAGCGGGGCAGTGGGGCCATTTCAGCGGCGCAGCTTTTTTGCCACCCGCCTGTTCCGCGACATCATGCTGAACAAGGATGGCCTAGTGAAACAGCCGCTTAACATCAACATGGCAGCCATGGACCGGCAGCTCGGCCTGATGGCTTACCAGCTGGTGCTCCACCGCGTATACGGCACCGAACTGCCCGCCCTGGGCGCCATTGTGTTCACGGTGCCCGACTACAAAATTGGTCTTTATCGCCACTACAGCGTGGGGTTCGACTCGACGTTTGTGCGCGTGCGGGTGCTGGGCGAGGCCCCTACCCTCACCGATGAACAGCGCGAAACCCTGCTGCACAACCGCCACAGGCCCGAAGTGTGGCAGGCGATACTGCCGGCCGAGCATTTCGAGCTGGAAGGCTTCAACGTACTGCGCCTGACCGACGTAACCGAGCAGGAAATTCTTTCTGAGTTGAAGTATGACCTGCTGGAGCGCGACGTGCTGCAAACGCCGGCCCGCTTCGAACAAATTCAGGAGAAGTTGCGGGTACTGTTTGCCCAGCCAGCACTGCAGCTCGGCATTGCGGCCTACGACGAGAAGAAGAAGGCCTTTATGGACTTCGGGCGCAAAATCAACCACAGCTTCCTCACCAAGCAGGTGCAGACCAAGGCCGCCGATAGCAGCTTCCGCCAGATTTACCACCGCCTGCTGAGCAGCCGCGAGCCGCTGGTGCTTAAGGATGTGGCGAATTCTGACCTGCCTGACGACCTGCGTCAGCAGATTATGGGCCTGGGCATCCGGTCGGCCATTCTGGCCCTGCTGCCCTATGGCAACGACACCGTGGGCCTGCTGGAGCTAGGCACGCCCGACGGTGGCGGCCTCGATGAATTCGACATGGACAAAGTGGCGCAGTTCGTGCCGCTGTTTGCCGTGGCCGTAAAGCGCAACGCCGAAGACCAGCAAACCCGCGTGCAGGCTATTGTGCAGCAGAAGTTTACCGCTATTCATCCCACCATGGAGTGGCGCTTTACCGATGCAGCCCGCAACCTGCTGGCCCAGTTCGACGAGGGCAACCGGACGGCGGAGATGGAGGCCATTGTGTTCGAAGACGTGTACCCGCTGCACGGCTCCTGTGATATTCGGAGCAGCAGCACGGTACGCAACGAGGCCATTCAGGGCGACCTGATGGAGCACCTGACGCTGGCCAATAAGGTACTGAAAAAGGCTTCAGAGTACCAGCAGCTCCCCATTCTGGACGAGTTGAAGTTCTACGTCACCAAAAATCTGAAGCGCCTGCGCGAGGGCCTGCTCACGGGCGACGAAGCCAACATTTACGACTCGCTGAAGCGCGAGGTAGAGCCGCTGTTCGAATACCTGGCCACGCATACCACCGAGTTGCGTCCGGTTATTACCAATTACTGGCAGAACATCGACCCGCGGCTGGGCATCCTCTACAAGCGCCGCAAAGATTTTGAGCTGAGCGTGACCACGCTCAACGATGCCGTAAGCGACTACCTCGACGAGGAAGAAGATAAGGCGCAATTGATGTTTCCGCACTATTTCCAGCGCTACAAAACCGATGGCGTGGAGTTCAACATCTACGTGGGCAGCACGCTGGTGCAGGACAAGCCTTTCGACCTGGTGTTCCTAAAAAACCTGCGCCTGTGGCAGTTATTGACGATGGTGGAAATCACCCGCCGTACCGCCGCCCTCAAGCCCACGCTACCCGTGCCGCTCGATACTACCCAGCTCATCCTCATTCATGGCCAGCCGCTGAGCATTCGCTTCCGGCAGGATGAACGCCAGTTCGATGTGGACGGAGCCTATAACATCCGCTACGAAATCATCAAGAAGCGCATCGACAAAGCCACCGTGCAGGGCACTGGCGAGCGCCTCACCCAACCCGGCACCATTGCTTTGGTGTACGCGCAAAGCCGTGAGGCCGTGGAGTATTACGAGTACATCGACTACCTGCAAGACCGTGGCCTGCTCGAGCCCGGCGTGGAGGAGTTGGAGTTGGAGGAGTTGCAGGGTGTAAAGGGGCTGCTGGCTTTGCGCGTGCGGGTGCAGCTGTAACGATACAGAACGTCATGCTGAGCGCAGTCGAAGCATCTCTACCGCAACAGTAATTATTCTCGCAATAGAGATGCTTCGACTGCGCTCAGCATAACGTTCTTCATTTTCAGACAACCTTTACTTTCAAATAATCTCTTCGCCCAGCACTGCTTTCTCCTCTTTCCAGAACAGCTTGAGGCCGGAACGGAAAAGCACCAGCCAAGCCGCACCACCCGCAAAACCGGCCAGCACATCGGTAGCATAGTGGGCGTGCAAGCACACCCGCGTTAGACCGATAAGGCCTGCCCAGAGCAGCAGCGGGGCCGCCCAGCCCGGCCGGCCAAAGTGCCGGGCCAGCAGCCAGGCCAGACAGCCGTAGAAGGTAAGCCCCAGCATGGCGTGCCCGCTCGGAAAGCTGAGCCCGAAAGTGCGCAGCACGGCATTGGCGGGCCGCGGCCGGTTAAAATATAGCTTAAGCAACTGGTTGAGCAGGACGGCTCCGGCCATTACCAATACAAGTTCTTTGGCTTCGCGCCGATGCCCGGCCCGGTACAGCAGCAGCGGCCCGATGATGCTGGCTGGCAGCAAAAAGGGCAGTGATGCAAAGAATGTGACAAACCGGACGGGCCCGTGTAAGCCCGGCCAGTTTCGCTGCCAGCCGTCCACCATATCCGATGCCCAGGTATCGAGGGCCATCGAATGGTGCACAAATACGACTCGCGCCATATAAAAGAACAATACGAAGGCAACCACGAACAACACGGTCGCAAAAATGACCTCCACAGTAAGCAAACCTGCGAACGCCAGCAGGCGCGACGTAAAACGATTCATAAGCCCGATACGAAACTGATGGCTGGCTGTTCGCTGCTCTGCTAGTGGGAGCCAGGGCAAAAATAAAAAAGCCAGCCCTTTAGGACTGGCTTTTTGTACGTGCGCTCGGGGAGACTCGAACTCCCACACCTTGCGGAACTGCCGCCTGAAGACAGCGCGTCTACCAATTTCGCCACAAGCGCATGCTGGGCTAAAAAGCCGCCCGCCCAGTGGGTAGCGGCCTTTTGGTGCTGCAAAGATACAGTCTTGATTTACGGCTGCGCAACCTTTCAACTATTTTTTTCACTTCCCGCAGCTGTTTCGGGCTATCGGCAATTGTTTCTCAGTTACTTGCCGGGGCTTTTTTTTTCTTCTTTTTCGATTTCACAGTGCTTCCTCCCGCTGCTGGCCCGCCCTTACCGGGCACTGCTGCTCCCACCCTCACCGGTTTCGACCGCGTGGCGTGGTGCTACGATGCCTTGGTGGCCCTGGTGTTTGGTCCGGCCCTGCGCAATACGCAACGGGCCGCGCTAGCAGGGTTGCCCACTGGTGCACCACATGTGCTTATTCTGGGCGGCGGCACGGGCTGGGTTCTGGTGGAGGTATTGCGCCTTTGCCCAGCCGCCACGGTGCTCTACCTCGAAGCCTCCCGCCACATGCTGGTCCGGGCGCGGGCGCGGCTCAGTCTGGCCCAGCTGGCCCAGGTTGAGTTCCGGCACGGTACACAAGTGGCCCTAGCTCCGAGCGAGGCCTTTGATGCGATACTCACATTTTTTGTACTCGACTGCATCGCTACAGCCGATTTGCCAGATGCTTTGGGCCGTTTGCACACGGCCCTACGTCCCGGTGGGCGCTGGCTTCTGGCCGACTTCCGCCCGGCGCGCCGGGGCTGGCGAAGGTTGTTGCTGGCGGCCATGTTCTGGTTTTTTCGGCTTACCACCCGGCTACGGGCCCGTGAACTGCCCGATTTGGCGGCGGCTATGGCGGCGCAGGGGCTGCGCGGAGAAGCCATGGGGCAATTCTACCGTGGCGCCACCGAAGCGGTGGTGTTTCAGTGAGTAAGCAGCCGGCTTGGATATGCCATATTACAACGAGCATTCACAAAAACATAATTTTAACGTTCTCTGTCCGTTATTTTTGGACGTAAACGGCGGTTGTATTGTAAATTTTCCGCAACTTTACGCTGTCTGTCCGGCCTTTCTTGTGGCCTGTTTACTTATTGTGCTATAATTTACCCTATGAAACACATTATTACTGCTGGCATTGCCTGCTGCCTGGGTTTGGGCACGGCGGCGGCTCAAACGAAAGCGCCAGGTGCGCCGGTGCGCTACGCGCTGTCTTTCCCCAACGCCGTGCACCACGAAGCCAAGGTTACGGCTACGTTTGCGGGTGTGCCCCGGGGGCCACTGCACGTGCGGATGGCCCGCAGCTCGCCCGGCCGCTATGCCGTGCATGATTTTGCCAAGAACGTGTACTACGTGGTGGCTACCGATGGGGCCAACCATCCCCTGCCCCTGAACCGCCCCGACCCCTATGGCTGGGACGTGACCCCCGGGGCCGACGGCACGGTGGTCTTCAGCTATACCCTCTACGGCGACCAGACCGACGGCACGTTTGCGGGCATCGACCAGCAGCACGCCCACCTGAACCTGCCCGCCACGCTGTGCTACGCCACTGGCCTCGAGGACCGGGCGGCCGAGGTGAAGTTTGAGGTGCCACCAGCTTGGAAAGTAGCAACCCAGCTACGCCCCAGCGAGGACAAAAACGTCTTCACCGCGCCCAACCTGCAGTATTTGATGGACAGCCCCGTGTCGTTGGGTGCCCAGCAGGTGCGCACCTGGCAGGAAGGCAACCAGACCATCGAGCTGGCGATGCTGTACCAGGGCCCGGCCGCCGAAATGGATGCCTTCGCCCAGAAGGTTCAGAAAGTAGTGAAGGAAGAAAAAGCCATTTTTGGTGCGCTTCCAACATTTGACTTTGCCCGCTACACCTTCGTAGCCGATTACCTGAGCCAAGCTACCGGCGATGGCATGGAGCACCGCAACTCGACTTCGCTTACCAGCCCCCGCACCTTGAAAGACGAGGACGCGACCAAAAACCTGGGCACCGTGGCGCACGAATTCTTCCATGCCTGGAACGTGGAACGCCTGCGGCCGGCGGACCTGGAGCCCTTCGACTTTCAGCGCGCCAACATGAGCGACAACCTGTGGTTTGCCGAGGGTTTCACGCAGTATTATGGCCGCCTGGCCCTGCGCCGCGCCAAGCTGATTGAGGACGAGGAATTCTTCGACGACATCAGCCGGTGGGTGAACCTGCGCCAGAACAGCCCCGGTGCGCGCTACGCTTCGGCCATCGACATGAGCCGCCAGGCCGCTTTCACCGACGGTGCCGGCCAAGGCGGGGCCCCCATGAACGTGGTGAACACCAGCCTGTCGTACTACGACCAGGGCGCGGGCATTGCCCTGGTGCTCGATATGCAGCTGCGCCAGCACCACCGCTCCTCGCTCGACAAGTTTATGCAGGCCATGTGGCAGCAGTTTGGCAGCAAGCAGAACAACTACGCGCCTACAACGCCCTACACCACCCGCGATTTGCAGCGCGTACTGGGCGAAGTAAGCAAGGATACGGTATTTGCCGACCGATTCTTCCGTCAGTACGTTTACGGCCGCGAAACCCCGCGCTTCACCGAAAACCTGCTGGTGGCCGGCCTGGCCGTGATTCCGACGCGGGCGCTTGGCGCGGCGCTGCCCAACCAGGTCGAGTTTGATGACGAAGGCCGCTGCATCGTAGCTTTCAACACCCAGATTGGCTCGGGCCTGTACAAAGCGGGCATCGACCGGGGCGACCAGATTGTGGTGCTCGACGGCAAGGAGCTCCACAGCCGGGGCGACATGGACGCCGTGCTGCACAAGCACTCCCCCAGCGACGTCGTATTCGTGAAGGTGAAAACCCGGGGTGGCGCCGAACGCACCACCCAGCTCATCCTGGCCGAAGACCCTACCGTGCAGGTGAAACCCGTGGAATCGGTAGAGAAAATGGTGCTATCTCCTGCTCAGAAAACCCTGCGCGAAGCTTGGCTGGCCCCGCAGGCCTCCAACTAATCCTCTAATCGTAAAATAATGGCCCCGGCGGGCCGGCTCTGCATTACGCGGGCTGGCCTGCCGGGGCTTTTTGCTGGGAGCATTTCTGGGCCGGCCGCTTGTGGGGCCGAAACCTTAAGTTGCTCCCTTGTGCGGGATTTTCGGGCAGGAGCCAACTGATTATCGCCAGCTCAACCGGGAATCTTAACCGATGAACAACATAATATCTTTACTTTTGGATGATTTGGCGGGCGATTTCCAGATTCTGGTGCTACCCAAAGCGCTTATGGCCGGTTTGATTAATGTCCTAACTCCCTTCTCAAATTACCGTTATGCCCATTTTTGATAAACTCACCAACGCGGCCAAGGATTTTTTTATCGAGTCCGAGGAGGAAACCAGTGCCACGACTACTCCTCCTACTGTTCCCTACGGCACTCCTAGCCAACCGGCAGCTCCTGCGGCACAACCTGCGGCCACTTTTAATGCCCCAACTGTAGTGCAGGCCGAGCAGCGCCACCTCGACCACATTGCCGGCCTGCTGGCTGGCGACGGCAAGGATTTTGGGGCCTACATGAAAATGGTGAAAAGCATGGCTGCCGCCGGCTTGAGCGGCCCGATGCTGTACCAAACGGCTTTTAATGCCTTCTCGGCCGTGAACGGCGGCACCATGCCTGCCCTACTGGCCTCGGCCGCGCAGTTTGAGCAGGCGCTGGTTACCGACCGCGACAAAGTGCTGGCCCGCCACCGAGAAAAAATGGGCGAGTCCAACACGCCCGGAGCCGCCCCCGGCCCCGTGGCCCAACTAGCAGCCCAGGAGAAAAAACTGGCCGCCGACCTGGCCGACCTCACCCGGCAGCTGCAGGCCAAGCAGCAGCAGTTGCTGCAAACCCAGCAGCAACTGGGCGAAGAGCGCCAGAAAACGCAAGCCGCGCTGGCCTCATACGAGTTGGCTAATTCGGCTGCGCTCGCCGACCTGCAGGCCCACCGCAAAGCAGCGGAGGCATTTTTGAATACCGCTAAATAAGGCAATAGTCCACTTAGCCGGCGAAGCGTCGGCTCCTTCTTTACTTTTTTCTGCATCATGAATACTCCTTTACTAGGCCCGCCTTCACCCGCCGATGGCCTGCCGTCGTGGCAAAAACCCGAGAAAGTAGCTGGCTGGGTTTTCGTAGCCGCGCTGGTTGGCGCGGGTGTGTATTACTGGGGCCAGATTCTGCCCTATCTCATTGACATCGTATTCGATACCGTGAAGCTGGGCATTGGCCTGGGCGTGCTGTTCGTGCTGTTTTTGCTGGCCACGAACAAGCGCATTCAGACCGGGCTGTGGTACCTGGGGCAGCGCATTTTTCGCACGGCCGCCAGCTTGTTTGTGAACACCGACCCCATCGGCATTATGGAGGACTACATCCGGAATACGGAGAAGGAGGCCCGCAACATGGAGGAAGAAGTTGGCCACATTGAGGGCGCCAGCGAGCTGGTAAAGCGCAAGATGGACGCCAACCGCACCCAGATGCAGGAGTACCTGGGCCTGGCCGACTCGGCCCTGCGCCAGGGCGAGAAAGATAGCGCCGAGAGCTACGCCAGCCGCGCTGCCCAACTCGAAGACTATAACCGCCGCCTGCAGCCGATGGCCACGACCACGGCCAACGTGAGCCTGGTGATGCGCCAGATTCTGAAGGCGGCCCTGCGCCAGATTGACGGCAGCAAGTTCAAGGTCAACCTCTTGAAAGATGAATACACGCTGGTGAAACGCACCAGCTCGGGCATGCGGGCCGCGATGAACATCCTGCGCGGCGACCCCGACAAGAAGTACTTTTTCGACCTGGCCACCGACCGCGTGGCCCAGGACATGGCCCAGCAGCTCGGCCAAATCAAGCAGGCCATGCGCTACTCCCA
Source organism: Hymenobacter glaciei (assembly GCF_039539585.1). Taxonomy (NCBI): domain Bacteria; kingdom Pseudomonadati; phylum Bacteroidota; class Cytophagia; order Cytophagales; family Hymenobacteraceae; genus Hymenobacter; species Hymenobacter glaciei. The sequence continues at coordinate 106,599 of NZ_BAABDK010000033.1, read as the reverse complement.
GGAGTTCGTGAAAGAGATGGACATCCAGAACGGCGTGATGAGCGAGAAAGGACAGCGCCTGCTCGACAAGTATCAGAAGGGCGAGTTCAGCGCCATTATGGACAACGAAGCACCGGTGCGCATGAACGCGGCCCCCACTCGCCAGGCCACCGACGACGCTTACGGCAAGCTCCTAGACTAAGAGAAGGTGAGCATGTGGGAAGGGCGGTAATAGCGGTTCTAAACCGGCTATTCTCGCCCTTGCTGCATCTACCCATTTCCACCTTCATCACATTCTACACATTTTCACATTTCATAAATGACCACTCGCGGTAAAGTTCTCATTGCCATCATTGTCCTTGCGGGCTTGTATTTCGGCATCACCAAACTCACATCCAGCAACCTGCTGTTTAAAAAGGCGACTACCGAGTCGGTGTTGCTCAACTCAATTGAGCTACCAGAGGCCACCAGCGGCAACGGCGTAAATACGGTAGTGCCGCTTGCACCACTGCCCGGCAGCAGCGCAGCCGAGAAAGGCACCCCGGTGGTGTGGGAAGTAATGGCCTGGAACAGCCAGATGGCCGGCATGCTGGCCAACGGTGGCCCCCGCTCCACCACTGGCTCAGCTATGGCAGCCAACGGCCTGGATATGCAGATTGTGCGCCAAGACGACGTATCGAAAATGCAGGCCGACTTGGTGAAAAACGCCGCGGACCTGCAAAACAACCCCGCCACGCCGGGCCTAATTGTGAGCATCATGGGCGACGGCCTGCCCGGCTTCTCGGCTGTGCAGGATGAGCTGAAGAAGGCCGGTACGCAGTTGCAGATTATCCCCTATTCGGTGGGCAAATCCTTCGGCGAAGACAAGCTGATGGGCCCGAAAGAATGGCTCGATAACCCCAAGCTGGCTTTAGGCAAAACTGTGGCCTGCTACCTGCGCGACGGCGACCAGAACATCGCCCTGAAATGGTGCGCCGACAACGGCTTGAAGGTGAACCCTGACGAAACCACCTACGACCCGCAAGCCGTGAACTTTATGTCGGCCAGCGACTTCCTGGTGGCGGCTGAAAAATACATTCTTGGCAAGCCCGAAAGCCGGGACAAGATTGTGGATGGCAAGAACACCGGCGTAAAAATCGACGTGGTGGCCGACGCCGTAGCCACCTGGACGCCCGGCGACGTGAACATTGCCAAGCAGAAAGGTGGCCTGGTGAAAATCGTGAGCACCAAGGAGTATTCAAACCAGATGCCCAACATCATGGTAACGACCAAGCGCTGGTACGACGCCCACCAAAAAGAAGTAGAAGGCATTATCATGGCCCACGCCGTAGCCGGCGACCAGGTGAAATCGCATCCCGAAGCCCTGACCCGTGCCGCCGATATTTCGTCTGAAGTGTATGGCGACAAGGACAAGCCCGGCGCCTACTGGCTGAAGTATTACAAAGGCGTGAGCGAGGCCGACCGCAACGGCGAGGTGGTGGAGTTGGGCGGCAGCAAGGTGTTCAACTTCAGCGATAACCTGGCCCTTTTTGGTCTGAACGAAGGCGGCACCAACATCTATGCCTCGGTGTACAAGGCTTTTGGCGACGTGCAGAGTAAGCTCTACCCCAAGGAGCTGCCCACCTACGTGCCCCTCGACCAAATGCTGGACCTGACGCCCCTGAAAAACCTGCAGGCCAAATACAAGGGCAAGACGGTGGCCCCGGCCGAAACCCAGAAGTTTGCCGCCGGCGACGAAATCCGCCAGAACGTGAGCAAGCGCGCCTGGAACATCGAGTTCAATTCGGGCCAGAGCACCTTCACGCCCTCGGCCACGAAGGAGCTGAACCAGTTATTTGATGACTTGGTAGTGGCTGGCAGCCTGAAAGTGGCCGTGCACGGCCACACCGACAACGCCGGCGACCCGCAAGCCAACCAGCAGCTGAGCGAGGACCGCGCCATGGCCGTGCGCCAGTGGCTGGAGCGCAAGAGCAGCAGCGCTTTCCCCGACGGTCGCATTCAGGTGTATGCCCACGGCGCTACCGAGCCGGTGGCTAGTAACAGCAGCCCCGTTGGTAAAGCCAAAAACCGGCGCGTGGAAATTGTGCTGGGCAACTAACCCCGGCCGCTTGTTTTGCAGAACGTCATGCTGAGCGCAGCCGAAGCATCTCTGCCGCGCAACTAATTCAGATTTAGTACAGCGGTAAAGATGCTTCGGCTGCGCTCAGCATGACGTTTTTAGTTCGCTCCTTTCCTCCCTTTCCATTCCATGATTAAAGACTTATTTACCCCCAATGCCAAGCCTCGGCCTTCGGTGTTTCTCACCATGGTGGCGGTGCAGGTGCTCCTGCTACTCCTACTGTGGCTATTTTATCCACTACAGCTTTTCCCCACTTTGGGTGAGGTTGTCACGGCCTTCAAGGGTTTGGTGACGACGCAGGGGCTGATTCAGGAGTTATGGGCCAGCTTGACCACGGCACTGGGTGCATTGGGCATTGCCACGGTTTTGGCACTGGTTATCTCCTACCTCACGGCGCTGCCCTTCTTCCGGCCCATCGCCTACGCGGCCAGCAAGATGCGCTACCTCACCCTCACGGGCCTCACCTTCTTCATGGCCCTGATGCTCAATTCGGGCCACCAGGTCAAGCTCTCGGTCCTCATCTTCGGGGCTACGGTGTACCTGGTGACGGGCATGACGAGCGTAATCCTGACCACCACCCAGGAGGAAATGGACCACGCCCGCACCCTGGGCATGAGCGAGTGGCGCAGCTTCTACGAAGTCGTGGTGCTGGGCAAGCTCGACGAGATGCTCGAAGTCGTGCGCCAGAACTTTGCCATCATCTGGACCATGATTACGCTCGTCGAAACGCTTTACCAGTCCGAGGGCGGCATTGGTCTGCTGCTCTACAAGCAGAACCGCTACATAAAATTGGATGGAGTCGTCGCCATTCAGCTGGTCATTCTGGCCACCGGCGCCTTGCAGGACTACGTGTTTGAATTCCTACGCCGCATGTTCTTTCCCTACTCCGCGCTCACGGCGGCAAAATAATGGCGGACCATATCTACAAAGAGCCTATTCTGACGCTGCGCGATGTTTCGATGCAGTTTGGGGGCGAAGTCATTTTGCGCGACATCAGCCTTGATGTACTGAACGTGGTGCGGCCCGGCGTGAGCCAGGGCCAGGTCGTGGGGTTCTACGGTCGCTCGGGCATCGGCAAGTCGGTGCTGTGCCGCATCATCGCGGGCCTGCTGCCGCCGAGTACCGGCACCGTGCTGGTAGCCGACCCGCAACGGCCCGTGTGCCCCGGCGATGTGGGCTTAGTGCAGCAGCGCTACCCTTTGTTCAACCACCGCACCTTGCTCGACAACCTGCTGGTGGCCGCTGGCCGCAAGCACGCCCCAGCCGAAGCCAAAGCCCGCGCCGAAGACTTTCTGACCCGTTTTGACCTGGCCCCGCATCGGCGCAAGTACCCGGCCCAGCTCTCGGGCGGGCAGCGGCAGCGGGCGGCCATTGCCCAGCAGCTGCTGTGCTCCGAGCACCTCATTATTCTTGACGAGCCCTTCTCCGGTCTCGACATTGCGATGATTGACGAGGTGAAGAAAATCATTGTGGAAGTCACAACTTCGGACGAGTTGAATACCGTCGTTATCGTATCGCACGACCTGGCCACCACCACCGCCCTCTCGGATACACTCTGGCTGCTGGGGCCCGAGCGCGATGCGGCCGGCCAGTGCCTGGCTGGGGCCACTATCAGCAAGCAGCACCAGTATAACCTGGCCGAGATGGGCCTGGCCTGGCAGCACGGCATTCAGGCCAAGCCGGAATTTGTGCAGCTGATTGAACACTTGAAAGAGGAAATCCGGAAGACCTAAGCGTTGAGGGCAATAGCACGCATGGCGTGGGCCTGTGCTAGCTTCCGTGTAACATTGCACTCGCCAAGCATGTTCACCCACTTTTTACAGCTTTCACCATGCGCCTCACTTTTGCCAGCAAGGCCATTATCGCGGCCATCATTCTCGTCGGCCTATACTTCGGTATCCGCCGCTTCACGGCTACTAACGAGGATATGGGCCGCGCGGCCCGCACCTCGGCCAGCACGACGGCCCCGGTTGATACCATCGTCAACAACGACTCCAACAGCGGTTCTTACGGGCCTGCTGCGGCCACCGGAGCCACGCCAGCCTTTACGTACGATGCGCCCGCACCCGTCGACGGCAAGCTGAAGGGCGTGGTGGAGCTGGGCGCCAGCGGCTTCAACTCCTTCATCGTCCGCATTGACCAAAACCGCACCTGGAAGCTGGAAAAAGCCGATTTCGGCAACAGCCTGGTGATGGAGAACATGGCCACCGAAGACGATATCCGCAAGGGCTTGAAGGCCTACATTGCCCAGATGCTGGACTTTGGCGTGGGCGGGCGCGACATTCATTTCGTGGTGAGCTCGGGCGCGCTGAAGGCCGAAGGCACGGGCAAAATTGTGAAGGTGCTGAAGGGCCTGGGCTACGTGGTGAACACCGTAACGCCCGAAAAAGAGGGTGTGCTGGGCCTGCGCTCGGTGCTGCCGGCCTCGTTTGCCGACCGCGCCTTCGTGGCCGACATTGGCTCGGGCAACACCAAAATTTCGTGGCTCGACGGCAGCCAGCCTAAGTCGGTGGAAACCTACGGCGCCAAATACTTCGAGAAAGGCACTGCCGATGCTACCGTGGCAACCGATGTGAAGGACAAAGCCAACCAGATACCAGCCGATTTGCGGGCCACCTGCTTCATCATCGGCGGGGTGCCGTTTGAGATGGCCAAGAAAGTGCGCAAGGGCAAAGAGCGTTACACCGTACTCGACGCCCCCAGCGCCTACCAGCTCGACAACGCCAAATCCAAAGCCGGCCTGAATATCTACAAGTCGATTGCCGATGCCACCGGCTGCAAGCAGTTCGTGTTCGACTGGGATGCCAACTTCACCATCGGCTATTTGCTGACGCTGCCGAAGTAATCGCTAATTTACGTGGACTAAAACGCCCCACCGGCTGCCGGTAGGGCGTTTTGCATGTAGGGGCGGGGTCGTACCCGGTAGGGCTTGCCCCCGCCCGCTATTCGCACTAGTACGACGATTCTGTCCAACAACGGGCGGGGGCAAGCCCCGCCCCTACCTAAAACACTGGCGCCACCAGCCCGTTTCTTTAGTTCCCCGGGCTAACCCCATTCCTGCTTCATGGCCAAACGCATTTCCTATCTACGCAACGAGGCGCTGCCTACCGTGCGGCCCGGTTACCCCGGCAACAAGCTGTTTGGCCGCGAATTCGCCAACGGCGAGGAGTTGTTTGAACCCAGCTTTGGCACAGTGCTGAAGTGGCAGCTTTCGACCAACCCGCAGAAGGAGGAAAAGAAGCGCGACACCTGGGCCCCGGAAGTGGTGGACTGCGCAGCAGCATTTTCTTCCACCGACGACATACTGGTGTGGCTGGGCCATTCCAGCTTTTTGCTGCGTGCGGCGGGCGTATCGCTGCTGTTTGACCCCATCCTCTTCTCGTCGCGGGGCTTGCGGCACCGCCACCCTCTGCCCTGCCAGCCCGAGGCCATTCGCAGCATCGACTACCTGCTGCTTTCGCACGGGCACCGCGACCACCTGGACGAAAAATCCATCCAGTTGCTGGCGGCCCAGAATCCACAAATGAGGGTTTTGTCGTCGCTGCGCATGGCCCCGCTGCTGCGCGGCATGGCTCCGGCCCTGCCGGTGCAAGAAGCCGGCTGGTGGCAGCAGTACGACCTCGGCCCCGATTCACCGCTGGAAATCACCTACCTGCCCGCCGCCCACTGGCACCGCCGCGGCCTGGCCGACCTGAACCAGGTGCTCTGGGGCAGCTTCATGATTCGGGTGCAGGACCGGCTCATCTACTTCGCCGGCGACACCGCCTACGCCGAGCATTTCGAGGCCATTGAAGCCCGCTTCGGCCCCATCGATATCGCCCTGATGCCCATTGGGGCCTACAAGCCCGCCTACATGATGGCTAAAAGCCACGTCAACCCCCACGAAGCCGCCAAAGCTGCCAACGTGCTGCGCGCCGGCCACGTCGTGCCCATGCACTACGGCACCTTCGACCTGGCCGATGAGCCCGCCTCCGAACCCCTGCGCCAAATCAGGGAAGTGGCGGCCGGTGGCATGCTGCGCGGCGAACTGCACGCGCCTGCTGTGGGCGAGGTGATGCGCTGGCAGGACTGGGAGTAGATTTTGGTTTGGGAATGTGTGCATTTTGCGCCCTGCCTGCATCGGTAGAGGGCCAGACAGAGCTGCCTATTGGTGGTAATTTGTTGGCTTCAATTTTCCTTTCGCTGACTGCTACTCGCGGGTCAATACTTCTTCCAGAAATGCATAACCTACCCAAGCCCCAGCCCTGCGGGCAACCCTGGCTCGAGATGCAGCCCACGGCCAACGGCCGCCTTTGTGGGCAGTGCGACAAGGAGATTTATGACTTTACAGGCATGGCCTGGCCAACCATTGCCCGCACCCAGGCCGAGCACGGCAACGCCCTTTGCGGCATGTACACGCCCGACCAGCTAAAACACTGGGGCCAGGTGTCCCCGCCCAACGCCTGCGCCAAACTGGCGGCAGCGACCACGCTGGCGCTGGCGTTGTCGGCCGTTATCCCGGCAATGGCCCAAACGTCGGGCGGGCGCAAGCTTACCGGAACGGTAACGTTCGTTTCTGACAAGGGCAAGCCTGAGCCGATGCCCTTTGCGACGGTGCTGCTGGCTGGCACGCAGGTGGGGATTTCGACCGATGCAGAAGGCCGCTATGAGCTGCTCCTCCCGGATGCCAAAGCGTTGCCCGAAGCCGCCAAAATTCAGTTTATGAGCGTTGGGATGACGACCGACGAATGGCCCCTCCCGCTGCAGAGCGATGGCCCACTTCAGCACGATGCGGTGCTGCACCTAAACCCCACCAGCAACCCCAGCGTCTTTTCGGTGCGCCAGCCGTCGCTGCCGGAGCGCGCCAAATGGACGTTAAAGAGCTTGTTTAGTCGGCGGCTGCAGTAGCTCGATTAGCCCGTTGGCCCGGCGCGGCCAGTTACGACATAAAGAAGCTGCCGATGCGCGGGCAGCTACCTGTTAGCTTTGCGCTTTACTGCTGCACTGTCGCTATAAAAGCGGACAGCTAACAGCCAATAGCTAACCGCTAGAAAATGTCGCCAACTTTAGTATTGAGCCTGGTTGCGGGCTACTTCGTCGTTCTCATCATCATTGCCCTGCTCACGTCGCGGGGCGCGACCAGCGAAAGCTTCTTCGTGGCCAACCGCAACGCGCCGTGGTACATGGTGGCGTTTGCCATGATTGGCACCTCGCTTTCGGGCGTCACCTTCATCTCGGTGCCGGGCAACGTGTACGGCAAAAGCTGGAGCTACCTGGCCGTGGCGCTGGGCTTCGTGGCCGGCTACGTGGTAATTGGCACCGTGCTGCTGCCACTCTACTACCGGTTGCGGCTGGTGAGCATTTATTCGTATCTGGAGCAGCGCTTTGGCTACTGGAGCTATAAAACTGGTGCCTTGTTCTTCTTGATTTCCAGGTCGCTGGGTTCGGCTCTGCGGCTGTACCTGGTGGCCGGCGTGCTGCAGTTGGCGGTGTTCGATGCGATGGGCGTGCCGTTTGAGGTGACGGTAGTGGTCAGCATCCTGTTCATCTACCTCTACACCTTCAAGGGCGGGCTGAAAACTATTCTCTGGACCGACACTTTCCAGACGCTGGCCATGCTGAGCTGCGTGGCCCTGAGCATCTACTTCATGTCGGATGCGCTGAATTATTCCTTCAAGCAGCTCATCAGCTCGGTGCGCGACAGCCCGATGTCGCAGGTGTATTTCTCCGATTTCCGCGACGATAAATTCTTCTGGAAGCAGTTCGCCTCGGGCATGTTCATCACCATCGTGATGACTGGCCTCGACCAGGATTTGATGCAGAAAAACCTGAGTTGCCGCAGCCTCGGCGAAGCCCAGAAGAACCTGTTCTGGTTCACGCCGGTCATCGTGGGGGTCAACATCTTGTTCCTCACACTGGGCGTGCTCATGTACCAGTACGCCGCTGCTCGCGGCCTCAAGCTGGCCGAGTTGCCCCAGCTTCTCAATCTCAAAGGCACCCTCGATACCGACAAGGTGTTTCCCTTCCTAGCCACCACGCAGTTCTCGCTCACGGCCGGCATCATCTTCGTGCTGGGCATCATCGCCGTTACGTACGCCTCTGCCGACTCGGCCCTGACTTCGCTCACCACCTCGTTCTGCATCGACTTTCTCGACATCACCCAATACCCCGAAGCGAAGCAGACGCGTATGCGCCAGCTCACCCACCTGGGCTGGTCGGTGGTGCTCATTGTCATCATCCTCATCTTCCGGGTCCTCAACGAGCAGAGTTTGATTGATGCCGTGTACAAGGCGGCCGGCTTCACCTACGGGCCGCTGTTGGGCCTGTTCGCCTTCGGTATCCTCACCCACCGGCAGCTGCGCGACCGGCTGGTGCTGCCCACCTGCGTGGCCGCCGTCAGCCTCACGCTCCTTATTGTGACGCACTCGCAGGAGTGGTTGAACGGCTACAAGTTCGGCTTCGAAATCCTGCTGCTGAACGGCGCGCTGGTGTACCTCGGCCTGTTGCTCATTTCGCGCCCAGCCGATGCGGCCGTGGCTCCGGCGAACCTGACGGCGTAGTCCGGGGTTGAGTATTTCGGCGACTTATTCGTCTGCTGCTTTACCGGGTGGCGGTGCCGACGCACCTCCGGCCCTGTCTTTGCTTTCCCTTCGTTTATGAAGATTTTATTTATTCCCCTCGCGCTGCTGGCCGGCATCACTGCCCACGCCCAGCAACCCGCTCCGGCCACCGGCCAAACCATCATCCTCAAGCCCGGCCAGATGCAGGTGCAGCGCAACCCCGCCGCCAATCGGCCCGACCGCGCCCCCGTGTACCCCGGCGGTGAGCAATCCATGGGCCTGTTCTTCCTCGAACACATCAACTACCCCGCCGCTGCCCGAGCCAACAACGTCAGCGGCAAGGTGCTGGTGAACGCCACCGTAAATGAGGACGGCAGCATCAGCAACCCCGTGGTGGCCCAGTCCCTTTCACCCGAGTGCGACGCCGAGGCCCTGCGCGTAGTGGCCCTGCTCTCAGGTTGGCAGCCAGCCATGCGCCGCGGCCACCCGCTGCCGGTGCTGGTGCAGTTGCCCGTGCCCTTCGGCGCGGCCGGCGTGATGCACGTGGAGCAGGTGCGCCGCCAGCCCGCGCGCGGCCGGCACCAATAAGCGAACAACCTGATAGAAGACCGTCATGCCGAGCGTAGCCGAGGCATGACGGTCTGATTCCCTGAACCTCTCGACGGCGCTTTACCAGTGCCGCATGCCCGGCGGCCGAAATTGCCGCGTTATAATTAGCAGAATTAGATAAGACCCGATGGCCCGTAGTGGACTCAATACCAGCGGCGGCGATGCACTCGCCGCCGACCTGCCCAAACCGAAAGTAAACAAGGAATCACTCAAGCGCAGCCTGCGGATTTTCCGCTACGTCCTGCCTTACAAAGGCCTGTTCTCCGTGGGCCTGATGATGCTAGTGCTTAGTAGCAGCACGTTTATGGCCTTTCCGTGGCTAGCCGGCAAACTCGTCGGCGCAGCTAGTCATAAACCATTCATATTGCCCAACGGCATAGAGTTGGGAATAGGCCGCATTGCGATGCTGCTGTTTGTTATTATTGTGTTTCAGGGCCTTTTCTCGTTTGGGCGCATCTGGTTTTTTACGCAAGTAAGCGAGTTCACAGTGCGCGACATCCGCAAGGCGCTATACGCTAAGTTCGTGCAGTTACCCATCCCTTTCTTTGAGCAGAACCGGGTAGGGGCTATCACCTCGCGCATAACGACCGACGTGGCTCAGATTCAGGAAACGTTTTCGCTCACCATTGCTGAACTATTCCGTCAGGTATTCACGCTCGTTATTGGCATCACCGCCATCATGGTGGTGTCGCCAAAACTGTCGCTGTTTATGCTGGCGACATTTCCACCTATTGTATTGGCAGCAGGCATTTTTGGCCGTAAAATTCGTACACTAGCCCGTAGCACCCAACAGGAGCTAGCTACTACTAACACCATTGTAGAAGAAACCCTCCAAGCTATTAACTCGGTGAAGGCTTTCACCAATGAGCATTTTGAAACCCAGCGTTACGGCACGGCACTCAACCGAGCAGTACAAGTAGCATTGCGCAGTAACCTCTTCCGAGGCGGCTTCGTGTCGTTTGTCATAATCGGCCTTACCGGAGGCATTATTCTCATTCTGTGGCGAGCCGCTACATTGGTTTATAATCCGGGCCCCGACCACCTCGAAGTGGACCAACTGCTAACATTTCTCCTTTTCACTGTTTTCATCGGCGCGTCTATCGCGGGCCTCGGCGAGATGTATGGCAAGGTACAGAGCACGCTCGGTGCGTCGGAGCGCATCCTCGAAATTCTGGACGAAACGCCCGAGCCTACGCACATCGAGCCAGCAGTGGGACTCACGCCGGCCCGTATTCAGGGAGACATCCGCTACGAGCACGTGGCTTTCCGCTACCCCACCCGGCCCGACATCGCGGTACTCAAGGACATCAACTTCCACATTGCAGCGGGCGAGAAAATTGCCTTGGTCGGCCCCAGCGGCGCGGGCAAAAGCACCATCGCCGGCTTGCTGATGCAGTTTTACCCGCTCAGCGGCGGCCGCATCATCGTGGACGGGCACGATGTGCAGGACTACGACCTTACGGCGTTGCGCCGCCACATTGGCATTGTGCCGCAGGAAACGCTGCTATTCGGCGGCACCATCCGCGAGAACATCGCCTACGGCAAGCCAGGCGCTTCCGACGCTGAAATCATCGAATCTGCCGAGCGGGCTAATGCTTGGCAGTTTATCCAGGCCTTTCCCGAAGCGCTCGATACGGTGGTGGGCGACCGCGGCATTAAGCTCTCGGGCGGACAGCGCCAGCGCGTGGCCATTGCCCGCGCCATCCTGAAAAACCCCGCCATCCTCATTCTCGACGAAGCCACGTCCTCCCTCGACAGCGAAAGCGAAAAGCTGGTGCAGGGCGCCCTCGATGAGCTAATGGAGCACCGCACCAGCCTCATCATCGCCCACCGCCTCTCCACCATCCGTAAAGTCGATAAAATCCTCGTGATTGACGGTGGCCGCATCGTGGAGGCCGGCACCCATGAGGAGCTAAGCGAGCGCGAAGGCGGGCTCTATGCTAACCTGCTGCGGCTACAGTTTGAGCTGACGTAACATTTGGTTTATAAACACACAATTACGGCCCTTGCTTCCTTAGATTTCACGGAGCAAGGGCCGTGATTATTTTAGGAGATGACTTTTGTGAAATCCAGAACTCATTCAGGTAGCAAGCGAAGAATTTCGTTGCCGGACATTGCGCCACTTGCTGGCGTTCTGCTGTTGTTTGTGAGCTTCTTCCTGTTGGGACATTTTCACAACCCGACCGATGAAGTAGTAGCTTCTGAGCATCTTCCCTCCTCATCCACTTGGCACTGCAAGCTTGCTGACTATCATCAAGTGGTCATTAGCCTTACAGCGAAAAACCAACTGGCTTTTTCGGTCACTTCTCCAGCAATTCAAACGGCAGCGATTAAAGCTGTTGCCTTACAGCATCACGTCAGCCTTACTTCTACTCAATTGGTGGAACTAGCTAAAATTCCATTGTTAAGAATTAATGTGGAAAGCCTTCCATATTATCTGCAACAGCCCGTTTCTAGGCGTAATAGCCCAAGTCAACTGAATAAAATGTCTCTATTAGACGAAAAAGAGTTGGTTGAGTGTATTGGTAAAGCGAGAGAATTTGCCAACACATCGACACATGGGCCGATGAGAATAGCAGTCCGAATTGATTCGGAAGCCAAAATGAGTGCGGTTAATCATTTGACCGCATTGCTTGAAGGGCAAGGGCCTAATCGAGTTGACTTGGTGACGCAGCTAGCACAGATGCAGCGATGATAATTACTCTGTCATTCCTCAAAACCCGCGCCCCAAGCGTGGGTTTCGTATTTTTAGCCCCACAATAACATAACTCACCTCTCCCTCACTAATGAGCAAGCACTTCGCAAGTTTCTCCGTCGCTGTTGCAGCGGCTGTTACCCTGCTGGCCAGCCCGGCCGCCCACGCCCAAATCCGCACTCCCGCCGCCAGCCCCCAGAGCACCGTCATGCAGCGCGTGGGTCTCACGGATATCACCATTGTATACTCGCGACCAAGCGTGAAGGCGCGCACCATTTTCGGCACGGTGGTGCCGTTTGGCAAGCGCTGGCGCACGGGCGCCAATGCCACCACCAGCATCAAGTTTTCGGACGATGTGGTGATTGAGGGCAAGAAAGTAGCCGCCGGCGAGTACGGCCTCTACACCATCCCGAACAAGACGGAGTGGCTGGTGGTGCTCAACAAAAGCCTGAAGCAGGGTGCCGACGTGGACGGTTTCAAGGACGACCAAGACGTGGCTCGCTTCACTATCAAGCCCTACAAGGTGGCCAGCAAGGTCGAAACCTTCACCATCAACTTCACCGATATTACCCCCGGCACCGCCAACGTGGCCCTGGAGTGGGAAATGACCGGCGCCAAGTTCAAGGTAACCGCCGATGTGGACACCAAGGTAATGGCCCAGATTGACGAGAAAATCACCAAAGCCGCTACCCCCGCCCCCGGCGACCTGGCCGCCGCCGCCGTGTACTACCTCGACAACAACAAGGACCTGAAGCAGGCCCTGGCCTGGATGGAAAAAGCCAACGCCGCCGAGCCCACCAAGTTCTGGAACCTGAACACGGAAGCCAAAATCCGCCTGAAAATGAAGGATTACGCCGGCGCTACCAAAGCCGCTGAAGCGTCGAAGAAGGCTGCCCTGGCCGCCACACCGCCCAACGGCGAGTACGTGAAAATGAACGAGGAGCTGATGGCGGAAGCCAAGAAGATGGGCAAGTAAACATTCGCCCCATGTTCAGGCAATGCACGACCATTCTGTGTGTAATTACCTGATTACTAATAAAAAAAAGAAGGCTGCAGCATTTACGTTGCAGCCTTCTTTTTTTCTATTTATACACCGGGTGCAGCTGGTGGTTCATGATGGTGGCCAGCATGGAATCGGGGAGCACGAGGCTGGTGAAAAAGTTGAGCTTGGCGCTCATGGTGGGCAAGCTGCGGGCGCCGCCTTCCATGAGTACGTCGTAGCCATTTTCGGCCACGGTGCGCGCCGATACCGTGTGGTTGGCGGCGCGGGTGTTTTCGGCGTGCGCAACCTGGAAGAAGTTGGTAGCGGTAGGAGGCGGGCAAAGCACAGTCATGGTCACGGCCGATTTCTGCTGCTTAAGCTCGTGCTGCACCGACTCGGTGAAGCTGAGCACAAAGGCCTTGGTGGCGGCATATACGGCCTGGCACGGGCTGGGCGTGAAGGAAGCCAACGAGCCGACCTGCAGAACCCGCCCACTGTTGCGGGCCACCATGTCGCGCAGGTAAAGCTTGGTCAGCTGCACGAGGGCCGTGGCATTTACCTGGATAATGGCGAGCTCGGTGGCCAGGTCGGTATCGGTGAAGTAGCCGGTTTCGCCAAAGCCGGCATCGTTCACCAACGCGTCAATCTGCAGCCCGCGCGCAGCAGTTTCGGCGTAGAGCTTGGCGGGCGTATCGGGGTGGCAAAGGTCGAAGGGCAGCAGCACGACGTCGACGCCGCCAAACTCCTGGTGCAGCAGCCGGGCCGCTTCTTTGAGCTCATCGAGGTGGCGGGCCACGAGTACCACCCGGTAGTCGTCGCGGGCGAAACAACGGGCGAGTTCGAAACCGATACCACTTGAGGCACCGGTAATCAGGGCTGTTTGGTCGTTCATAACTGATAGGATTAAGGTTAATTGATAACTTACACTAATATATAAAATAATCGCCATTTAACATCATAATCCGCAAGTTTTCAGGAAGTTCAGCCGCTGTATGATTGGTGGTTGTGCGCACTGGCTACCCTCGCGGCTTACAAGAAGCAGGAAGCGGATACGAGCGCAGCGCAACGCGGCAATCCGTCCTGTCAAAACCAGACCCGCTCTCACACCAAAAAGCCTCGACACTGCACAGTGTCGGGGCTTTTTGCGTTTAAAAAAGAGGTTGTTACCTCACTAGGCTGGTCGCTTTGGAAGGACAGATTGCCGGGTTGCGCTGCCCTCAACTCGCAACAACAAGCAACTTCACGCCGCGTCGCCCGAGCCGCTATGGCAGCACCTTCAGCACCAGCTGCGAGGCGTGTTCGGGGCTGAAATAGAGGCGGTGCGTGGCGGCCTGGAAATCGGACTCTTCGGCGTTGTAGATGTTGTCGACGTACTTCTGCGGGTTGCGGTCGACGAGCGGGAACCAGGTGCTTTGCACCTGCACCATCAGCCGGTGGCCGGGCTGGAAGGTGTGCATCAGGTCCTGCACGGTGAAGGGCACGGCGGTAACCTGGCCGGGCACAAAGGGCTCCGGCTTCGAGAAGCTGTTGCGGAAGCGGCCGCGCATCACCTCGGAGCGCACCAGCTGCTGGTAGCCGCCGAGGTGCACGTTGGGGTTGAGGCGGGGGTTGTCGGGGGTGTCGTCGGGGTACACGTCGATGATTTTCACGACCCAGTCGGCATCGGAGCCGGTGGTGGCCACTTGCAGCAGCGCCTGGATGGGGCCGGCCAGGGTGAGCGGGCCGGTGAGCACGTCGGTCTGGTAGGTGAGCACATCGGGGCGGCGGCTGGCGAAGCGCTGGTCGTCGGTCATGTACTCGCGGGTCATGCCCACAGTGGTGGCTTCGGAGAAGGGCACGGGATGGGCCGGGTCGCTCAGGAACTGGTCGAACTCGGTGCCAGTGGCGGGCTGCTCGAAACCAATTTTGCCGCCTGGCTGGAAGTAGAGGGTTTTATCCTGCGCGGCTTTGGGCGGCCAGGCATCGAAGGTGCGCCACTGGTTGGTGCCGCTTTCAAACACGGTGGCTTCGGGCAGGTTGGCGGGCTGGCCGTCTTTGAGGTAGGACTTGAAGAACGGAGCTTCAATTTCCTTCAGGTAGTAGTACGATGGCGCGGCCCCGTAGGCGGCGTTGCCCACCAGCTCGCCGGAGCCGCGGGCCCAGCCGCCATGCACCCACGGGCCCATTACGAGGCCGTTGCGCAGGCCGGGGTTCTGCTTCTCGATACTCTTGTAGATGTTGAGCGCGCCGAACAAGTCCTCGGCATCGTTGAAGCCGCCCACGGTGAGCACGGCCGTGCCCTTTTGCAGGTTTTTGAGGTGCGGGCGCAGGTCGCGGGCCTGCCAATACTCGTCGTAATTCGGGTGCTGCATCATCTCGTTCCAGAACGCGACCTGGCCCTTGTAGTAGCGGGCATCGGCGTTTTTCAGCGGGCCCATCTTCATGAAGAAGTCGTAGCCGTCGGGCGTGCCGTGCTTAAAGCCGGGGTTGCCGGTGGGCGTGGGCTCGGGCCGGGGCAGGCCGAAGCTCGCCAGGAAGTTGAAGGCGTGGGGCAGGAAAAACGCGCCGTTGTGGTGGAAGTCGTCCCAGAACCAGTCCGCAATCGGGGCCTGGGGCGAGGCGGCTTTCAGGGCGGGGTGGCGGGCGAGCAGGCCGGTGGCGGTGTAGTAGCCGGGATAGCTGATGCCCCACTGGCCCACGCGGCCGTTGTTTTTGGGCGCCTGCTTGTTTTTCAGCAGCCACTCAATGGTGTCGAAGGTGTCGGTGCCCTCGTCCACGTCGGTTTTGCCTTTGTGGACTTCCTTTTCGGGGCGCACGTCGATGAACTGGCCCTCGCTCATGTAGCGCCCGCGCACGTCCTGGTACACGAAAATGTAGCCCTCGTGCATCATCTCGCTGCTGGGGCCAAGGTTCAGCTTCATCCGGGCCGACTTGTAGGGCCCGATGGCGTAGGGCGTGCGGTTGAGCATAACGGGGTAGCGCACCTTGTCGGCATCGGTCGGCGCGTACACAATGGTGTAGAGCTTCACGCCGTCGCGCATGGCCACCTGGTGCTCCGTCTTTTTGTAGTGCTCCTTGATGTAGGCCGTATCGGCCATGAGGGTGGCGTAGCGAGCTTTTTCGCCTTCGGACAACACGGGGTAGGCCGGGCCGGACTGCTGGGCGAGCGCCGGCAGGGCTGTGGCCGCACCGAGTAGGGCGGCAACTAGTAAGGTTGATTTCATGCAGCGCAGGATTTGAGGGGGAGTACCGCGGTAAAGGTAGAAGCCGGTTTCAAATTGGCTGGCATTGCTCAAAAGCCCGTCGTGCTTGTCTGGCGTCCGCGCAGTCGAGGCATTACTACCGCTTCGTTGTCATGCTGACGAAGGAAGCATTTTTTCCCCAGTGAACAAATCGTGCTAACCTGATAAGGTCCTTCGCAAGCTCAGGATGACAAACGGAAGCGGTAGAGATGCTTCGACAAGCTCAGCACGACGTTCCTCCGGGCGCTCCCCTGCCCTACTTCCCGCCCCGGCCCTGCATTTGCAGCAGGCGCTTCACGTTGTCTACCTCAATCTCATCGGGCTTGGTTTCGAGCACGCGGCGCAGGTCCTTGGGCGAGCGGCCACCGAACACCACCACCGTGAAGCCGGCGGCGTGGGCCTGGGCGCTTTGTTCGGGCGTCACCCGGTCAGCATCGAGCACGATGGTGTGCACCTTTTCGGTTTTGGCCACTTTCAGGCCGAAGGCAAATTCATCGGAGGCAATTTCGAGGCCGACGCGCACGCCCGGTATGGCCCGGCGAGCGAGCCGCACGGTGGGGCCTTCCTGCGTAACGAAGAGGACTTTAGCCGACGGCACGTGGTAGCGGGCGAGGCTACGGGCAATCTGGCGCACCAGCAGCGGGGTGCGGTCGTGCTGGTGGCCGGCGGGCAGGCACTGGTCGTCCTCGTGCAAATCGAGGTGGATGAACGGGAAGCTAGGCCGGCGGTTGAGACGGGCCAGCAGCGTATCGAAGCTAATGGGGCGCTCCTTCTGAATGAGGTCGTAGGGGAAGCCGCCGCGGTAGCGGGCCTGCACGATTTCGGCCGCCGTACGCTCGCTGATGCAGCCCGTGCCGGTGCTGCCGTCCTGCATTTTCTGGTCGTGGTAGAGCATCACCACGCTGTCGCGGCTCATTTGCAGGTCAACTTCAACGCCGTCGGCCCCGCGCAGCAGGGCGCGCCGGATGCCGCGCCAGCTACTCGGTGGCCGGAAGTTGAACGGGCTAATGGGCGTATAGAAACCAGAACCAGCGTGGCCAAGCACCACCAGCTTTGGGTTGGCTACGGGTTTGGTGGTGGTGCAGGCCGCCAGCGTTACAAACAGGAACAGCGCCAGCATAGCGGCCGGGAGTAAGCGGTGTTTATTCATGCAAAAGTGAGGGCCGGCACGCGCCGGTTGGGGCTGAACGGTAAAGGGCAAGTGGGGTTGCCGGGCCCACCCCGTTATCAGGCCGGCTGGCCCCGCTGGGTTGTAGAGACGCGACCCATCGCGTCTCCGCGTTGAACGATGACGCCAGCGCACCGGCGAACGATGAGGCTCCGGTCGTTCAACCCTGAAACGCGAAGGGTCGCGTCTCTACACCTGTTCTAATTGACGCGGCTTGTCCAGCCGGCCGAACAAAAACGTGAGCGCTACCACCAGCCACAGCGAAAACCATACGTCGCTGAGGTAGTGCGCGCCCAGCACCAGCCGGCCCAGCGCTATGAACGCCGGCAGCACCAGCAGCGGCACCCGATACTTCGGAAACGCCACCGCCAGCGGCCAGAACAAACTGAAATAAACAGCGGTGTGGTACGACGGAAACGAGTCGTTGTGCGGCGTCTCGGCCCACAGGCCCGTGCCGGTGTAGCCGGCCCCGAACTGCACCTCCGGCCGCAGGCGGTGCACCGCGCCTTTCAGCACATTGGCCAGCACCATGCTGAACTCGTGGGTGAGCAGCAGGACCAGGAAGAGCGTGGCCCCGCGCCGTTTGAGCGCATAGCGACCGATGGCAAAAGCTAATCCCAGCGCCAGGAAGATGATGGGCAGGCCCAGCAGGTGCGTCATCAGCGCCTCGTGAATTCGGTCGGCGGTGGCGGTGAGGGCGGCGAAGAAAGGCGTGGCCCAGGTGAAATGCCCGTGGATGAAGCCGGCCAGCGGCTGGTCTAAGAACAATATGAGCAGGGCGCAAGCCGGCAACGAAATGGCCGTAAAGAGCAGGAACTGGCGAAGCGTCATGAAGCGAAAGTAGCGCGACTGTAGCGCGGACTGTGTAGTCCGCGTACCCGTGCCATTCGGTCGGGTAAACGGATTTTAACGGCGCGGGGACGCGGACTAAAAGTCCGCGCTACGTTTCTACCCTACTGCCTGGTTCAGGGCGATGATGGCCGTTTGGTAGTCTTCGCGGCCCACGATGAACTGAATGTTCACCTTGCGCAGGGCGAAGCCGGCGCTGCGGATGTTGATACCGGAATCGGCCAGGGCGCCGGCGGCGCGGGCCAGCAGCCCGGGCTCGTCGATGTTGGAGCCGATGAGGCAGACGAGCGCCGATTTTTCGACCGTGATATTCTCGTATTTGGCCTCGAGAGCAGCCAGCAGCTGCGGCCGCAGGTCCTTCTCCCAGATGAGCAGCGAGATGCTGTTGGCGCTGGTGGCCTTGAAGATGTAGCTCACGCCCAGGTCGTAGAACACCTGCATCAGCGTCAGGTCGAAGCCGGCGGCGCCCACCATGAGGGGGTCGTGGATGTCGATGATGACGACTTTGTCGGTGCCGGTGATGACTTCGATGCGCTTGGTGGGCGAAATGTAGTCGCGGGTGATGAGCGTGCCGGGGTGCTCGGGCTCGAAGGTGTTTTTGATGCGCAGGTCGATGGCGTTTATCTCCAGCGGCTTCGAGGCTTTGGGGTGAATGGCCTCCATGCCCACATCGGCGAGCTGGTCGGCCACGTCGTAGTTGGTGAAGCCTACCGGGTGGCATTGGTCCACGCCCACCAGGTTGGGGTCGGCCGAGCACAGGTGGTATTCCTTGTGAATAATGGCCTCCTGGGGCCGCACGGCCACGGCGATTTTGCTGAAGGTGACTTCGGAATAGCCCCGGTCGAACTCGCGCATAATGCCCTCGGTGCCCTTGGTGTAGCCGGTGGCAATGCAGATGGTGTTGGCGAAATTGATATCGGCAAAGGCCTGACGGATGCGCTCGTCGATGGTCAGCGCTTGGGCGTCGTCGAAGCCGCTGAGGTCGACCAGCGTGGCCTGCACGCCCCGGCTTTGCAGGATGTTGACGGAGTTGAACGCCGAGTGCGCCTCCCCTATCGAGGCCAAGATTTCGCGGGCGGCCTGCAGAATGTTGCTGCTGTTCACGTAGCCCGAGGCCAGCACGTTCACGAGGCTGTCGAGGTAGGTCTGGGCCTGGTCGATGCGCTGCTGAATGAAGGCATCGGCCACGACCAAATCGAGGCCCAGTGGCTCGTAATGCTTATTAAGTTCCTTCAGCTTGTCGGCCACGTCTTGCAGGGCCGAGCGAAACTCCTGGTTCTGGGTGATGCGGTGGTACACGCCGGGGTCGCCGGTTTTCTTGTTTTCGAGCAGCCAGTTGGTCACGTTGGCGTAGGCCGACACCACGAAAATGCGGTTGTACAGGGCCTGGCCTTCGCGGCCGTGGAAGACGATGTTCTGCAGAACGTCGGCGAAGGCGGTCATCGAAGTACCGCCGATTTTTTCTACTGTGAGCACTATGGTCGAAACAAGAGGCTGGAAAGCCTAAGAATGATAATTCAAAACACAAAAGAACGTCATGCAGAGCGCAGCGAAGCATATCGCGTGGGGCAGTAACTCAATCGTTAATGATTAGTGGTAGCACGCGAGATGCTTCGCTGCGCTCTGCATGACGTTCTAAACAGACGCTATTACCCGCTCTACTGCGCCACTTCCTTCCCGTAGGAAATCATGTTCGTAATAAGCCGGTAGGCGCCCGGCACGCCGGCGGGCAGCTCTCGGAATAGCGACAGGCCGGTGTAGATGTAGTGTCCTTTGCCGTAGTCCGTCACCAGGATGGCGCTATCCTTGGGGGCCTCGCCGGGGTCACTGCTTGAAATGACGGTCTGGTATTTCGGGTCCCATTTCGAGGGGTAATACAAGCCCTGCTCCTGCACCCAGCCTTTGAAATCCTCGGTGGTGATTTTGTTGGGGGCGGCCAGCAGCGGGTGTTTCGAGAGCGTGACGGGGGCGTCTTCCACGGTTACCCGGTCGTTGGAAAGCGTCATCGGATACGGGCCGATTTCGGGCATTACGGTGCCGCGGTTCACCACGTACTGCACCACCACGTTGCCGCCGGCTTCGATGTATTTGAGGATTTCGGGCTGCTGGGTTTTGAGGCGGTCGACGGTGTTGTAGGCGCGAATGCCAACCATCAGGGCGTCGTATTTCTTCAAATTAGCGGCCGTGAGGTCCTTGGCCTCGAGCAGAGTCACGTTGTAGCCGATTTGGCGCAGGGCTTCGGGCACTTCGTCGCCGGCGCCCATGAGGTAGGCCACGTTCTGGCCGCGCTTGCGCAACTCCAGCTTCACGAGCGGGGCCACGGCTTCAGGAAACAGCGTTTGGGTGGGGATGTGGGGGTAGATGATTTGTTGGATGCCGCGGCTGTAGGCCTGGCCGTCGACGGTGGCCACGGCGCGTAGCTCCGTTTTGCCGGGGGCGGCGGCCGGCCCGGGCTGCACGCGGAACTCCACGGTTTGCTCGGCGTCTTTGGTGGCGAGGGCGAAGGACTGGCGGGCGGGGGTGCTGGTCCAGCCGGGGGGCAGGGTGAGGGCCAGCGTGCCGGCCACGCCCGCGCGGCCGGCTTTGAGGGTCACGGGCACGGTCTTGGGCTGGGCATCGGCGAAGACGTAGGCGCGGGCGGCGGGCAGGTTCACGGCCACGGGCGGCACCACGGCCAGCGGTTGGTACAGCTCGCCCAGCACGGGGTCGGTGTGCTTGTATTGGACGGGAACGGAAAAGGCTACGACGTTTTTGTTTTGTTCATCAAAACTGATGTGGAACTCAAGCCGAACGGTTGGTGGATTTTCGGCTAGTCCTACCAAAGACTGCCTAGGAATTTTATACATCCCTATGGTCCCATAATTCCTCAACCAGTATGGCTGTGAAATGGGAACGGGCAGTTTAAATGTCAAAGTAAAAGAATCTTCCTGCCCAACAGATTCCCCGGGTTTAACTACTGGGTCAACCTTCCCAACATCACTAGTAGCACTGACTTCACCGGTGGAGTCGTTGGTAGCATAATACCTGGCGAAATTCAGCGTAACAGGGATTTTTGACCTATTTACTAGTTGCCATTTTACTTTTAGCAAGTCTGTCGTAGTGATACTGCTTTGCTCCGCTGATGCTTCTACATGAAGGCCTAAACAAGCCTTAATTAATTCTTCAACCTCTTTCCGCTTCTCTCTATAAAAGCAGGAAGAGGAATAATCAGCTACGGCCGCTCCAGGGTTTATCATTAATGTCCGCACCTTCAGCAGCCCCGCTACGCTTGCGCTCGGGTTGCTCGGGTCATAGGCTCGGATTAGCTCCTCAACCATCTTTCCAAATTTAGCCCCCCAGGTCACCCGGTTCCAGGTCTGGTCCACGCCTTCGAATAGGTCTTTGGTGGCTTTGTCGCCTTTCACGGGCTGGAAATACTCCAGCGCCTCGCCCCGCTGGGCGGCCGAGCCGAAGCCCTGGCTGCGGTGGTTGCTGCGGCTGCGGGCCGCGATTTCGCCGTAGCTCTGGCCCAGCAGTGGGTTGTAGCCGCCGGCATCGAGCTTAAGGTAGCCGTCCATGTTTTCGCCGGGCTTCACGAAGAAGCTGCCGGTGTTCCAGAGCAGGCGCTTGGGCTGCCAGGCTTGCACGTATTGGAGCTGCTCGGGGAAGCGCTTGGGGTCGCCGGCGGCGTCGAAGGCTTCGGCGGCGAGGATGGCGCTGGCCTGGTGGTGGCCGTGGCCGGCGCGGGCATCGGGCGGGAAACGGGTGATGAGCACATCGGGCCGGCGCTGGCGGATGACCCACACCATGTCGGCCAGCACCTGCTCGTGGTCCCAGATGCGGAAGGTTTCGTCGGAGGTTTTCGAGAAGCCGAAGTCGTTGGCGCGGGTGAAGAACTGCCGGCCGCCGTCGAGCCGCCGGGCTGCCAGCAGCTCCTGCGTGCGAATCACGCCGAGGCCTTCGCGCAGCTCGGGGCCGATGAGGTTCTGGCCGCCGTCGCCGCGGGTGCAGCTCAGGTAGCTGGTTTCCAGCAGGCGCTCGTTGGCCATGTAGGCAATGAGGCGGGTGTTTTCGTCGTCGGGGTGGGCGGCGAGGTACATCACCGAGCCCAGCACGTTGAGCTTCTTCAGGCCCAGCAGGATTTCGGAGGAGGTGTAGGTTTTGGGCGCCTGCGCAAACGCAGGTTTAATAAAGAATGCCGAATGAAGAAGGAAGGATGCCGCGAGGGCAGCGACGGGGCGTGAAAGAAGGCGCATGAGCGGAGGAACCGGGATTGAGGGCGTGAAGTTACCGGGTGGGCCGGCGTTGCCCTCGCTGCCTCCGGCGGGTGGCTTCATCGAAGAAGACGGGTGCCGTCCACCGGAACGGCTGCCAGCGGCCCCAGCGGTAGCAAGTGCCCCAATTGGCAGCGGCCAAGAGGCGCGCCGCGGCCATTGCCAGCGAGTCGTAGGGCGCGCCGGCGCTTTTCGCCAGTCGCACCCGGCAGTGGCGGCTGGTGCTGTCCGGTTGAAACTCGATGGCCACCATCCGGCGCGGCTTTCCGGGGGCCATCGCCGGCACGCGGGCCCATGCCACAGCCTGGCTCAGGCGCTGGCTAAAGGTGCGGGCCCCGCCTGGTGGCTCAGCCATTTCGCAGCCCCTGGTGGTGAAAAGCTGCTGCCCCACCAGCTTCCCGGCTTCAAAGGTCAGCAGCCAGTCTTGTTCGTAAATAGAGCCGTAGCCCAAGTGTTCGTAGCGAACCAGCTTGCCCTTCACCACATCCAGCCGACCCATTACCCAGGTGGCGGCAATGCGGTGAGGGTCTTCCAGCGGAAACCACTTTTGTAGCACCGCTGCGGCCAGAGGCAAGCCGCCGCAGGGCTGCACTGCCAACAGGAACAGGTGGTCATCCTTCAGTAACCAAGTAGCAACATACCCGCGCCAACATGCCGTGGAGCCGTTGCCTCGAAGCTCAGCCGGGCGCTGGGGTTGCTGCTCCAGCCATTTCTCCAGCGGATTGGTTTGCAGGAGCAGGGTATCGCCGTGGTAGAGCAGTAGGTCCGGCGCCTGTGCCGTGGCAAAAGCCACTTGAGGAAGCAGCGCAGCCACTAGCACCATCAGCAGCGGGCGGAGGGAGCGAATCATGCGCGGGAAACCTGGGTTGAGGCCGTGAAGTTACCGGATGGCGTGCGGGCATCGCGCCTCACCCCCGGCCCTCTCCGAAAAGGAGAAGAGCGCCAGTCGCACTAAGTACGAGAACTCCCCCTCTCCGAAAAGGAGAGGGAGGGGGCGAGGCGATACGTTCGGAGCAGTGAATTAGACCTGACAAATGGTAAATCAGACCTGAAAAATGGTATATTATACCTGACAAGAAGTGAATCAGACCTGACAAGTAGTGTATTATACCTGACAAGTAGTGAATCAGACTTAGCAACTAGTGAATTGTACCTAGTAGATGTCAAATTAGTCCTAATAATCCGTTGATTATTCTCTAGAAGATTGTAATTGGTCTCGACAATTATTAATTTATTCCTGACCAATCGCATTTCAGCCTGGATAAGCAGTAGCTTGGTCTTTGAATTGGCTGATTAGCCGGTTCTAACTACTTCGGTATGGCTGAAAAACTGTCTGACGCCTTTGCCCGCCGGCTGGCCGAGCGTGACAACCCGCCCCCGCCGCCGCCCCTGAGTCAGGAGCCCGCCGCCGTGCAGGCCCGCGTGGCGGCGTGGCTGCTAGCCACCCACAATGTGCGCGACCAACGCGCCCGCCTACGCCAAAGCCGGATGCTGCTGGCCCTGATACAACACCCCGAGCGCACCACTGCCGCGCTGGCCGAGGCCGCTGCGCTGGGGGTGCGCGGGGCCGCTCGCACGGCCGGCCACCTGCACGCGCGGCGGCTTGTGGATTGGGAGGAGCGCGGCCTCTGCCGCTACTGGCGCCTCACGCGCCCCGCCGAAGATGCCCTGCTGCTGGTGGTGGTGGGGCCGGCGGTCTGACCGCCTTAGGCGGGCTGTCCGGTTGAAGGGAGAACGATGGGCGAGTGAGGGATTCTGCTATATTTCGTGGGTTATTTCCTCCCTTCAACCGTTCAGACCGCCTAGGGCGGTCAGACCGGGGCAACGACACCTTTAACCGGTCAGACCGCCTAGGGCGGTCGGACCGGGGCAACGACACCTTGTCTACCGCCATCATGCACTACGAAGCCGACTCGCTCTACCACGTGTACAACCGGGGCAACAACGGGCAGCAGCTGTTTTTCAGGCCGGAGCACTACCATCATTTTCTGCGGCTGGTGCGGCGTACCATCGTGCCACACGCAAATTTGTTGGCGTATTGCTTGATGCCGAACCATTTTCATCTGCTGCTACAACCCACGGCGGCCGGCACGTTGCCCACGCCGGGCTCGGCCAGCACCACCACACAGCCGCTGTCGCGCGGCATTGGCCGGCTGCTCAGCAGCTATGGCCAGGGCCTGAATGTGGAGCTGGGCCGGCAGGGGAGCGTGTTCCAGCCCAAAACGAAAGGCAAGCTGCTCGACGGGCCCTTTTGCGAAGCGAACTACCCGGCCGTTTGCTTTCATTACCTGCACCAGAACCCGGTGCGCGCTGGCCTTGCCCCCGCGCTGGCCGACTGGCCGTATTCGTCGTACCGCGATTATGCGGGCTTGCGTGGCGGCACGCTCTACCAGCGCGAGCTGGGGCATGCGCTGCTGGCTTTGCCCACCAACCCAGCAGAATTTGGGCGGGAATCGGCGATGCTGATTGACCCGACGCGCGTGCACGGCCGCTAGCCGCCGCCCGCCGGTCTGACCGCCCTAGGCGGGCTGACCGCCCTAGGCGGGCTGACCGGTTAACGTGAAAACGATGGGTGAATAACGGAACCCCTGGGGAATGCGCACGCCGACGCCCTCCTCTTCAACCGGTCAGACCGCCTAGGGCGGTCGGACCGGCGGGCCCTGGGCGCGCGCAACAATGGCCGGGTGAAGTGAAAAAGATGAGTGAATGAAGAATCCTGGGGAATGCGCACGACGACGCCCTCCTCTTCAACCGGTCAGACCGCCTAGGGCGGTCGGACCGGCCCTGGGCGCAACAATGGCCCGGTTGGCGCCGTCTTTGCCGTGGCCGAACTTCCTTTGTGCCGACTTCGGTTCACTTCCCACCATCGCGGCTGCATGGCCGCGCCCCTTTTGCCCATGACGATACCCCCCTTCCGCCGCTGGTCGCTTGCCGTGGCACTGCTGGCTGGCCCGGCCCTGGCCCAGGCCCAATCGGTTAACGCGCCTTCGACCACTGCCACCCCGCCCGTTGGCGACCTGAGCGCTGCCCAATGGTACCTCAAGGACCCGCAGCTGGATAACGTGCCCGGCGTGGGCGCGAACCGCGCCTACCAGGAAATCCTCAAAAACCTGATTGCGACACCCGTGGTGGTGGCCGTGATTGACTCGGGCATCGACACGGCCCACGTCGACCTGAAGCCCGTGCTGTGGACCAACCGGGGCGAAATCCCCGGCAACGGCATCGACGACGACAAGAATGGCTACGTGGACGACGTGCACGGCTGGAACTTCCTCGGCGGCCCCGACGGTCGCAACGTGAACGCCGAAACCCTGGAGATGACGCGCATTGTGGCGGCCGGCCGCAAGCGCTTCAAGGGAGTTACCGCCAAAACGGTGAAGCCCGCCGACAAAGTCGATTTTGTGCTTTATCAAAAAGCCGAAAAAGTGTATAAGGTACGGGTGAAAGAGGCGCAGGAGACCGGCCGCAACATGCAGTCGTTTGCCCCGCAGCTCGCCATGCTCGTGAAGCTGCTCAAGCAGGAGCTGCACACCGACAAGCTCGACACCACGGCGCTGCGCAACGCCCACTTCGACGACCCCACGCTGCAAGGCGCCACCCAGAACATGCTCACCATGATGCGCGGCGTGGGGGCGGCCGATACGGATGCTGCGCAGGTCATTTTCGACAAGGAAATGGCCGATGAGCGCAGCACGCTCGACAACTCGCTCAACCTGGCCTTCGACCCACGCGCCGACATCGTGAAGGACAACGCCAACGATGTAAACCAGCGCAGCTACGGCAACAACGACCTGCACGGGCCCGACCCGCTGCACGGTACCCACGTGGCGGGCATTATTGCGGCGGTGCGCACCAACAACCTCGGCATTCAGGGCCTGGCGCCCGACCCGGTGCGCATCATGGTGGTGCGGGCCGTGCCCGACGGCGACGAGCGCGACAAGGACGTGGCCAACGCCATCCGCTACGCCGTGGACAACGGCGCCCAGATTATCAACATGAGCTTCGGTAAGGAGTTCTCGCCCCAGCGCGCGGCCGTGGAAGCCGCCTACAAATACGCCGCCCAGAAAGGGGTGCTGCTGGTGCACGCCGCCGGCAACGAAAACAGCAACCTCGACGTGTCCGATAACTACCCGGCCTCGTTTTACCTCAACAAAACCACCGTTCCCAACTTGCTAACAGTGGGCGCCTCGGGCCCGGTCGACAACTCGCACCTCACCGCCGATTTCTCCAACTACAGCCGTAAGGGTGTGGACGTGTTCGCGCCCGGCGTGAACATCTATAGCACGCTGCCCGGCAGCACCTACGGCAACGAAAGCGGCACCAGCATGGCTTCGCCCGTCACGGCCGGCGTGGCGGCGGTGCTTAAGTCGTATTTCCCCAAGCTCACGGCCACCGACCTCAAGCGCATCATCATGCAGTCGGCGCAGGTGCACCACACCAAGGTGCAGACGCCCGGCGGCGAAAAGCTGGTCGACTTCTCGACCCTCTCGGTGAGCGGCGGCGTAGTGGATTTGTACGAGGCCGTGAAGCTCGCGCAGAAAGCGACGATGTAGGAGCAAACAACCGGTAGCAAGCCCCAGCGGGGCGGCATATTGGTAGAATCAAGCAGCTTTTACGTTATCAAAAGCCCCAGCGGGGCGGCACTCGTTGCAACGAGTGCCGCCCCGCTGGGGCTTTTGACTTTCCTTTCTAATTCACTTGCTACCGATATGTCGCCCCGCTGGGGCTCTTCAGCAGTCCCCTACCCCACGTCCACGCCTTTCTCCTCCTTCCGAAAATGGTTCAGCACCAGCTTGTCGCTCAGGCCGGGCAACCACTTATTCAGAAAAACCACCAGCTTGCCCTGGCCGGTGAGCACCATTGTGCGCTGGCGGTTGCGCACGGCTTTCAGAATCTCGTCGGCCACGGCTTCGCTGCTCATCATCGCGCCTTCGTCGCGCGGCGACTCGCCCTGCGACGAGCCGTCGGCGGCCAGGGCCGTCTGCCGAATGTTGGAGGACGTGAAGCCCGGCGCGGCCGTGAGCACGTGCACGCCCTGGTCGAGCAACTCGGTGCGCAGGGCTTCGAGGAAGCCGTTCATGGCAAACTTGGAAGCCGAGTAGCCGGTGCGGCCCGGCAGCCCGCGGTAGCCCGCAATGCTGCTGATGCCCACAATACTGCCCTTGCTCTTGAGCAAATGCGGCAGGGCAAACTTGGTGGTGAAAACAGTACCGAAGAAGTTGGTCTGCATCAGGCGCTTGATGACGTCGAGGTCGGCGTCCTGAAAGCGGGCGCGCATGCTAATGCCGGCGTTGTTGAGCAGCACGTCGAGGCCGCCGAAGCGGGCCACGGTTTCGGCCACGGCGCGCTCGGCCGCTACCTCGTCGCCCACATCGGCCCGGATGGCCAGGTTCGCGATGCCCGCGGCGGTAAGGGCGGCGGCGGTATCGGCGAGCTTGGCTTCGTCGCGGCCGGTGATGGCGACGTGATAGCCGGCCCGGCCAAAGGCCAGGGCGCAGGCCCGGCCAATGCCGGAAGTGCCGCCGGTGATGAGTACAGTGAATGCGGGCATAAAAACAAAAAGCCGGACACGCCCGGCCAAATTACAGAACTGGTTGCGGGGCAAATTTAGGACGCTAAGGCGCGATTTTTGCTGCGTGGCTGGCCTGCCTCTAAACCCTGAGCGCTGGCAGTGGTCCAAACCCGGCAGGCCGGGTTAGGGCCGGTTCTCTGCAAAACGGCCAGCACGCTGGCCAACCTCCCCGCCGCAACCGCCGATTGGCACCTCACCGTCGTCGGTTTGTGCTTACATTTAACCACTGAATCCTATCTTTTTCTTTACGGTTGATATGACTTTACACCTACGTTCTTGGTTGCGGGGCTGGCCGGTTCTGGCGGCAATAGTGCTGGCTATGGGCACGGCGCAGGCACAAACCACCTGCCCCATTGCTGCTGTTTGTACCCCGGGCAATGCCAGTAGCAGCCAAGCCTCGGGGTTTGGCATGGGTATTATTAACGTGACGGTCGGCAACAACCTCATCAACAATACCACGGCCAACTACAGCGAAGGCTTCAAAGACTACAGCTGCACCAAAAACGCAGCCCTGACGGTGGCCCAGCCCTACGCCATCAGCGTGCGCACGGGGCCAAACGTGGGAGAAAACGTGCGCGTCTGGATTGACTACAACAACGACGGTTCCTTCGTTGGCGCGGGGGAGTTGGTTTTCAGTTCCGACAACGCCACGTTGCACACGGGTTCTTTCACGCCGCCAGCTACCGCGGTACTGAATACCAACCTGCGCATGCGCGTGGCCGCCGACTTTGGCAACGGCATCATTCCGACTTCGTGCTCGACGCCGCAATACTCGCAGGATGAGGACTACAGCGTACGCCTCTCGGCCAACGCGAGCCCGCCGGTAGCGGCTTTTACCGTGAATGCCACCACCACCTGCACCGGCTGCGTGCAATTCACCGATGCGAGCCAGAATGCTCCCACCAGCTGGACCTGGACCTTCGGCGACGGCACCACCAGCAACTCCCAGAACCCCAACCACTGCTACGCCACGGCCGGCACCTACGCCGTAACGCTGGCCGCTACCAATGCCGCCGGCACCACCACCAGCGCGGCCACCAGCATCACCTACAACACCACGGTGCCCGTGGCTGCCAGCTGCACCCCTCAAACCCAGAGCTACTTTGCCAACTACGGCATCATCCGTTTTCGGCTGAACACCATCGATAACACCTCGGCCGATGGCAGCGCGGGCTACCAGAATTTTACCTGCACCCAGCGCACCGAGCTGACTGTGGGCGTCAATTATCAGATGATTATCACCACGGGGGGTACCAACTCGCACGACATTCGGGTGTACCTCGACCAGAACAACGACGGCACGCTAACCACGGCCGAGCAGATTTACAGCAGCGCCATCACGGCCTCGCCGGGGGCTACTACCACGCTCAACCTGTCCACGGGCGTTGTTCTCAACCAGCCCCTGCGCCTGCGCGTGGTGGCCGATGCCATTGGCAACACCACGGGGCCCTGTGCCAACCCGGTAAGCGGCCAGGCCGAGGACTACACCGTCATCGTGCGCGCCAACACGCTGCCGCCCATCATCAACTTCAGCAGCAACTACGTGGCGGGCAGCTGCGTGAACCCGGTGCAGTTTACCGACCTCAGCACCAACCTGCCCACCTCGTGGGTGTGGGACTTTGGCGACGGCACCCCCACCAGCTCCCTGCAAAACCCCTCGCACCAATATGCCGCCACCGGCACCTACAACGTGACGCTGGCCGCGACCAACAGCTTCGGGACGGCGTCGGTAACGCGCCTGAACGCCGTGAGCGTGCAGGTGCCCTGCCTCACCTACTGTAGCGCCAACGGTACTGGGCCCACCAGCCCCGGGGGCCAGTCGCAGGCCAGCCCGTTCTGGATTACAGGCGTGAGCGTGCCTTCGGTGAGCTACGTGAATGCCTCGGGCAACAGTGCGGGCGGCTATGGCAATTATGTGGCCACGCCCATTACGGTAGCGCCCGGGGCCACGGTGCCCTTCACGGTTGTAACCAATGCGAATGTGGTGCACCGCACCGCCGTCTGGATTGACCTGAACCAGAACGGTATATTCGATAGCAGCGAGCTGGTGGCTACCGGCGTTAGCAGCAATGGCACTACTGCAAGCTCGTTCTCGGGCTCGTTCACGACCCCTGCCCGCACTTTCAGCACCCGCATGCGGGTGCTGGTGCAGGCCAATTCCAACGCCAACGTGCCCAGCCCGTGCAGCGTGAACCTGCTGAACGCCGAGGTAGAGGACTACCTGCTGCGCGTGCAGCCCCTGGCCACCCGAAGCGAGCTGGCCCTGCCCAGCCTCAGCCTCTACCCCACCCCCACCCTGGATGGCCGCCTGCGCCTGGCCCTGACCGACGCCCGTGCCACCGGCCTGTACACGACGGAAGTGCGCAACCTGCTGGGAGCCGTGGTGCTGCGCACCGCCCTGCGCCTGAGCCCGGCCGAGGCTGAACTCGACCTGAGCACCCTGCCGGCCGGCGTGTATGTGCTGCAGCTGCGCGATGCCCAGGGCCAGACCGCTACGCGCCGCGTGGTGCGCCAATAGCCTTCCCGCGCTACTGTTTTTGTTGGTGAATTCGGGCTCGTAAACGAGCAGTGCGTGGCTTTGTCGCAGCTCCGGGCCCGAATCCATCAACTTGAAGCCGGCCTCAACCCTGCAATTAATCTCCCTCTCCCCCTTCATTCTTATTTATGTTCCCAACCTTACTACGGCGCTTGCGGGATTCGTTGCTGCTGCTGGTGTTGCTGCTCGCTACCGGGCAACTGGCTCAAGCATCGCACTTGCTCGGCGGCGAGATGAGCTACCGCTACCTCGATGCCAACGGCCCCGCCGGCACTCCTTTCCGGTACGAAATCACGGTTAATATCTACAGCAATGGCTTGTTCTATAACAATCCTGGTGCGGGGGTGGCACTGCCTCCACTTACGGCGCCGGTTGAGATTTACAACCGCACCACGGGAGCCCGCATTACGTCGCTGAGCTTTCCGCGCATTTCGCCGGTGGCCCCCAACAACCAGAACTTCCCCCCGCCCATTTCGCCACCAACGCCGGCGGGCTGCGCCGTGCAGGGCCCTAGCCAGCCGTTCTACTTGTGCAAGTACGTGCAGACGGTGAACCTGCCGGTTTCGTTCGACGGCTTCTACGCGGTATTTATGGTAGCCGCCCGCAACAACACGCTCACCAACATCAACAATCCCAGCGGCGGCAGTGGGGGCAACGTGCCCCTCACCCTGTACGTGAGCATGGCGCCCCCCCTGATTTACAACCGCTCGCCGGTGTTTTCGGATACGGCGGTGGCCATTGTGTGCCAGAACGACACCACCATATCGCTCAACAGTGCCGTGGACCCCGACGGCGACCGGCTGGTGTATTCGTTTGGCACTCCTTACGGCACCTACAACTCGGGCTCGTTTCCGCCGCTGCCGCAGCCGGTACCCTACTACCCAGGCTTTAGTGGAGCCGCTCCGTTTGGGCCAGGCGCCGGCAACTTTGCCATCATCAACGCCAACACGGGCATTGCCAAGTACGGGGCCAAAACCAATGGTCTTTACGGCGTGGCCGTGGATGTGGCAGAATACCGCACCATCAACGGGCGCGAGGTGCTGATTGGCACCACCCGGCGCGACCTGCAGTTGGTTGTATCGACCTGCCCGCCCACGCCGCCGCCGGTGCTGCCGCCCTCGGTTACCACCCCCCGCAACTACACCATCGAAGAGGGCGAAACGCTGAGCATACCGATTACCGCCACCCAGGCCACCGGCGGCCACCCGCTGGTAATGACCGTGAACAGTGCCCTGCTCGACGGCAGCGGCCCGTTCAATGCCACCTTCAACGGCAGCCAGGGCACGGTGCAGTCGGGCAACCTCACGGGTACGGCCACGGCCACCGGCACGGGCTCGGTGTCGGGCACGTTCGTGTTCAACTCGGCCTGCGGCAACGGCCGCGTTACGCCTTACGACCTGAGCGTGACCGTGCGCGACAACGGCTGCGGCGGCAAGCTAACTTCTGATGTATTCCGCATTACCGTGAACCGCGCGGCGCCCCCCGCCGACTTCAGCGGCCCGACTACGGTGTGCGACCGCACCACGGTGCGCACCTACACCGCTACTGGCCCGGCTTCGCCCACGTACCGCTGGCGCGTAACCGGCGGCACCATTGCGAGCGGCCAGGGCACCGCCAGCATCAACGTGACCTGGCCCGGTACGGCCACCACTGGCAGCATCTCGCTCAAAGGGGTGTCGGCCAAAGGCTGCCTGACGGACTCGGTTTTCAAAAACGTGGAAATCCGCCCGCTGGCCCTCACGGTGTCGGCAACCGCGCCGACTATCTGCCTGGGTGCTTCGACCACGCTGACGGTGGTGGGCCAAACCGGCCTGACGTACAGCTGGACTGGGGGCGGCCAGACGTCAACCGCCACCAGCATTACGGTTTCGCCCACTGCCACTACCACCTACACCGTGACGGGCACCGACGGCACTTGCTCGACCACGGCCACCATTACGGTGACGGTGGCCCCGCCCCCCACTGCCGATGCCGGACCTGACCGCACCATTTGCCCCAATGTGACCTCGACCCCACTGGGTGGTGCGCCCATTGCCGGCGCCACCTATAGCTGGAGCCCGGCCCTGGGCCTGAGCAGCGCTACCGTGGCCAACCCCACCGTGACGCTGCCCAACACGACCGGCGTGGCCTACGTGCAGGTGTACACCCTAACCGTGAGCGTGGGAACCAATTGCAGCAGCGTGGGTACCGTGCGCGTAACGGTGAGTCCGCCCGCCGTGGCTGATGCCGGCCCCGCCGTGGCCGTGTGCTCGGGGGTGACGTCGGTGGCTTTGGGTACGCCCGCGCTGCCCGGCTATACCTACGCCTGGAGCCCGGCCACCGGCCTCAGCAGTGCCACCACTGCCCAGCCTACCGTGACGCTGCCCAACACCAGCGGCGCGGTCATCACCGCTACTTACACCGTGACCGCGACCAACGCCAACGGCTGCACGGCCACTTCTTCGGTCGTCATCACCGTGAACCCGGCCGTGGTGGCGAACCCCGGCCCGGCCATCAGCTTCTGCTCGGGCACCACCTCGGCCCCACTGGGCGGCACGGCCGCGCCGGTGGCTGGCTCGACTTATAGCTGGAGCCCCACTACTGGCTTGAGCGACCCAACCAGCCTGCACCCCACCGTGACCGGTACCAATACCACCGGCGCGCCCATCGTGCGCACCTACACCCTGACCGTGACCTCCGCCGCCGGGTGCGTGGGCTCGGCCACTGTTGAGGTAACCATTAACCCAGCTGCCGTAGCCGATGCCGGGCTGGCCAAGCAAACCTGCTCGAACGTGGGCGTCGTCATCGGTACGGGGCCAGCCATTGCCGGAACCACTTATGCCTGGACGCCCACCACCGGGCTGAGCAGCGCCACTTCGGCCACTCCTACGCTGACGCTGCCCAACCTGACCGGTACGCCGCTGGTTGTGACGTATACCCTCACAGCCACTACGGCCAATGGCTGCACGGCCAGCAGTGCAGTTGCCGTTACCATTAATCCGGCCGCCGTGGCGCAGGCCGGGCTGGATAAAGCCACCTGCTCGAACGTAGCCACCACCATTGGCACGGGAACGGCCGTGGCGGGTACTACCTACGCCTGGAGCCCAACCACTGGCCTGAGCAGCGCCTCGGTGCTGAACCCGACCGTGACGCTGGCCAACCTCACCAACGCGACCATCACCCAACAATACATCCTGCTGGCTACTACTGCTAATGGCTGCTTCGCCCGCGATACCGTGGTGGTGAGCGTGTACCCGGCAGCAGTGCCGGCCCCCGGCACCAACCAGGCGGTGTGTTCGGGTGGTAGCATTACCCTGGGCGCAGCCCCCGTGGCTGGCTATACTTATAGCTGGAGCCCGGGCACTGGCCTGAGCAGCACCACGGTGGCCAACCCCACCTTCTCGCAGGTGAACACCACCAATGCCCCCGTCACCTACACCTTCACCCTGACGGCTACCACGGCCAACGGCTGCGTGAACACCGCCGCCGTGACGGTAACCGTGAACCCCGCTGCGGTAGCCGATGCCGGCCCCGATGCCGCCGTGTGCGACCTCAAAACCCTGCAGCTGGGCACTCCGGCCCGCACCGGCTATACCTACAGCTGGAGCCCGGCTACCGGCCTCAGCAGCGCGACTGCTGCCCAGCCGGTTCTCACGGCGAGCAACACCACGGCCCTGCCCATCACCCGCACCTATACCGTGACGGCCACTACCGCCAACGGCTGCGTGAGCACCGATGTGGTGGTCATTACCATCAACCCGCGGCCGGCGGCTGAGTCCATCGTGGGTCCGACTTCGGTGTGTCCTACCGTTACGGGTGTGGCCTACTCGGTTCCCAACCCGGCCGCGGCCGACTACCGCTGGATTGTGGTAGGTGGCAACGTGGCCAGCGGGCAGGGCACCCCGAGCATCACCGTCGACTGGCTGGGGGCTAGCCCCAGCGGCGCCGTGAAGGTGTACCGTTTCAACGCGCAGGGCTGCTCTTCGGATACGACCGTGCTGCCAGTCATCATCAACCAGCGCCTGCAAACGCTGCGGCCCACTGGCCCCGGCGATATTGTGGCCGTGGCTCCGCTGCCGCGCGCCGTGTGCCAGGCCGATGGACCCTACACCTATACCAGCGGCACGTTCGCCAACGGCTCGTCCTTCTCCTGGACCATCGTGGGTGGCACGCAGGTGAGCAGCACCCGCAACACCGTGACGGTGAGCTGGGCCCCGGTTTTGGTGCCCACCATCGGCAAGATTGTGGCCATTGAAACCAGCAACCCTTCGGGGGGCATCTGCCGCGGTATGTCCGACACGCTGTATGTGAACATCAACCCCTCGCCCCGCACCAACCTGGCCATTACCGCGCCGCCGCGGGTGTGCGTGGGCAGTGGCCCGGCCACGTTCAGCCTGCCCGGCGGCTTTGTCGGCTCCAGCTACGTGTTCCAGCTGAACGGGGCTACGTTGGCCGGCACGGGCAACACCCGCACGCTGGCCACCCTGCCCGCGCCCGGCACCTACACCCTCACGGCCCAGGAAACCACGGCCGCCCCGGGCAGCTGCGTAGGCCCCCGCTACACCACGCAGTTTGTGGTGGCGCCGCTGCCGGTGGCCCCGGTTATCTCGGGCTCGGGCTTCGTGTGCAACACCGCCACGCCGCAGCAGTACGCCATTGCCAACCCTACCGCCGGCGCTACTTACCAGTGGACGGTAGTGGGCGGCGCCGTAACGACGGGCGGCACCGGCCCGCAGGTTACCATCACCTTCAACCCCACCGGCCCCTACTCGGTGAGTGCCGTGGAAGTGAGCGCGACGCCTAACCTGTGCGCCGGCCCGGCTACCACCCGCCCCATTCTGCCCGACAACCCCACGCTCAGCCTCACCAATGTATCGGTCGATGCCACCAGCAACAGCCGCGTCATCGTGTCGCTGAGTGCGCCCAACAGCGCCAACACGCCCAACCCGGTACGGGTATTGCGCCGGGTGGCAGGCTCGGGTGCAGCTTTCGCTTCGGTGGGCACGGTGGTTGCCTCGGCCACAACTTTCACCGATAACAACGCGGTGGATGCCAACGCCAACTCCTACGAGTACCAGCTCGACCTCACCAACGGCTGCGGTACCCTGGTTCCCACGACAGTGGCCCAGACCATCCGCTTAGCGGCCACGCCCACGGCTGGCCCCGGCGGCCGCGACCAGGGCAGTGTTTCGCTTGCCTGGAACGGCTACGTAGGATTTGCGGTGAAGAGCTACGAAATTTACCGCCGCCTCGACAACGGCACCAGCACCCTGCTGACTACCTTGCCCGCTAGCGCCCGCACCTATAGCCTCACCAATACCGACCCCGGCCGCACGGCCACCGGGATGGGCTTCGCCGAAAACTTCCGGGTAGTGGCAGTGAGCACCGATGCTACGCCCCTGCGCTCTAACTCGAACGAGGCAGCGGCGAACTTCGCCAATGCCATCAGCACCTACAACATCATCACGCCTAACCGCGACGGCAAGAACGATGTGCTGGTGATTGATAACATCCAGCTCTACCCTGGCAACACACTCGCCATCTTCAACCGCTGGGGCCGCGAGGTGTACAAAACCACCAACTACCAGAACGACTGGGGCCAGGAAGACAGCCTCGCCGCCGGCAACTACTTCTACCTCCTCACCCTACCCGACGGTACCACCCGCAAGAACTGGTTTGAGGTAGTGAAGTAGCCCCTCGTTAATTACGCGCAATCAAAGGCCTCCCGGTTTCGGGAGGCCTTTTTGTTGCAACAAGTGGTAGGGAACCGGTCGCAAGTGGTTCCCTACCACCCGGGACCGGTTCGCAACCACCCGGGACCGGTTCGCAACCACCCGGGACCGGTTCGCAACCACTTGCGACCGGTTCCCTACCACTTGCGACCGGTTCGCAACCACTTGCGACCGGTTTGCAACCACTTGGGAC
Organism: Hymenobacter glaciei; assembly: GCF_039539585.1. Taxonomy (NCBI): domain Bacteria; kingdom Pseudomonadati; phylum Bacteroidota; class Cytophagia; order Cytophagales; family Hymenobacteraceae; genus Hymenobacter; species Hymenobacter glaciei. The sequence goes on along the minus strand of NZ_BAABDK010000033.1, from coordinate 70,173 downwards.
CGGTTCGCAACCACTCGTGACCGGTTCCACACCACTCGCGACCGGTTCCACACCACCTGCGACCGGTTCGCAACCACTCAGGACCGGTTCGCAACCACTCGGGACCGGTTCCGAACCGGTCCCAAGTGGTTGCGAACCGTGCCGTAGGCCACCCGCCGGCCGCGTACCTTTGCAGACTTACTGCCTCGCTCGTTATGTCCCGCAAAATCACCAAAGCTTCTAAAAACTTACCCGCCGACGCCCTCCAGAACATCCTGATTCAGGACATGGTGGCCGAAGGCAAATGCATGGTTCGCCTCGACAACCTCGTCATCTTCGTGTCGCAGGTGGCCCCCGGCGATGTAGTGGACTTGCGCATCATCCGCGCCAAAAAGAACTTCCTCGAAGCTGTGCCCACGGCATTTCATAAATATTCGGAGCTGCGCACCACGCCGTTTTGCCAGCACTTCGGCACCTGCGGCGGCTGCAAGTGGCAGCACCTGGGCTACGATTCGCAGCTGCACTTCAAGCAGCAGCAGGTCATCGACCAGCTCACGCGCATCGGCAAAGTGGCCCTGCCCGAAATTCCGTTCATCCTGTCCTCGCCCCAGCGCACCTACTACCGCAACAAGCTCGAATACACCTTCAGCGACAACGGCTGGCTCACCCAGGAGCAAATCGACGACGATACCCAGACCTTCGACCGCAACGTGTTGGGCTTCCACACCCCCGCCCGCTTCGACAAGATTATCGACGTGCAGCACTGCCACCTCCAGGCCGAGCCCAGCAACGAAATCCGCCTCTTCATCCGCGACTACGGCCGCGAGCACGGCCTCGAGTTCGGCAACATGGTGCGCCAGACCGGCAACCTGCGCAACCTCATCATCCGCACCGCCCAAAGCACCGGCGAAATCATGGTGATTCTGCAGTGCTACCGCCCCCACGACAGCATCGAGCCCCTGCTCGACGCCCTCTATGCCAAGTTCCCCGGCATCACCTCCCTCAACTACGTCCTCAACAGCAAGGGCAACGAAACCTTCCACGACCTCGAAGTGGTGACCTACAAAGGCAAGCCCTACATTGAGGAAGAAATGGAAGGCCTGCGCTTCCGCATCGGCCCCAAGTCCTTCTACCAAACCAATTCCGAAGGCGCCCACCAGCTCTACAAAGTGGCCCGCGACTTCGCCGACCTCAAGGGCGATGAGCTGGTGTACGACCTCTATACGGGGGCCGGCACCATCGCCAGCTTCGTGGCCCACCAGGCCCGCAAAGTCATTGGCGTCGAGTACGTGGAGCAGGCGGTAGCCGACGCCCACGTCAACGCCGAAATCAACCACATCACCAACATGGAGTTCTTCGCCGGCGACATGAAGGACATCCTCACGGCCGAGTTCACCGCCCACCACGGCCGCCCCGACGTCCTCATCACCGACCCGCCCCGCGCCGGCATGCACCCCGACGTAGTCGCTCGCCTCCTGGAGCTGCGCGCTCCCCGCATCGTCTACATCAGCTGCAACCCCGCCACCCAGGCCAGGGACCTAGAGATGCTCGATGCCGCCTACAAAGTCACCCGCGTCCAGCCAGTGGATATGTTTCCGCACACCCACCACGTGGAGAATGTGGTGGCGTTGGAGTTGAAGTAGGTGGAACAGGTAACTTCTGTCATCCTGAGCGCAGCGCAGGACCTTATCACCGCTGAACAGTTTGCAGTAATTTCAAACGGTGCAAACGCGATAAGATCCTTCGCTGCGCTCAGGATGACAGACGATTCAATTTAAGCAGGCTATGCCCTACTACGTGTACATCACCACCAACCCCGCCAAAAAGGTGTTGTACATCGGCATCACCAACAACATTGCTGAGCGCATGGCCCAGCACTACGCCAACCGAGGTTCAGCCGCAACTTTTGCCGGCCGCTACTTCTGCTACAACCTGATTCACATTGAACAATATCCTGACAGCAACGCCGCCATTGCCCGCGAAAAGGAATTGAAAGGCTGGACGCGAGCGAAAAAAGACGCGCTAATTGCCACTACTAATCCCGAGTGGCTTTTTATTCACACCTAAAAGCTTCCCATACGTAATAAGGTCCTTCGCTCCGCTCAGGATGACAGATGCTGAACAACGATTCACTCCCTCATGGACTACTTCAACGACCCCGAACTCAACGGCAAATACCTCGGCACCATCACCAAGGATTTTGTCGTCGTGTGCGACACCCTGCTCGAAGCCTCTTCCCAGATTCGCAAGGGCGACTTCAGCAAATACCCCATTTTCGTGTTTGCCAAGCAGGAAGTTCCCCTCGGCGGCCTCCTAGTCAATGCCGATGAGTTGAATCTGGACTGGCACGTTTTCGCCAGCTACCTCGAACTGTTCGTGCAGCAAGGCATCATCGACGTCGATGGCGTCGAAGCCTTCCAGGCCACCTACAAAGACGCCGACGAGTTCTGTTGCCTCTTCGTGCTCGATAAGGAATTCACGAATTTCGTGTTCGTGCCTTACCCAGAAGATTAAATCGGGCCTAAATAATAACATAAAGAAGGACGTCATGCTGAGCGAAGTCGAAGCATCTCTACCGCTGAAGTATATAATTACTTTCGCAGTAGAGATGCTTCGACTTCGCTCAGCATGACGTCCTAGTTTTGTGCTAAAGCACTACCTGTTCAGTTCCTAATTCCGGCGCTGCACCGGCAAATCCTCCAGCTGCGCGTAGCTCAGCTTCCAGGTATTGTCAGCAGCTTTCTTCCAAAGGAAAATGTAGTTGCCTTCGCCGAAACCAGCGGGCTGGCCGGGGCCGGCGGGCTGCACATCTACCGAGAACGTACCGGCCTCGTAGGCACTGTTGTCGTCGGTGTTGCTGCTGCTCACACTGGTTTTCAGGTTGGCGATGGTCGGAATCGTGGCGCTCACCCACTTCTGACCAACTTCGTCCTTGCCCTTCCAGTGGGCATTGCCCTGCACGAAGGTGATGTCGTCGGCTATCATGCCGGTAATTTTGCCCGAATCCCGGCTGTTCCAGGCGTTAATAAAGTCGCGGTTCAGGTTTTGCACGTTGGCCGTATCAGCAGGCGCTTTCGAGCAGGACGAGGTAAGGGCGGCAGCAGCCACCAGCACACTACAAACAAGGGATTTCATACATCCGGGGAATTGGTGAAAAAATTGTGGTGGGCGCCATCACCCACCGCGGCAAGCATTCTAAAACAATCAACCCCCAGGCACGGGTGCCCAGGGGTTGCAAGGTTAAGCAAAAACGGGGATTACCAGCTTTTCCGACGGTATTCCGACGTGCCGTAGGGATGCGAAGCATCGCCGTACGAAGTATTGGGCAGGTAAGCGGTGTTCGAGGTGGCGGGCATGGTAGCGGGCTGCATGCCGCCAGCCATGGCGTTCGAGGCCATCAGGCTATTAGCGGGCACCAAGGCTGTTTGCGTAGTACGGGTGGTTGTGGTGGTCTGGCGGTTGCGGGCCAGGGCCAACTCGCGGCGGTACTCGGCCTCACGGGCGGCTACGGCGCGTTGCTGGGCCGCAGCGGCGGCACGTTGCTTCTTCTTGTTATCGATGTGCTTGCCGACACCGTAACCAATAGCACCACCGGCCACGCCACCAACTACGCCGCCCACGGCCCGGTTGCGCTTGTTGATGATGGCACCAGCGGCTGCTCCGCCCAAGCCGCCAATAACGGCACCTTTAGCCTGAGGACTCCACTGAGCGCGGGCTTCAGGAGCGTGAAATGAGGTAAGCAGGATAATCAGTGCGAAGAAATAGGGAAGCTTATTCATGGCCGAAGTCATTAGAGAATGAGAAAAGTTACTCGGAACGTAACTAAAGCTTGACAAGGAGCGTGCCAGTTCCGGAAGCGGCCGCCTGCCGGGCTAAACGGTAGCACCCCCAGAAGGTTGAATACCGGCCCAGTTAAGTCGTTAAAAGCTAGTCCACCCCTGCGCCTGCAAGGGCACAGCCTGCCCGGCTTTAGTTACCAGGTTTGTACCATCAGACTTGTCCGTGAGATGGCCGATAATGGTAATGTCGGGGTGGTTTTTGATTTTCTCGTGGTCCGTTACGGGCACCGTGAACAGCAATTCGTAATCCTCCCCGCCGTTGAGGGCGCAGGTAAGAGGGTCGAGGTTGAACTCGGCGGCCGCCTCAAGGGTGGGGTTGGCCAGGGGTAGAAACTCGGTGAATACCCGCGCCCCCGTGCCGCTGGCCGTGCACAGGTGCAGCACTTCCGAAGCCAGCCCGTCCGAAATATCAATCATGCTCGTGGGCTGGATGCCTCGCTCGCGCAGCTCGTGCACAATATCGAGCCGCGCCTCCGGACGCAGCTGGCGCTGCACTACGTACTCATAGTTGGCCAGTTCGGGCTGGGTTTCGGGGTCGGCCATAAAGGCCTGTTTCTCGCGTTCCAGCACCTGCAGGCCCAGGAAAGCGCCGCCCAGGTCGCCCGTCACGCAAAGCAAATCGGTGGGCTGGCCACCGCTGCGGCGCACGGCTTCGCCGGCCGCCACTTCGCCGAGCACCGTGATGCCCAGCGTGAGGCCGCCGCGGCTGGCGGTGGTGTCACCCCCTACCAGGTCCACGTTGTAGGCCTCGCAGGCCAGGCGCATGCCGGCATACAACTCTTCAATGGCCTCGACGGTGAAGCGCGGGCCGGCCGAAAGAGCGACGACCAGTTGCGTGGGCAGCGCGTTCATAGCCGCCACATCCGACACGTTCACGGCCACGGCCTTGTAGCCCAGGTGCCGTAGCGGGCAGAAGGACAGGTCGAAGTGAATGCCTTCTACCAGCAAATCGGTGGTCATCACCACATCCTGGCCAGCCGTGGGGCGAATAATAGCCGCATCGTCGCCAATGCCCAGCACCGTACCCGGCTGGCGCGTGCTGATGCCGGCCTGCAGGCGGCGGATGAGGGCAAATTCGCCAATGGCATTAAGTGGCGTGAGTTTCTCGGACATAAGGATATTGTTATCAGGTATTCGCAAGCAATTGTCCACATCGGGCTTCGCGTTGAGCAGCTGGGTAACCGGCCGGAGCATCCGACAATTGCTGCGCAAAAGTACGCCCACAAAAAAAGGAGGGAATTGCTTCCCTCCTTTTTCAACTCGCTGGTGGCCGCTGCTTATTGCACCACCAGTTCCTTGTAGATTTTGGTCTGGCCGTCGGCACTCAGAATCTGCACGAAGTACATGCCGGGCTTCAGGGCCGAGATGTTCAGCGTGAGTTTCTCCTGGCCTGTGCCTTTGGCTTCAGCGCCAATGGACTGGCCCAGGTTGTTGAGCACGACTACGCGGCCCACTTTGGCATCCTTAATCTCGACCGTGGCGAAACCATGGGCGGGGTTGGGGTACACGCTGATGTTGGCGTCGAACTTAGCCAGTGTACCAAGCGTGGCGTTATAGACGCCGCTAGGACCCGTGTAGTCGAGGTGCTCGCCCAGGCGGTCGTACGACTGGCCAGCGGCGTTGGTAGTTGAAGTGCCGGGAGGAGTTGCATAGCTGTAGGCAACCCATTCATCGGCAATGTTGTAGCCACTCACATACAGGCCGGAAGGAGCCGGGCCGTACACGGTAGCCGTTGTGCTGCGCACCCCTCTCGAAATATTCGGGCGGCGCATCAGCGACATGTTTTCTGAGGCTACGTCCGGAATGAAGGTGGTCGTGCCAAAAGGCGGGTCAAGGGCGTTGGTGCCGTGCCAGTTGCCTTCGGGCGAAGTCGTGCCGTTGCGGTTGGGGGGGTTCTGCCCGATTACGCCAATAATGTCGATAATAACTCCGGTGCCCACACCAGCCGTGCCGCTGGGATAGCGCACCAGTGCCACGGCATCGTTGCCGTTGAAGTAAATCGTGCCGCCACCAAAAAGGACGTTGCCGGCAATGGGCTGCGGCGCATGACCCGCGCTGAACTGGTCGGCCTTGGTGCGAATGGTTGGCAGGGTTGATTCGCCCGAAGCCAGCACGAAGGTCGAGGCCCGGGGCAGGGTGTTGGTTCCGACGGGCTGCTGCGTGGCATTGCTGCGGAACAAACGCTCCTCTTCGGTGAAGTTGGGATTGCCGTTGGAATAACGACGCACCGAGTACGGGTTCAGGTTAACCGTGCTCGTGGTGGGGTTGTAAATCTCAATGGCCCGCTCGCTACCGGTCGAAGGCGACGAAGCCCCACCGTATACCGTACCAGAGGAGTGCGAGCCTTCGTCGTACTCAGAAAAGAAGAGCTCCGTGCCTTGGGCATGAGCAGCACCGGCAACCAAAAGGGCGGCCGAGAACAACAGGTAATGCTTTTTCATAATTGCTGATGGGGAAAGTCGATGCTGTGCAAAGATACATGCTAGTAAGGTTCTGTTGCATGCGGTTGCCACCTCGCTACGCAAACGTTTTCCCGGAGACTGAGGGATTAATTTGAAGGACAACTTTTTTTTGCTAACGAGCGTTAGGAAGCATACCTTTGTTGCCTGATTATGACGCCTTCCACCGCCACCCGCTCTCGCAAAACCCAGATTGACCGCACGGCTACGGCCCTGTTCCGGGCGCGAGGCTATGCGGCTACCAGCATGCGCGAGCTGGCCACGGCGCTGGGCCTGGAGGCCGGCAGTCTATACTCGCACATCAAGTCGAAAGAGGAAATTCTGCACCGCGTGTGCTTTGGGTTGGCCTCGGATTTTTTTGCCAGCTTCGACCAAGCCACGGCCGACGCCTCGGTTCCCGTGGCCACGCAGCTGCGGCAAGCCATTGAAGCCCACGTGCGGGTCCTGACCCGCGACGGTGCCGTTTCGGCCGTCTTTCTGCACGAGTGGCGGCATTTGAGTGAGCCGGCCCGCACCGAGTTTCTGGCTTTGCGCGACCGTTACGAAGCCGGCTTTCGCAATTTGATTGCCCAAGGCGTAGCGTCGGGTGAAATGCATACGCCCGATGCTGCCTTTGCTGCCCTCACCCTTTTAGCCAGCCTGAACTGGCTACCGAGCTGGTACCGTCCCGACGGCAATCTCGGACCCGACGAAATCGCCCACCGCTTAGCCGAACAGCTTCTACAAGGGCTCGAGGGCAAGAAATAAGTAAAGAGAGTTCTCTCCTGTTGCTACTTACGATTTACTTCTCACTTCAACTTTATCATCATGTACGGTTCCGCCAGCACCCACGACCTGCCCAGCACCGCCACCACCGGCCTGGAAAACGAAGACCCCATCCTGCTGGCCGAGTTTGAGGCCCGCATTGCTCGCGGCGAGAAGATTGAGCCCGGCGACTGGATGCCCGCCCTCTACCGCAAGCAGCTCACCCGCATGATTGAGCAGCACGCGCACTCCGAAATCATTGGCTCGCTGCCCGAAGGCACCTGGATTACCCGCGCGCCCGGCTTTCGCCGCAAAATGGCCCAGATGGCTAAAGTGCAGGACGAAGTTGGCCACGCGCAGCTACTGTACTCGGCCGCCGAAACCTTGGGTAAAACCCGCGAGCAGATGCTGGTCGACCTCATCAACGGCAAGAGCAAGTACTCCAACGTCTTCAACTACCCCACCCCTACCTGGGCCGACTCAAACGTGATTTCGTGGCTGATTGACGCCGGCGCCATTGTGAACCAGCTCGCCAACGCCAAGGGCAGCTACGGCCCCTACTGCCGGGCCCTCGACCGGATTTGCGCCGAGGAAGCCTTCCACCTGAAATACGGGCACGATGCCGTAGTGCACATGGCCACGGGTACCCCCATTCAGCGCCAGATGATGCAAGCTGCCCTAAACCGCTGGTGGCCTGCCATCATGACCTTCTTCGGCCCGAGCGATAAGATGTCCGTACACACCGAAATTCTGATGCGCTGGAAGGTGAAGATGGCCAGCAACGACGAGTGCCGCAACCAGTTCCTCGACATGTACGTGCCGAAAATCTGGGAAATTGGCCTCACCCTGCCTGATGCCAACCTGCGCAAAAACGAGGAAACTGGCCAGTGGGAGTTCACCGAGCCCGACTGGGAGGACTTCAAGCGCGTGATTAACGGCGACGGTCCCTGCAACGCCGAGCGCCTGGCCGTGCGCCGCGCCGCGGAGGAAAACGGTGCCTGGGTGCGCCGCGCGCTCAGCGCCAGCAAAACCGAGCGCCAGTACGTGCGCCCGCTGGCTTAATCAATTATTAATGAACAATGAGCAATGAGCAACTCAGGGCCGCAACCCTTGAATTGTTCATTGCTCATTCTTAATTGCTCATAGTGATACACTCCCTCGACCCGCGCATGAACCGCCTGGGCCTGCCGGAAACCGCTCCGGCGGCTGCCAAGGCGGCCCTCGACCAGTTCGAGACCTACGAAGCCTTCCACCAGAAAAAGGAGGGTGCCCCCTTCGTGTACGTGGGTCCGGTACACGCCCCGGAGCCGGACTTGGCGTTTCTGTTTGCCAAGGAGCAGTACAGCCGGCGTTTCGCCTGCACCGGCCTATGGGTAGTGCCGACTTCGGCCATTACTGTAACGGAATATGTGGGCGACACGGAGTCGGCGTATGATACACTGCCGCTCCTGCCCCGCTCGGCTGCGCCCGTACCAGTGGATGAGTCGGTACAGCAAGAAGCTGCTTATGCCGTTGGTGAAGAGGATTACGACATTTTTCATTTGAAAAAGCGCGGCAAGGCTCACCAGCACGTGGGCAAGGTGCGCGCCGCTTCGCCCGCCGAGGCGCTGCAGGCAGCCAAGGCCGTGTTTGGCGAGCAGCGCCCGGTGGCGAATGTGTGGGCCGTGCGCTCGGCCGATGTGCTGTGCTCTGAGGACGACGACCGCGACATTTGGGCCACGACCACCGAGAAGAAATACCGCGACGCCATTGCCTACAAGGTGCAGGACCGCATCGAAAAATTCAAGGCTGAAAACCCGCAAACGTAGTTTATGGATCCCAAACTCGACCTTTTATACCGACTGGCCGACGACCAGCTCATCCTTGGCCACCGCAACTCGGAATGGAATGGCCTCGGGCCGATTCTGGAAGAGGACATTGCTTTCTCGAGCATGGCCCAGGACAAGCTCGGGCACTCGCTGCAACTATACGGCCTGCTGCACGCGCTGGGCGAAGCCGAGCCCGACACCGTAGCCTTCACCCGCAACGCGCCACAGTTCCACAGCTGCCAGCTGGTGGAGCTGCCCATCGGCGAGTACGATTTCAGCCTCACCCGTCACTTCTTGTTCGACCACGCCGAACTGCTCCGCTTCGAAGCGCTGGCCACGAGCAGCTACGAGCCCCTGGCCCAGGTGGCCCGTAAGTTGCGCGGCGAGTTGAAATACCACGCCCTGCACGCCAACACCTGGATAAAGCGCCTCGGCACCGCCACCGATGAAGCCATTGAACGCATGCAGGTGGCGCTGAATTTCACGCTGCCTTATGCGCTGGGCATCTTCGAGAAAACAGAGGCGGAAGATGAAATCATTAGCTCAGGCCTGTTTATCGGTGAAGATGAGCTGCAAAGCCGCTGGCTGACAAGCATCACGAAAGTGCTGGGCCAAACAGCCCTGACCTTGCCCGATTTCACCACGGTTACGCCCGTGCTGGGCGGCCGCCACGGCCAGCATACCGAGCATCTGCAGCCGCTGCTGGACGAGATGGCCGAAGTATTCCGGCTGGACCCCACGGCAGACTGGTAAACCATCCCTGAAAATGACCAGCACCTTAACCAAAGCCCAAATTCTCGACTGGCTCCAAGCCGTGAAAGACCCCGAGATTCCCACGATTTCGCTGGTTGATTTGGGCGTAGTGCGCGGCGTGGACATTAACGAGGCCAGCGGCGCAGTGTCGGTGCACCTCACTCCCACGTTCGCTGGCTGCCCGGCCATGGACTACATGAAGCGCGACGTGGAGCGCACCTTGCGTGAGCACGGCATCGAGCAGGTGCACGTCGATATCAGCCTGCGCGAGGCGTGGTCGTCGGACATGATTTCGGACGCTGGGCGCGAAGCGCTGCGGCAGCACAAGCTGTCGCCGCCACCGGTGCTGGGCAACGTGGTGTTCGACCTCGATTTTTTGGAATATGCCGAGTGCCCCAACTGCCACGGGCACAATACCGAGCTGCGCACGCCGTTTGGGGCTACATTGTGCCGGGCTGTGCACTACTGCTACGACTGCCGCCAATTGTTCGAGCAGTTTAAGCCCGTGTAGCTTTGCCGGCCACGCTTTCACTTTTTCGCTTTATGCCTGCTACTTCGTTTGCTTCTTCGCTGAAATCGGCCGGTCTGGGCCTCGTGCTGCTGCTGGGCATGGCTGCTTCCTGCAAGCGCGACAATACCAAAAACGTCACCGTTAGCCCTGCTTCTGCGGCCGCGGCCAAAACGCAGCTCGCTATTCTGCGCGACTCGGTTGATGTGAAATGGCGCAACATGGTGGAAAGCGACGACCAGAAGCTGGCCCTCACCCGCCTGCTGCTGCGCGAGCTGCACGGCCAGCCTGGCCGCGCCGAGCCCCAGCTTAAAGCGTTGGAAGCTGCCAATGCCCGCCTCAAAGCCCGGCGCTACGACCAGGCCACCATGAGTAATTCCGCCCTGATTGACCAGTACGACACGGCCCAGGACTCGCTGCTTAATGCGCTTTATCCCGTAGCCGCTCCCGATGGCGGTGCACCTACCGAAAACGCCCGCAACTTTGTTGAGGGCATTCAGCAGCTCGACGCGGGCGTAGTCGGGTTTCGGGTTATTTACGACGACGCGGCCAAACGCTACAACAACTACCTACAGCTGCACCAGACCGAGTTGCAGTCGCTGGGCGGCAAGTACGCCGAGATGAAGCCACTGCCCCTGTTCACGATTGGCGCGAAGTAGCCAGCAAATATTTATTTGCCAGAGCGGATAGAAAATCAGACCTGGGATTATCTTTAAGTCGCAGCCAATCAGGCTTTCACTTAACCGCTTCGCCTTATGCTCACTGCTACTTTTTTTCGCCGGCTGTTGCCGGCAGTGCTGCTCACCAGCCTGGCACTGGCATCCTGCGAACATTCCAAAGACCACGACCCGCGCCCGCGTGGCAAGTGCGGTAACAATAATCCGACCACCACAACCTCTACATCGGGCAGCCATTCATAGCAGCCACACGATTCACAAAAAAGCCCCCGACTTAATAGAGTCGGGGGCTTTTTTGTTTACTGAATCAATTGCTACCTACAACGCCTCCATTTCGGCGCGCACGAAGTCGGCGAGGGTGCGGAGGTACTCGGTGCTGAAATCGAAACGGATGCCGGCGGCAGCATAAATCTGACCAATGGGCGCAGTGTACCCCAGCGCCAGCGCGCGCTTGTAGGCAGCCAGGCCCTCGGCCGGGTTCTGGCGGTAGTTGCGCCACACGGCAATGGCTCCGAGCTGCGCCATGGCGTACTCGATGTAGTAAAACGGCACTTCGTAGAGGTGCAGTTGCTTTTGCCACAAATAGGGCTTGAAGCTTTCTAGCCCGCGCCAGTCCACGGTGCGCTGGTTGAACTCGTCGAAAATCTGCACCCAGCGCTGGTGGCGCGTTTCGTGGGTGTGCAGCGGGTTTTCGTAAATCCAGTGCTGAAACTTATCGATGGTGGCCACCCACGGGAAGGTCTCGAGTACACTTTCGAGGTGGGTTTTCTTGGCCCGGCGCAGGTCATCGGGGTTCGGAAAAAACACGTCCCACTGGTCCATGCTCATCAGCTCCATGCTCATCGAGGCCAACTCGGCCACTTCGGACGGCGGGTGCTTGTCGGCACCCAGCGGCAGGCCGCGCGTGAGGAAGCTGTGCACGGCGTGGCCACCCTCGTGCAGCATCGTTACCACGTCGCGCAGCGAGCTGGTGGCGTTCATAAAAATGAACGGCACGCCCGTCTCGTCCAATGGGTAGTTGTAGCCACCGGGCGCTTTGCCTTTCCGGCTTTCGAGGTCGAGGTGGCCCATGTGGCGCATGGTGCGCAGGCAGTCGCCGAGATAAGGGTCGAGGTTCTGGAAAACAGCAATGGTCTTTTCCAGCAACTCTTCGCCAGTACCAAAGGGCTTGAGCGGGGGCTGGCCGCTGGGGTCCACGTCGAGGTCCCAGGGCCGCAGCGCGGGCTGGTTCAGGTCCTGGCGGCGCTCCAGGTCGAAGTCGTCAATCAGCGGCACCACTGTTTCACGAATGGCGGCGTGGAAGTCGAAGCAGTCCTGCGGCGTGTAGTCGAACCGCCCCAGGGCTGCAAACATATAGTCGCGGAAGTTCGCGAAGCCCGCGTTTAGCGCCACCTGGGTACGCAAGCCGATGAGCTCGCTGAACAGGGCGTCGAGCGGCTCGGCATCCTGCAGACGGCGAGCCTGAATGGCGCGCCAAGCGGCTTCGCGCACGGCGCGGTCGGGGCTTTTGAGGCGGTCGGCAGCCTGGGGCAAGGTCATCTCTTCGCCGTCGATGGTCACGTTCATAGCGCCCACGGTAGCGGCGTACTGCTGCTGCTTGGTGCTGATGTCGGTTTTCAGCGGAATATTCTCGGCTCGGTAAATTTCCGAAGCCCGGCGCACCGAGCGCAGGAACACCCCGTACCGGCGCTCGTCGAGGTCGGCCAGGGCCGGCACGGCCAGCATTTTCTCGTTTAGGGCGTGGTCGTAGGGTGCCACCTGCGGCTCCACTTCGTTCACGAAGTATTGGAAGGACTCGGCGCGGGTAGCGTCCTGCGTATCGCAGGTCATGCGGATGTAGCGCCAGGCCAGGTCCTCGCTCAGCACCGATTCCAGTTCGGAACGGTCGAGCAGCCAGCGCTCCAACTCGGTGGCCGTCTGCACCGGGCGGGCCTGTAGTTCCTGAAAAAACGGTTCGATGGCGGTCCAATCGGTTACCACAAAATCCTCGGGCAGGTAGTGACGTTGCGGGCGGCTGGTATCGGTAGCCGACTCGGCGGTAGGTTCAGCGAGATTCATCATGATACAATAGTACGCTAAGCGCGACCGGTAGTGTGGGCAGTCATTTACGAGGGAACCCAATTAAGGAGACAATAAATTTAGCAGGACTGCCGGTATTTGTGTGAATAAAAACAGAACGTCTTGCTGGACTTGTCGAAGCATCTTCACTGCTGAGTCGCAATCGCCATTGATTACTTACCCGGTACTGATGCTTTGTCAAGTCCAGCAAGACGTTCTGTTGATACCCTTCAGCTAGGTGGTTCGGCTATCCTGCTAGCCAATCTCAATCACCACGTCATCCGTCATGGGGTGGCCCACGCAGGTGAGGATGTAGCCCTGCTTCATTTCTGAATCGGACAGGCCTTCGCGCTCATCCAGATGCACCTGGCCGCTGAGGCACTTGCCGCGGCAGGCCGTGCACAAACCCGCCTGGCACGAATACGGCAGGTCAATGTCCTGGTCGAGGGCAACTTCGAGGATGGTTTTGCCCTTGGGCACTTCAATCAGGTACTCGCTGCCTTCGTACTGAATGGTGACGGTGCGGGTGGTTTTCACCTCATCAGCAGCATTAGCCGATACATCGCCGTGGCCATTAGGCTGGCCAGCAGCCGCTTCGGCGGTGTCGGCGGCAGCCAGGAAGCTTTCGCGGCGTACGCGGGCCTCGGGCACCTTCAGCAGGTCGAGGGCGGCGCGGGCTTCGGCCATCAGGCCCTCGGGGCCGCAGAGAAAGTAGTCGGCTTGCTCGGCCGGAAACTGGTGGCGCTGCTCCAGAATGCGCAGCAGCATGGTGCGGTTCAGGCGGCCGGTGTGGCGGTGCGGGGCCATGGGCTGCAGCGGCTGGCTATACACGTGCTCCACCTGCAGGCGGCCACTCGCGCTGGCCTCGAGGGCCGCGAGCTGCTGCTGGAAAATCACCGACTCTTCGTTGCGGTTGCCGTAAATCAGCAGCACGTGGCTGTTGGGCTCGCCGGCCAGCACGGCCTTCAGCATCGACATGAGCGGCGTGATGCCCGAACCGGCCCCGATGAGCACCAACGAGCGCGCCGCCTTGGGGCTGGGCGCGAGCGTGAAATTGCCCAGCGGCTCCATCACCTCAATTTGCTGGCCCATCTGCACGGTATCGAGCAGGTAGTTGCTTACCAGGCCGCCCGGCACGCGCTTCACCGTCACGGACAGGCGCGGGGCATCGGCGGGGGTGCTGCTGAGCGAGTAGGCGCGGCGCTCCTTTTTGCCGCCGGGCCCGCAGGGCAGAATTAGGGTGAGGAACTGGCCCGGCCGGCTGGCAATGGGCTGGCGGTCGGGCCGCTCGAGGTGAATGGTAACGGTATCGGCGGTTTCCTGGGTCAGCGCAACTACGGTCAGGGTCTGGTAACTCATGCGGGGTAAGGTGGGACTAACGGGGCGTACGGATTTGGGCGGGTGCTGCCTTCCGGCGCGGGCAAATTGACAAAAAGATGAACGGCCAGCCGGGCAAGCGCCGGGCCAACTTCGCCCGCAAAGGTAACTTGCCGCCCGCCGCTCCCAACAGCGCTACCACGCCCGTGGTTTGCCGCCACGCGCATTCCTTTTCGCTGCTAACTTCTCTCTCTTGTCTCTCCCCTCCCTCCTGCTCCGCCACCAGGCCGACTTTGGCCCCGTGCTGCCCCTCGACCTAAACGCCGCCACGGTTACCCGCCTCGATTTCTCCGCCACCAATCCCGTTGTCGTAAACGCCGACCTGCGCGACACGGCCGCCTTCAACGAATTGGTGAACAGCCTACTCACGGCGGTCAATGCCACCGCCGGCATCGGCGGCTACCTCGAAAACCGGGTGATTTACCGCCGCAGCGCGCATTTCGGGCCCGGGGCCGCCGAAGAAGCCCGCTCGCTGCATCTGGGCGTGGATGTGTGGGTGCCGGCCGGCACGCCCGTGCTCGCGCCGCTGCCCGCCGTGGTGCATAGCCTGGCCGACAACGACAATTTCGGCGACTACGGCCCCACCGTCATCCTCCAGCATGCGCTCGAAGGCACCATGTTCTACAGCCTCTACGGCCACCTCGGCCGCGCCGAGTGGCGGACGCTGCGCGTGGGCCAGCAGCTGCAAAAAGGCGAGGCCTTCGCCACCGTGGGTCCTTTCCCTGAGAACGGCGACTGGCCGGCGCACCTGCACTTTCAGCTCATGGCCGACATGCAGGGCCGTGTGGGCGACTTTCCGGGCGTGGCCCGGCCAAGCGAGCGTGAGCTATGGGCGGAGTTGTGCCCCGACCCGAATTTGGTGCTACAATGTGCTAAGCTGTAGCACGCAGCATTTGCTGCGTGGCGGTTTTTGTGCAGGCTGAGAGTATTCCGGCAAGGCACGGGACCACGCAGCAAAGTCTGCGTGCTACGCTACAGGTTGCTAGTCGAACTTGATGGCCACCACTGGCTTAATCCGCGAAATCAGATAAGTTGGAATGAGCACGGCTAACAGCGAGGCCGCGAATGTGGCACCGTTGAGAATGAGCAGCATTCTCGGGTCCCACGAAATAGGCACGCGGTCCATGTAATAGTTCTCGGGGTCGAGCGGAATGACGTGGAAGTAGTATTGAATGGCGCAAAAGCCCACCGCAATGGCATTGCCGATGAGCATGCCGCGCACCGTGAGCGACAGCCCCCGGAAGAAGAACATGCGCCTAATCTGATTATCGGTGGCTCCCAGCGCTTTCAGAATCCCAATCATGTTGGTACGCTCCAGAATCATGATGAAGATGGTGGCGACCATGTTGAAAGTGGCCACGAAAATGATGAGAATCAGGAAAATCACCACGTTGCGGTTCAGTAGCTGCAGCCAGTCGAACAACTGCGCATACTGGTCGGTAATTTTATCAATTTTTAAATCGTATGGCAGTCGCTCATAGAACCGGTCGGCAGTAGCATCCAGGGCATTAAAATCCTTGAGCACTACTTCCATACCGCCCACCAGCGAATCGGGCCAGGCCGGTGAGTTCAGCTCCCGAATCTGGCGGATGTCGCCGATGACGTACACCTCATCAAACTCATCGAGGCCGGTCGAGTACACCCCGCTCACCCGGAACTGGCGGATACGAGCAGGATTCTGGATGAAGTAGAACAGCGTTTTGTCGCCCACGTTCAGCCGCAGCTTGTCGGCCACTTTGCGCGAAATCAGTACATCGTCGCTGGCCGCCGAATCGGGGAAACTTAGAAACTTGCCGGCCACCAGGTTCTGGCGCATGGGCGACGGGCCATCGGTTTCGGCAATGCCCTTCAGCACCACGCCCATCACCTCGTCGGGCGTTTTGATGATGGCCGTTTTCACAGCGAAGGCCTGCGTCGACTGCACTTCCGAGAAGTCGTGCAGCTGCTGCACCAGTTTCGGGCCGGCAATGGGGGCTACTTCCAACGAATTGTTGGTGTCGTAGCGCGAGATTTGCAGGTGGGCGCCAAACGAGAAAATTTTGTTTTGTATCTCGTTGCGAAACCCTTGCAGGATGGCAAAGGACACAATCATCACTGCCAAGCCCATGGCAATGCTGATGATGGCTATTTTTGTGACCGACGAAGTGAAGGAGCCGGAATCGGCTCCGCCGTCGATTTTCTGCGAGATGTAGCGGGCGACGTTCATTGTTCGAACGTAAAGCTACGTTTTGAACCGGGACCAGCCGCATTTTGCGCCCGGGCTGTCAGTACGGCGGTCGTTAACAGCCGGTTTATTTCCGTTTAATGCACTGATATGATAGATTTCTCGGCTAAAATGATGCTGGCCCTGCTGCTGGCCCTGCCCGCCTGCGGCACCTCCCAGCCGGTCGCTGGCACCTCCGGCCCGGTTGCCGTGCCCGCGCCGGCCGCTGCGCCCACGCAACCAGCACCACCAGCCATTGCCCGCGTGGTGGTAGGCGCCGAACGGCTGGCCGACTACCTGCCGCAGCTGCAAGGTAAGCGGGTAGGCCTGGTTATCAACCAGACTTCGCGCGTGGGCAGCAGCTACCTGGTAGATACCCTGCGGGCCCGCGGCGTGAACGTGACGGCCATTTTCGCTCCCGAGCACGGCTTCCGGGGCGAGGCGGCCGACGGGGCCACCATCACCGATGGGCGCGATGCCCGTAGCGGGGTGCCCGTGCGCTCGGTGTATGGCAAAACCAAAAAGCCCACCCCGGAAATGCTGGCCGATGTAGACGTGCTGGTGTTTGATATTCAGGACGTGGGCGCGCGCTTTTACACCTTTATCAGCACGCTGCACTACGTGATGGAGGCGGCCGCCGAGCAAAACAAACCCGTTCTGGTGCTCGACCGCCCCAACCCCAACGGCGACCTCGTGGATGGCCCCATCCTGGAGCCTGCCCACAAAAGCTTCGTAGGCCTCGACCCGCTGCCAATCGCGCACGGCCTCACGGTGGGCGAGCTGGCCCAACTGATGAACCAGGAAAAATGGCTGGCCGGCGGCCGGCAGTGCCGCCTCGCCGTAGTGCCCATGCAGCAAGGCTACACCCACGCTACGGCCTACCACTTGCCCGTGCGCCCCTCCCCCAACCTGCCCACCGACCACGCCGTGGCCCTTTACCCCAGCATCTGCCTGTTTGAGGGAACCAACGTGAGCGTGGGACGCGGCACGAACACGCCCTTCGATGTAATTGGCAGCCCCAGCCAGCCGGCCACGCGGCCGTTCTCGTTCACGCCTGCGCCCAATGCCGGCTCGCCCACACCACCCATGAAAGGCCAGCGCTGCTACGGCCTCGACCTTACGACCGTGCCCACCCGCGACCATGGCGGCCTCGTATTAAAATACCTGCTCGACTTCTACCAGCAGAGCACCGATAAGGAGCATTTCTTCGGCAAGTACTTCGAAGAACTGTCGGGCACCGATGCCCTGCGGCAGCAGATTATTGCCGGTAAGAGCGAAGCTGCCATCCGCGCCAGTTGGGAGCCCGGGCTGCAAAAGTTCCGGGCGTTGCGCAAAAAGTACCTGCTGTATCCAGAGAAATAGTTGTCAGCTGTTCGTTGTGGGCGGTCAGTTTATGCGGCCGCGACAACCGAACTATCCTGACAACTGAGAACCAACACCTGACAACAACCTGAATGCTTAGAATCGTCTTTATGGGCACGCCCGATTTTGCCGTGCCCACCCTAGAAAGCCTTGTGGCGTGGCCCGGCGGGGAGGTGGTGGCTGTCATCACAGCTCCCGACCGCCCGGCTGGCCGCGGCCGCCAGTTGCAGGCTTCTGCCGTGAAAGTGGCGGCTGAGGCCCACGGCCTGCCCGTGCTCCAGCCCGCCAATCTGAAGTCGCCGGAATTTCAGGCCGCACTCAGAAGCTACGCGGCCGATTTGCAAGTGGTGGTGGCTTTCCGTATGCTGCCCGAGGCCGTTTGGAATATGCCCCGGCTAGGCTCCATCAACATCCATGGGTCGCTGCTGCCGCAGTACCGGGGCGCGGCTCCCATCAACTGGGCACTGATGCACGGCGACACCGAAACGGGCGTCACGTCCTTCTTCCTTCGGCACGAGATTGATACCGGCGACCTGATTTTTCAGGACCGAATTGCCATAGAGCCGGAGGACGACTTCGGCAGCGTTTACAATAAGTTGAAGGGTGTAGGTGCGGCCCTGGCTCTGCGCTCGGTGCAAGCCATTGCCGCTGGCACCGCTCCCAGCACCCCGCAGGAGCAGCGCACCGACCTGCGCCCCGCCCCCAAGCTGAGCAAAGAAACTGGCCGGCTTGATTTCAGCCGTTCGGCCACCGAGTTGATGAACTGGGTACGCGGCCTCTCGCCCATTCCTACCGCCTTCGCCGCATTGCCCGATGGCCGTATCGTCAAAATATACCGGGCTCAGGTGCTGCCTTTTGAAGACGAAACCGAATTTGCTGTACCAGGCACGTGGACGTCGGATGGCCGGCGCTACCTCCGCGTGGCTGCTGCCGATGGCTGGCTCGACTTGCTCGATGTACAGCTCGAAGGCAAGAAGCGCATGGGCGTGGAAGAATTATTACGAGGCTTTAAACCCAATTTTTAGGATGGTCGCATTAGTAGTCGCCGTTGCCGAAAACGGCATCATTGGCCAGAATGGGCAGTTGCCCTGGGGCCGTATGCCCGCCGACCTGCGGCATTTCAAGCAACTCACCCTGGGCCACCCGGTGGTGATGGGCCGCAAAACGTTCGACAGCATCGGCAAAGCGCTGCCCGGCCGGCCCAATGTGGTTGTGACGCGGCAGCACGAGTGGGCTGCCCCGGGCTGCGAAGCCTCCGCCTCGGTACTAGCGGCGCTGGCCCGGGCGCGCGAGCTGGATGCCGATACCGTCTGCATCATCGGCGGGGGCGAAATATACCGCGAGGCCCTACCAGCTGTTGACGTCGTGTACCTCACCGAAATCCACCACACCTTCGAAGGCGATGCTTCCTTTCCGGAGCTATCGCCCACCGAATGGCGCGAGTTAACGCGCGAACGCCACGAAGCCGACGCTCAGCATGCCTACGCCTACAGCTTCGTGACGTTGCAGCGGCGCTAGATGCAGTCCGCAGCCATGAGCCCACAAAAAAGGCCGCCCAATTGGGCGGCCTTTTTTGTGGGCTCATGGTGGTACTAGCGCATGAGCACCAGCTTGCCCCAATCGTTTTTGAAGGCTTTGTCGCCGGCCGTCTCGCGGCGTGAAAAGGAGACGTTGCTATCGTCGTAGGCCACCCGGTAGAGGTAGGTGCCATTGGCCAGGCGGTCGCCGTAGCTGTCGGTACCGTCCCAGGCATAGTCGGTAATGTTGTTGCCGATATGCAACGGGCCGAGCTCACTCATGAAAATCTCGCGCACTACGCGGCCCGTGAGGCTCATAATCTGAATTTTCATGTTGCGCGGCAGCTCCTGACCGGTTACCGTGAACACAAAGCGGGCTTTACTAATGACCGGGTTAGGGTACGGGTACACGTTGGTGATGGTGGCGGCGTTCACCACTTCAAACATGAGCTGAACTTCCTGGGCAGCAGCAGCAGCATTATTAGGGTCACGGCCCTGCACGCGCAACGTGTATTTGCCGTCGGGCAGCGGCCCGTTTTTACCGGGCTCGAAAGTGAGGCGGGCGCGGCTACCGCTGGTCGAGTCGACCGTGAAGCTGATATCGGCTCCGGTGAGGGGCACAAGTACCGGGTTGCTCTGGCCGGGCCGTTGCAGCGTGAGGGTAAATGCATTGCGGTCGCGTACATACACCAGCGGGTCTTCGTCGTTTAGCTGCACAACAATAACTGGCATCGATGACACCAGTTCGCCGTTAAGGATGTGGCGACCGTCGACCGCTACATCGAGTGTGGGCGGTACGTTGTTGTTGATAATAGTGAACTCTGGCAAAATCAATTCGTTGTTCGCGTAGTTCTGCTCGGGCTGCAGTCCAGGGTTTTGGAGGCGCGGGTTCACTACTACTTCAATGGCAAAGCGGCCAAATAGGCCTTTCATGTCGACACTGGCGCTGATGGTTGCCGTTTCGCCCGGCAATGGGGCAGGCGAGCTGATGAGCGGAGCCGTAAACCGGATGCTGTTGTTACTGAGGTCGCGCACCTGCACCCGGGTATTTAGCGGCCCATTGAACGTTTCAGTCGATACGTTCTTAAACTTCACCGGGAAGCTAACAATACCTTTGCCGCTGGTAGCTTGCTGTAGCAACGTGGCGGCGGCATACGTGCTGGCGGGTACGGCATCGCGCTGCACCACGCCCTCGGGCAGGCCGCGCGAAGTAACCAGCCACTGCCGCAATTGCGGGGCCATATGGGCCGTGTCCGACAGCGTCAATTCCAGGCGCAGGTACGGATAGGTGGCAGCGGAAACGATGCCGGCTAGCGGCTGTGAGTGGTTTATCAAATTACCAGTGGCCACTACCGGCACATTCGCCAGCACTGTGGCTTCGGTTCCAGTGGCCGTTATGCCCACCACTTTTAACGTGTACTGGCTGCTGGCATTGGGCTTTACAATGGAGGCATAAAGGTTGTTCCACTGCTGAGAAGGCCCAATTTGCGTCGAGACAATGCGCCCGGATGTACCAGGACGCAGCAAGGTATCGGCAAGCTCAATGCGCTGGTTATAGGCTAGCGTCGCCAATGTGCGGTCGGGGCCTTTTTCGTGTAGCAGGCGGCCGGAAGCAGCCGTTAGCTTCTGGCCCACCAGGGCCAGGGGTTCGCCGTCGGCCAGGGAAGTAATCAGTTGCGAGCCTAGCAGGGTCTTCAACCGGTTTTTCAGCGCAGCCGGCAACAGTGAGTAGCGCAGGCGGTTGGTCGAAATCACGGCCACGTAGGCATTGTTCGGAATAGCCGTCAGGAAAGCATCAAGCTGCTGCTGGCGCGTGGCGCTGTAGTTGAGGTTGTCTAGGGTGTCGACGGAGGTAGTAGCACTTGTTGAGAAAAAGTAAGAATAGTTGCCATTCTGCCCACAGCGCTGGTAAGCAGCTGGCATCACCAGCGGGCGCAACGATGCGGCATCGTACACTGCAATCAAAAGGTTCGGCGACTGCACGCCGCAATTGCTCACCGTTGGCACTCCCGCCGATTGCAGGTAGATACCGCCACCCAGCAAGCCAGCAAACTGCGGGGCTGTGCGCGGAGCTCCGCCTCCTACGGTGCGCAACACCAGCGGCACCCGCACGGGCGTAAAGGCCCAGCTCGTGGGAGGGCCCGTCACTTCTACGCCCGTCAGGGCATCGCGCCTGAACTGAGCCGCGTGGCTCTGCGACCAACCCGAAGGGCTGTTGGGTATCACCCGGAACGACGAGGTTACCCAGTTGCCGTCCTCGCCGGCGGCGGGCGTCTGAAACCGGGCACGCCAAAACCACACCACGCTATCGCGGCTGGCCACAGTAGTCGGCAGCGTGGGCAGCCACTCGGCCAGCACGCCGGCCGTTACGGTAGTCGTCTTTTTTAGGGGCGGGGCCGAGGCGAAGTTAGGGTCGGTATCCAGCTCAAACTCGTACACCCGCGAGGTCTCGGCCGGGTTGTTCGACTGCACCGTCAAACGGGGCGTAGCCGTGGAGGCAATGGCAAATTCGGTGGGGTTCAGCACCGAAAGACCACCAGTCAGGAAGGTGAAATCGATTTGGGCAGTGTTGTTGTTTTCGTTCGACTCGGCAATCTTCTTGTTGTAGTCAAGCTCTACCTTAAAGGTGCTGGAGCCGCCCTGGCCCAAAAACTCGTTTGGGATAGTCAGCGCGTAGGTAGTGTCCGGCCGCCAGGCCTGCCGCACCGTGAACGGATAGGTTTTCGACACCGCCCCAAGGGTGCGCGTCACTCGGATTTCAAGCGAGTCGTAGGTGACTTTTCCCGGGTTGCTTACGCCTACATTGAGGATAAAAGAAGACGATGCCGCCTTAACAGGTCCTTGGCCGGCTGAGGGCTTGATAGAGAGTGTGGCTGCACTGGCCACGAAGTCGGGCAGTGGTGGCGAGAAGAGAGCAATGGTGGGGTCGCCCTGCCAGGTGGTGCACAGCATCTGTTCGATGCCGATGTCGTTGCGGAAAAGGGGCTGGTGCTGAAGCCGGCGTACCATTTCGTCATGCACAACTGTAATTGGCTTGCCATACCAGTTTTTGTCGTTGAACAATAGCTTGGTAAGCGTATCGGCGGTTATCTCAAGTGGTAATGGAAAACCGAAGCCCGACTCGCCGAGCGAGCCGATGGCTCCTTTGTTCTCCGCGAACAAGTAATCTTCTACCACGGTGAGTGTGGATACCCCCGTGAAGTTGCCAGCGCAGCCGTTCAGAAACAAGACCGGGTAACGGCCCGGGTTATTATAGCTAGGGGCGGTGGAGGGTTTGCCAAAATCGAGCTTAAAAGTGTTATTCGAGCCGTGCCCAAAATAGGTAATCATGGACAACCCCGGGTTCAGGTAGGGCGAAATATCGACCGAGCTAACCAGCGTCGTAGTTCTCACCTCCGTTTGCACCACCCGGCCGCCCAGGAAAGGCCGCCTTACCCGGTCGCCGATTCTATCCAGCACCGCTTTAAAGCCAGCACTCTCCACGGCGTCCTCTCCACCCACCAGGTGCAACATGTTCTTGCGCCAACTCTCGGGGCCCAGGGCATCGTGCGTGCGCACCTTATCCAGATAGATTTTTATCTGCCGAGGGGTGGTTGCGGTCAAGCGGCCCACGTGCAGCTTTGCCACGAAGTCGTCGTTGGCAAAGTCCGCCGTCAACATATTATCCGATTCAGCCCGCCCGTTGGTGGGCACCAAATCAAGGCCAACCTCGCCCAGGGCTCGGGTAGTTGTACTCGTATAAACAACGCTACCCAGCGTAACGCCGACATTTGCCGCAGCAGGCCGCTCGCTAGGCACCAAGCCCTTGCCCAGCAGCAGCAAATAGCGGGGAGTAGTGGTCGCAGGAGTAGCGGCAGCCATCCAGCGGCTGAAATGCCGCAGAGCCAGCCACGACCGGTCGCCATAAGTGAACTGGTCGTAGAGCTGGGGGGCAGTTACCATTAGGGTATCGTAATTGCCACCCGCTGCCGATTTTCGATAAATGGCGTAGTCCTTAGCAGCATTCACGATGCCAGATGCTGCGTCGGGGCGCATCAACTTAGGGTGGGTAATAATGATGAAGGTGGGGGTAGCCGGATTAATCGTCCGAAATTTCACTTCCCGAGCGGGCAACAGGGGCACCGCCAGGCGTGCTTCGTCGGCGAGCAGCAAGTTGTGCGTAGCCGCTGAGGTAGCTCCCGCAAACACGTATTGCCTACGCTGGAAGCCTGTACTTAACGCCGTGCCCGGCACACGCTGCACGTTAAAGGGGTCATGCACATCAAAGCCCGCTACAGTTGCCGGAATCGAATCTAACTCGTAGGTAGCAGGGCCAGCCAGCAGGGAGTCGTTTTGGAAAAAATTATTACGATTAGGATACCAACGGTTAACCTGGGGCACAATTACCCGGGAATAAGCAATTTGAATCTTATCGGTCGGGTCGTTCAGGTCTACCGGGCGCACTTGAATCGTGACCGCGCCGTTGGGACCAATATCAGAACGCAGGATGGGAAAGGACTGCTTGGCCCGACGTACGCCCGTAAAATTGATAATGCCCAACTGGCGCAACGTTCCGGCCGGGGTCCGCACCGATACCTGCGTGCGATGAGGGAACATGGTTCCCCCCATCACCAGCACTTCTACCCGGGGAACTGGCCCGGTACTGGCCACATTGCGCACCAGCGAATCGGCGGTCAGGTTGATATCACCGGAAAAGTAGCCTTCATTCGCTTCTACCCACGGCAAAAAATTGAATCTGGATATTGATATATCATAATACACCTCGGTACGTAGGCTCAGAACGTTAAAGATGCGGTGCGGGTGCGCGGTGCCTGGGGCAGCCACAGGCTGTTGCATGCGCCGGCCGCCACGGCTAGAACTCCAGGTGATGAAGTAAGCCGAAGTGTCGGTGTAAAAGTTGTAGTACTGGTGTGCCTGCTCAGCAGGAGTCTTATACAGCTCGCCGTCGAGCCGGCCATCGTTGCGCTGCCCGTAGAATTCAACATAAGTAGTAGCATCGAGCGTAGCCTGGTTGCCACCGCCGTACACGGCCACCTCGCGGCCGCGCCGCCACACCTGCAACTGGCTCGGGGCCACGCCCGTGATGCCGGCTTTGGTTAAGTATTGATAATCGAGTTTATAAATACCATCCTTCAGCACCTTCACCTTGAAGTAGCGTTGGCCCGGCACAATCCATTCGTTGCCCACTGGCCCCGACTGGGCCTGCGCCACACTACCAGCCAGTAGGCACGAAACCAGCAGCAACCAGCAGCGGCGAAAAAAAGCATAATTGGTAATATTGTTCATATCGTCTCTAAAATCCTGATTATATTGAAATTGATGTAGGCCGGCTTATTTAAAGCCGTAGCCCAGCGAAACAATCAGCGAGTTGGTTTGGGAAGTGCTGCCAAGTTTTTCTACGGCCAGGCGTGAGAGGGCCAGGTCCACGCGCAGGCCGCTTACGGCTACGCCCGCCCCGAGGCTGTACTGGCCTTTCCATTGCTTGCTTAGGTCTACAACGCTGCTGATTTGCTGGTAGTTGCCAGCCCCGCCGCGCAAAAACACCAAGTTGCGGTAGCCGATTTCTACGCCGGCGCTGGGGTTTATGCTCACGCCCTTGGTCGAGATGGGGGTGCCGCGCTGGCCGTCGGTGGTAGCTTCGAAGTCGGCGGCCACTAAGGCCGAGAACTGCTTGGGCAACTCGAAACGCCGGCCTACTCCCAGCACAAAGCGCGGCAGCGTGATTTCGGTGCTGTTTTTTGGCACCTCATCTTTCAGGTTAGCCTGGTCGCTATTCAGCACCCCCTTCACATATTCGTCGCCGTTGATGGTCCAGGCGTTGAAGGTGGTGGTGATGTCGCGGGCCATCAGGCCCAGGTTCCAGCCCTTGCAGTTGTACTGCACGCCGGCATCCACGCCAAAACCGTAGCCCTGGGCAAACTTGCCGATGTTGCGGTAGATGAACTTGCCGTTGCCACCCACGCTCAGGCCTTCAATGCCCAGCTTACGCGAATACGAGAGCAGCAGCGCGTAGTCGGCCACCGAGAAATATTCAATCTTGCTGTAGTCGACGTAGCCGTACTCGTTTACCAGGGCGCGCGTGTCGGCAATGTTATCGACGCCCAGGCGCAGCAGGCTCGCTCCAATGGCGCTTTTCTCGTCGAGCGGCATGGAGAAGGCCGCGTAGTCGTTTTTCACAATGCCCGAAAACAGTTCCGAGTGCATCAGCACACCGTCGTATTTGTGGGTCTGGTTCACTAGGCCAGCGGGGTTCCAATAGCCAGCGGTGGCATCGGTGGCCAGGCTCACCTGCACTTTACCCATGCCCAGCGCGCGCGCGCCCACACCGAGGTTGAGAAATTCGTTGCTGTATTTGGGGGTTTTGGACGATTGGGCGGCGGCCGGCAGGGCCATGGCGCCACAAGCACCGGCAATCAGCAGCCCACGGGCGGCAGAGGAGAGTTGGGACATAGAGAAGGCGAACACGGGTTGGCGCGGTCGGAACGCAAGTTACTTCAAGTTAGTGCGTGCGGCCCCGCCAATTTCGGGCCAGCTCGCTTAGCGCCCAGCTTAGCCGCACGAACTTTTGCGCACTGCTGCCTGCGTGGCCGGCACTAAGGCTCTCGTCCGAGACCCTTGCCATGCCGGTAACTGCACCCCCGAACCGGTTCTGGCTTCGAGCCATCTCCTTTGTGCAACGCCTCTTTGTCAGCTGAACGGGGTGATGCTGGCCCTTTTCAGTAAGCGCGCAAATCGGTTCAATCCGCTGAAATTGGTGGTTGCCGCCAGACAGCATGAAAATTTTCTTCCTCATTATCAACGGATAAAGAAATATTTTCGACAAAGAGGCTCATTTCAATAGCCAGTACCTTGCGTTACAAAGTACCTACCATACATTTGTACTGTTCGTCACCCACTAGTCAACCTACTCGCCCATGAAACTCGAGAACACCCAGGTTCAGATGCGCAAGGGAATCCTTGAGTTCTGCATCCTGGAAATCATCGCCCGCGGCGAAGCCTACGCCTCCGACATGTTGGAGGAACTGACTTCGGCCCGCATGATTGTGGTGGAGGGCACCCTCTACCCACTGCTCACCCGCCTCAAGAATGCCGCCCTGCTGGACTACGTCTGGAAAGAAAGCACCAGCGGCCCGCCCCGCAAATACTACACCCTCACCGACGATGGCCGCAAGTTCCTGGAGGAACTGCGCGACACCTGGGAGGAAATGGCCGCCTCGGTCGGCATCATCCGCCACAGCCGGCCGCCCGGCGACAGTCGCTAATTCTGCCTCTTTTTCTGCTTCACTCACCAGCATTCAATCGGCCCGTTCGGCCCTCTTTCACATGAAAAAGAACATCAGCATCAATTTACAGGGCCTCATCTTCCACATTGAGGAAGATGGCTTCGACGTCCTTAGTCGCTACTTGGCCGAGGTGAAGGCCCACTTCGCCAACTACCGCGGCCACGCCGACATTGTGTCCGACATCGAAGGCCGCATTGCCGAGCTGTTCTCGGCCCGCCTTTCGCCCATGCAGCAGGTCATCACCCTCGATGACGTGAATGCCATGATGGCTAAAATGGGCCGGGTGAGCGACTTCGCTCCTGAAGCCGACGAGGACGACGAAGTAACGGCCGAAGAAGCCGCTGCCTCGGCCAGCTACGCCCGCCCCGGGGCCAACGCTTACACTACTGCTACTGCCGCCGCAACTGCCGCTCCCGGCGAAACCAAGCGCTTATACCGCGACATGGCCAACCGCAAGGTTTCTGGGGTAGCCGCTGGCATTGCCCAGTATTTCATGGTCAACCCGCTGTGGATACGCCTGGCTTTTGTGTTCGGCACCATCTTTTCACCCGCCATCAACATTTGGTCGCACCACAACATGCGCGTCGAATTCGGCGGCTGGATAGTACTGGCCTACATCGTGCTCTGGATTTTGCTGCCCAAGCGCTACGATGCGCCAGCTCATCCCGAAGCCTTGCTGAGCACAGGCCCGCTGGCTGGCCGCCGCTTGTTTCGCGATACCGGCACGGGCAAAGTAGCCGGCGTGGGCGCAGGTCTGGCCGCTTACTTCAGCATCGATGTGACGTTGGTGCGGGTGATTTTGCTGGCCGGCCTGTTCGCCGGGGGCTTCACCTTCCTGCTCTACATTATTCTCTGGATAGTATTGCCCGAGGCCAAAACGGTCTCGGACAAGCTCCGTATGCGCGGCGACGCGATGACGCTGGAAAGCTTCGACAGCAGCGCCCGCAACTACGATGTGGCCGACGGCCCCGCCACCACCAACCGCCCCGTGGGCGCCTTCGTGGAAGATGCCGCCCGCAACCTGCGCCCGGCCGTTGATTTTGTGGGCTCGGCCGTTCGGGTGGTAGCGGGTGTGCTGCTTACCCTGGTGGGCTTTAGCTTGCTGCTGGGAGTGGCCATTGCGCTGGGTGCGGGCATTGGCCTGCTGCCTGCTTCGCAGAACATTGTGATGGGCGATGCTCCGGCCCATGTGCTGCTGCACGGCGTACCCAGCTGGGTAATTCTGTCCGGCGCTCTGGCTGCTGGTATTCCGGCCCTGTGGCTGTTGCTGGGTGGCTTAAACCTGCTGTTCCGCTACACCTTCCTCACCCGCACCGTGGGCCTGTCGCTGCTGGGCTTGTGGCTGCTGAGCATTGTTGGGGTTGTTGCCGGTATAGCCCAGCAAAGCCGCCAGTTTCAGTACAAAACCCAGGTAGAGCAGCTGGAGCAGTTTCCCAAGCTAACCACGCCGGTACTCATGTTCGATGCCCGCCGCGTTGACCGCCAGTGGGAGCAGCACGTCGACCTGCGTTTGGCTGCCTCCGACAGCGGCAAAGCGGTGGAAGTACTGCGCACCTTGGGCGCCAATGGGCCCAGCGAAGAAGTAGCCCGCCGCACGGCCCTCACCACCATCGACTACACAGTGCGCCCCAGTGGCGACTCCTCGCTGGTTTTCGACGACCATTTCTCCTTCCTGCCCAATTCGGCCTACCGCAAGCAGGAACTGGCCCTCACCCTGCGCCTGCCCCGCGACCGCACCTTTCGCATCAGTCGAAGCTTTGCTTACGACCTACTTGATGAAGACGACTTTGTGGGCAACCGCCGCCCCCAGGACCCTGAGCAGCACCGCTATCGCCTGCGCGGCAACAAGCTGGAATGCATTGACTGCACTCCCGAGCAGCTGGGCCGCGATGAGGACGACAACGATGACGACTCAAACGTGAACATCAACATCGACAGCGAGGATGATGACGACAGCGCCGATGACAACGATGACAACGATGACGACAGCGGCAACCACGTCGGGACGACCCTTAACTACGGCGGCGCCCCCAGCTTCGACACCGACCTGAACAGCTACGGCAGCGGCCGCCGCACCTTCGAGGAAACCGGCTTCACCCACGTGACGGTGGCCGGCAACTACCGGGTAGTGGTCCGCCAGGGCAGCAGCTTCAAAGTGGAAGCTGGCGGTGAAGAGCAGGCCCTCAACGACCTGCGCGTGGAGCGCAACGGCAACGAGCTGATTGTGAAGCCCCGCAACACCAAATTCTTCGGCGGCGACTGGGGCCGCGGAAACCGCAAAATCCTCGTTCGCATCGAGATGCCGGCCATTGAGTACCTCTCGCTGGCCGGGGCCGTACAAGGCGACCTCGGGGGCTTCGACCGCAAGGACAACCTCCGCATCGAGCAGGCCGGCGCCAGCCACCTGCGCCTGAATGGGAGCTACGGCACCCTGCGCCTGGAACAGGCCGGGGCCTGCCGCACCACTGCCTCCGGCCAGGCCGACCAGCTCGACCTCGACGCTGCCGGGGCCTGCGAGTTTGCCGCCGCCAACCTCAAAACCCGCGACAGCAAAGTCACCATTGCCGGCATGTGCAAAGCCCGCCTCAACGTAACCGAAAGCCTGAAGGGTGATGCCGTGGGTGCCAGCGAAATAGCTTACAGCGGGCAGCCCGCCAGCGTGAAAGTCGATGCCACGGGGCCGTCCAGCATCAAACGTTTGTAGTTCGCCGAAATTCTGTTTCGAAAAGCAACTTCGCGGGCAACCTTCATCGTATAGAAGCATCTATCCCCCGAAAAAGAAAAAAAGAAGCCAGGCTTAGTTTGGTGAGTGAACGAAGCCTCCTTCCGGAGCCAGTCCTTTGGCCGCCCCCTGCTGCAACAGGAAGGCCAGGGCTGGCTCCATTTCGTTTTTGATAATACCGTCGAGAATGGCTTCCATCACGGCCTCCTTCAGCTCGCCCACGGCCCGCGACGGCTTCAGCCCAAAGGTTTCCATGATGATTTCGCCGGTGATAACCGGGCGGAAGCTGCGCAGGTGGTCCTTTTCCTCCACTTCCTTCAGCTTTTCCTCTACCTCCGTGAAGTTGCGCAGGTACCGCTCCTTGCGGGTGTGGTCTTTGCTCGTGATGTCGGCCCGGCACAGCAGCATCAGCCGGTCAATGTCATCGCCGGCCTCGAACAGCAGGCGGCGCACGGCCGAGTCGGTCACGGTTTCCTTCACCAGCGCGATGGGGCGCAGGTGTAGCTTCACCAGTTTCTGCACCATGCGCATCTCCTCGCCCAGCGGCAATTTCAGGTCCGTGAAGATGCCCGGCACCCAGCGTGCGCCCTTGTCCTCGTGGCCATGGAACGTCCAGCCCACTTTGGGGAAGTAGCGCTTGGTGGCCGGCTTGGCGATGTCGTGCAGCACGGCGGCCCAGCGCAGCCACAAGTCGCCCCCGGCAGCGGCCACGTTATCCAGCACCTGCAGCGTGTGGTAGAAATTGTCCTTGTGGGCATGCTGGCCCACTTTTTCCACGCCGTGCAGCAGCGCCATCTTCGGGAAGATGAGCTGCAGCAGCCCCGTCTGAAACAGTAATTTGAACCCGTAGCTCGGCGTGGGCGACTCAATAATCTTATTCAGCTCGACGGTGATGCGCTCCTGCGACACAATTTTAATCCGGTCCTTATTCCGGATAATGGCGTCGAACGTATCGGGCTCGATATCAAAGTTCAGCTGCGAGGCAAAGCGCACGGCACGCATCATGCGCAACGGGTCGTCGGAGAACGTCACGTCCGGCCCCAGCGGTGTGCGGATGGTTTTGCCAGCCAGGTCCTTCATGCCCTCGTAGCGGTCTACTAGCTCCCCGAAGTTTTCGGGGTTCAAGCTCAAGCCTAGAGCGTTGATGGTGAAGTCACGACGGGCCAGGTCCTCCTCCAGCGTGCCGGCCTGCACCTCCGGCTTGCGGCTTTCGGAGCGGTAGCTCTCCTTACGGGCTCCTACAAATTCAATATCACCGGCCTCCTTGGTCGGCAACATGGCAGTGCCGAAGTTCTTGAACACCTGCACGCGGCCCCGACCTGGCAGCTTGTTGCCCACGGCCTGCGCCAGCGCAATGCCATCGCCTACCGTCACCACATCGATATCCTTGCTTTCACGCCCCAGCGCCAAATCGCGCACGTAGCCGCCGATAACGTACGCCGGCTGGCCCAGTTCGGCTGCCGCTTCGGCGATGGTTTGGAAAATGGGCAATTCGGGCAGGCGGGGCGTATTCATGGGCGCAAAGTTCGGCGCTGGCGTCAGAACGTGCTACCCGTGCCGCCTGTCATTGCGAATGGAGCACTACTTACTCCCGTACCACTTCCAATTTCCCACCCGCACCCAGCCGCACTACCCGCGATGGCGCCGTTCGGGTATCGTCGTCCTGCCGCCAGTTCACCACGTGGTCAGCGCCGCGCATAATAGCCGCATCAACCTCGGAATAAACCGCTGGTGTGGCCTCGCCGGCTTTGTTGGCCGAAGTCGATACAAGGCCGTGGCCCAGCCGACGCACCACTTTAAAGCAAAACTCGTCCTTTGCCACGCGCAGGCCCACGGTGCCATCGGGTGCCACCAACTCCTTGGCCACGGCCCGGCCGGCGGGCAGGATATAGGTAGTGGGGCGCGTATCGGCGGCCAGCATGGCCTCCAGTTCCGCTGGCACTTCGGCGGCGTAGCGCTTCATCATGGCCAAATCGGCAACCAGCACGATGCTGGGTTTGCCAGCCTCGCGCCCCTTCAGCTTGTAGAGTTGCTGCACGGCGGGCGGCGCTTCGGCATCGCAACCCAGGCCCCACACGGTATCGGTCGGGTACAGAATAACTTGCTGAAGCAGCAGGGCATCAACAGCAGCTTCTACTTCTTGTTGGAAACGGTTCATAGTAGTAGCGCGGACTTTCAGTCCGCGAGTGAAACAGTGTAAATGGTAGCTAAGTCCTGCGCGTACTAAAAGGCCGCACTACTTGATGGTTTGGCAGAGTTCCACCAATACGCCGGCCGCGCTTTTCGGGTGCACGAAGCACACCAGCTTGTTATCGGCCCCGCGTTTGGGTTCCTCATGTAAGAGCACGAAGCCCTCCCCTTTCAGCCGCGCCATCTCGGCCCGGATGTCGTCGACTTCAAAAGCTACGTGGTGAATGCCCTCCGGCTTTTTGGCCAGGAATTTCGTGATGGCGCTATCCGGCGACGTGCCAGCCAGCAACTCAATCTTCGAGCCGCCGACCTGAAAGAAAACGGTATCCACGGACTCGCTGGCCACATGCTCCTTTTTATATGGTGCCGCGCCGAGCAATGTGGTGTAGAGCGCGGTGGCGGCTTCAAGGTCGTTGACGGCCAGGCCGAGGTGTTCGAGGTTGGTAATCATAGGAGCGAATTATCAGGACGAAAGCCGCGAGCCAGCCCAAAAAGCAGGATTCACCGCTCATTTTGCAGCGTTGCCGGAAGTCGGCGCATTTCCTTATTTAGATTGTGTCTACTTTTGTAGGACCAAAGAAAACTGATTGCCCCCGAACTGTGTTCTAAGGGCCAGCCAGTCATTCACTGGTTTATACTTTTTGTCATACTGCTGCGCGCAATGCTGAAGCTCCCCATTTACCTCGACAACAACGCCACCACGCCGCTCGACCCGCGCGTGCTGGAGGCCATGATGCCCTACCTGACCGATGTATTCGGCAACGCGGCTTCCCGCAACCACCCCTTCGGTTGGGCTGCTGAAGAAGGCGTTGACTACGCCCGCGAGCAGATTTCGAAGCTCATCAACTGCGACTCGAAGGAAATCATCTTCACTTCGGGCGCTACCGAGTCGGACAACCTGGGTATCAAAGGGGTGTTCGAGATGTATAGCCAGAAAGGCAATCACGTCATCACCTGCACCACCGAGCACAAAGCAGTGCTCGATACCTGCAAGCACATTGAGAAGCTCGGCGGCAAGGTAACCTACCTGCCCGTCGATGAAAAGGGCCTTATCAGCCTCACCGACCTCGAAGCCGCCATGACGCCCGAGACCATTCTCGTGACCATCATGTACGGTAACAACGAGACGGGCACCATCAATCCCATCCGCGAAATCGCCAAAATTGCCCACAGCCACGGCGCCCTGTTCATGACGGACGGCACTCAGGCCGTGGGTAAGATCCCGGTCGACGTGCTGGCCGATGGCATCGACATCATGGCCTTCACGGCCCACAAAATGTACGGTCCGAAGGGCGTTGGTGCCCTGTACGTACGTCGCAAGAACCCCCGGGTGAAAGTGACAGCCCAGATGGACGGTGGCGGCCACGAGCGCGGCATGCGCTCGGGCACCCTCAACGTACCCGGCATCGTGGGTTTGGGCAAAGCCTGCGAGCTGGCCCGCCTCGAAATGGACGCTGACACCGCTCGCCTGAGCGTGATGCGCGACCGTCTCGAAAAAGAATTGATGACGATGGAGGAAACCTACGTGAACGGCTCGGTGGAGCACCGCCTGCCGCACGTTACCAACATCAGCTTCAAGTACGTGGAAGGCGAAGGCCTGATGATGGGCGTGAAGGACCTAGCCGTATCGTCGGGCTCGGCTTGCACCTCAGCCTCGCTGGAGCCCAGCTACGTGCTCAAGGCCCTGGGCCTGAGCGACGACTTGGCTCACAGTAGCCTGCGCTTCGGCCTGAGCCGCTTCACCACCGACGAGCAAATCGACTACGCCATCGGCCACGTAAAAGAGGCCGTAACCAAGCTCCGCGAAATGTCGCCCCTATGGGAGATGTTCCAGGAAGGCATCGATTTGAGCAAAATCGAGTGGGCTGAACATTAGTAAAATGAGGAATTAAGAATGAGGAATGAAGAATTGACTTCAGACACTCATTTAATAATTCTTCATTCCTCATTCTTAATTCATAATTAAAGCGAAGCGACATGGCTTACTCCGATAAGGTAATTGACCACTACAGCAACCCCCGCAACGTGGGCACGCTGGACAAAAGCAAAAAGAACGTGGGCACCGGCCTCGTGGGTGCCCCTGAGTGTGGCGACGTGATGCGCCTGCAGATTGAGGTGGACGAAGCCACTAACACCATCACCGACGCCAAATTCAAGACGTTCGGCTGCGGCTCGGCCATTGCCTCGTCGTCGCTCGCAACGGAGTGGCTGAAGGGCAAATCTATCGACGAGGCCTTGGCCATCGACAACATGGAGATTGTGGAAGAACTGGCCCTGCCGCCCGTGAAAATTCACTGCTCGGTATTGGCGGAGGATGCCATCAAGTCGGCCATCTCGGACTACCGCGTGAAGAACGGCCTGCCCGCACTGGAGCTGTCGCACCACTAGTTTAGCCTCACGTTTGTCATCCTGAGCGCAGCGAAGGACCTTATCATGTCAGAACGGTTTTCGTTCGTTGACGATAAGGTCCTTCGCTGCGCTCAGGATGACGTTTTTTAACCCGTTTACCGAATGGACGAATTTGACATTGCCCGGCTTGAGCGCGAGATTCGGCAGTACCTAGGCCTGGAGCCCGCGCAACTGCAATTCGAGTTTCGGGAGTTGGAAGGGTTGACCCGGCTCGACCTGATTACGGTGAACCCGCGCCACCAGCAAAGCTTCCTGTTTCGCTACGAATCGGGCCGCGATAAAGTGGAGTGTTTGGAAAAGATGCTGGCCTACGTACGCAGCTACCGCGACAACGAAAGCTCCTACACACTGCAATGGCGCGCCCGCGGCGACCGGGAGTTGCAAACGTCTTATTTCCGAGCTCATAACGTATATGAAGCGCTGGACAAACTCTATTTCGGCCGCGATTTGAATACGATTACCGTGTTCAGCGTGGTGCTGAATCCGAGCTCGTAAGCGTCGAAATGAATTATTTGGCAGGCGAGCGAACAAAGAAATTCGCCTGCTTGTTTATAATCTGTCTAAATTGCGGGCCTATTCGGCTTGCTTCAAAGCCCAAGCGACCCCGCTCCTACCGCCATGATTACCGTATCAGATAAAGCTAAAGAGAAAGTAGCACGCCTGATTCAGGATGCAAATCTTGATGAAACCTATCGTCTGCGCGCCTCGGTGGCGGGTGGTGGCTGCTCGGGCCTGAGCTACAAGCTGGATTTCGACAACGAAGTGCGCCCCATGGACCAGGAATTTGAGGACAAGGGAGTACGCGTGGTAGTTGACATGAAAAGCTTTCTCTATCTGGCCGGCACCGAATTGGACTTCTCCGACGGCCTCAACGGCAAAGGTTTCCAGTTCAACAACCCCAATGCCTCGCGTGAGTGCGGCTGCGGCGAGAGCTTCTCGGTGTAAAAACCGGCAATTCGAATAAAGTAAAAGTCCCCGTGCAGGTTGCGCGGGGACTTTTTTGTGAGCAAATGGCGGAGCGTCAGGAATAGATGCGGTTGCGCTGGCAGTGCGAAAGCCACTGCATCAGCTCTCCCTCATCGCTGAAATCGCGCACGACAAGCCCGACGCCATCGGCACTGGGTGCTGCGATGGAATACGGCAAGTCGACCGGCGTGGGAAAGTGCGGCGGCAACAGCATGCCCAGGTAAACGCTGCTACCCAATTGAGCGGGCAGGCGCGGCAGAAACTCGCTGACCAGCCAGCTTATCTCGGCGGGGCCGGGCGCGGTGCGACTGCGCAGGTCGACCAGCCAGCACCAGCATTCCGCTTCTTCGGCAGCAGCCAACATCGCAGTGTAGCCCTGGCGAAATTCGGCGGGGCTAACGGGGCGCTGCCAACGGGCGGCCAGGGTGCGCAGGTCGGACCGATAGCGCAGCTGCAGGAAATTGGGTTCCGGAGTAAGGGGCAGTTGCAGAGCGCGCAGAGAAGCCATTGCCGAAGGGTCTGGAAGCACTGCCCACAAGGGGCAGGCATAAAAAAGTAGTGCCTGTCATTCCGTTGCGAAACGGAGGCCAGTGGCTGCAAAACCACTGGAAGGGTGGCCGTATCGCGCAGGAATGACAGGACTTAAAATTGTAACATCCCGTTGCAAAGGCCACAGAATAAATAATTGGGAGCCGCAATCCGATGGTGCGGGGTAGTTGCTGCGACAGCAGCTTTTCCTGCGCGGGGCGGTCTGAAACGCTGCTTATTGGAAAGATAATTAAGGCACCACCCCTACTTATTGCCGGCTCTACCAAACCCTGAAGTATATCGACTGAACCCAGGATTATGCCTGCTGCCGACTACTGCGCAAAAGCGGCACCCAGCGCCATAGCCGGCCGACGGTTGCGGGCCACTGGAATGGCTTCGGCGCACACGGCACAAATCACGTCTTCGGTGAGGGCACATTGGCCCTGGTGCGCATAGCGCTAACAATCGAGGCGGGCCGCTGCTACCCGGGCCTGAGTAGCGGCGTGGTTGGTGAAGGTATTGTGCACGGCCCGGGCACAGGTGGCCAGGTCGCGCCGCAGGTAAAGCAGGCCAGTGCGGTTGTGCGCTACCGACGTTTCACAAAGGCATGGGCCGAATGCGTAGGATGCCGCTGTAGTTGGCAATTACCTCAGCTCCAGCGGCTAAGAAACTGCAGGAAGGCTTCTTTGTACTGGTCGCCGACGGGGATGGTGACGGCCCCAATTTGCACGGTGAGGCGGCGCACGGCTTCGATTTTATCGAGTGCCACGATGAACGAGCGGTGGATGCGCATAAAGCGGCGGGCCGGTAGTTTCTCCTCCATGGCCTTGAGACTCATGAGGGAAAGCAAGGCGCGGGGCGTGCTTTTGAGGTGCACTTTCACGTAGTCCTTCAGGCCTTCGACGTAGAGAACGTCGCTCAGGGCCACGCGCACCAGCTGGTATTCGGCTTTCAGGAAGAGGTATTCTTCGTCGTCGGCCGCAGCAGCGGGTGCAGTGGCAGGGGCCGCCACCAGCTCGGCGTAGGCGCGGGCCTTGCCGGCAGCGCGCAGAAACTCTTCGTAGTTGAAAGGCTTGACGAGGTAGTCGAGGGCATCGACACGGTAGCCGTCGAGGGCGTACTGCGGGAAGGCGGTGGTGAAGATGACGCGCGGGCCGGTTGGGCCGAGCACGCGGGCCAGCTCCAGGCCGTTGAGCTCCTGCATTTGAATATCGAGGAAGGCCAAATCGACCGAACCCGGGTGTTCGTGCAGGTATTTTAGGGCCTCCACGGCACTACCGAATTTGCCAACCAGCTCCAGAAATGGCGTTTTCTGAACAAAGGAGCCTACCAAGCCCAGGGCTAGGGGCTCATCATCGACGGCAATGGTGCGGAGGGGCGGCAGGGTGCTCATACGATGTGCAGGGTGAGGTGGACGCGGAATTCTTGGGCCGAGGTGTTGGGCTCGACCACCAGGGTAAACCGGCCGGGATATAGTAAATCGAGGCGGCGGCGGGTGTTGGCCAGCCCGATGCCGTTGCTGCCGGCCAGGTCGGTTGAGGGCGACGGCAGCAGCGAGTTGCGCACTTCCAGTTCCAGCACCTTGGCCGAAGGCTGGCGCAGGGCCACGAAAATGCTGCTGCTCTGGGTGGCCGCCACGCCGTGCTTGAAGGCGTTTTCGAGGAAGGGCAGCAGCAACATGGGGGCCACCGGCACGTCGTGAATAGGCTCGGGCTTTTCGAACGTCACGGTCACCCGTTCGTCGAGGCGCAGCTGCATGAGGGTGATGTAGTCCTGCACAAATGCAATTTCCTGGCTGAGCAGGGTGAGGCCGCCGGCGGTGTCGTAGAGCACGTAGCGCATCATGCGCGAGAGGCGGTGGATGGCTTCGCGCGCCTGCTCGCCGTCGAGCAGCGTGAGGGCGTAGATGTTGTTGAGGGTGTTGAAGAAGAAATGCGGGTTAATCTGGGCCTTGAGGACGGAAAGCTCGGAGCTAACGCGTTGCTGCTCGAGGGTCTGGCGTATCTGGGCATCGTGCTGCCACTTCTGCACCACCGTAATGCTGGTGCTGATGCCCAGGACAAACATGGTGGTGAGCAGGCCCATGGTATCGATGCGCAGGCCGGTGCGGGGCAGCCGGGGCCGACCGGCGGCCGCCATAAAGGCCTTGTCCATCAGCGTGGGTAGGTCGAGCACCGACTCCAGAAACTTGCTAAAAAACAGTACAGCTACCGTAGTTATTACCAGAGCCAGCACAAACCAGCCGGTGCGCCCCTGAAACAGCAGGCGAGGCACGGTGACCCTGGCGGTGAGGTAGAACGTGGCCACCCACACCACGAACATCAACCCCTGCTTCAGCCAGAACTGGTTAGGCATGGTGAGCCGCCCGGTGAGCGGCTGGAATAACAGGAAAGTCAGCCCGAATAAGCCCCACACCAACACATGAATCAGCGGGGTGAGGTAGCGACGGGGCGTAAGGTCTGGCATGAACGAGTGTGGATTTCAAAACAAACATAGTCCGGGCGCGCGTGCAACGGCTGCTGAAACCGACCGCGCGGGACATTGTATCGACGGCAGGCCGGGTTCTATCGGTTGGAAGCGGGCGCATCGTTGCACAAATGCTTGTCGGAGCAAGCACAGTGCAGGACAACCCCGGTGAGCGTGCCCCACCTTGCCATCAATCCGGAGATGTGATAATTCCCTGATTACATCGTTTTTCTTGCTTGATACTCCTTCGGGCTACCACCAGCGGAACCAGATTCCATTACCAAGGCATTACAGCACTACATTTCAGGGCTTTCTGCCTCAGGAGAACAAATTCAGTGAGCTAACCTCAGGTTGCTGCGGTGCACTTCGTTAACAAGTCCGCTCGTTCGTTTACCTTTCGTTCCGACCTTTGTAATTATGATTCGTCTGCTACCGCTGCTGCTCGTGTTGCTATCGCCTGTTATGGCTCCGGCCGCTTTGCCTCTGCCCGATTTCGGCAGCTACCCTGTGTACCACGGCCCCGACCTGGGCCTGACCTGGCGTGGCACCCAGGCCACCCTGCGCGTGTGGGCCCCCACCGCCGAGGCCCTGCACCTGAAGCTGTACGCGGCCGGCACCGGCGGCACAGCCGTGGTCGACTATGCCATGGCCAAAGCCCAGGAAGGCACCTGGACCTACACGCTGCCCGCTGGCATTGCCGGTTTCTACACGGTGCAAGCAACTATTGGGGGCAAGAAAATGGCCGAAGTGGCCGACCCCTATGCCCACGCGGTGGGTATAAACGGCCTGCGCGGGGCCGTATTCAACCCGGCCATTGCGCAGCCACCGGGCTGGGACGCCGACCTGCGCCCCGCCCTGAAACAGACCACCGACATCGTGATTGGCGAAGTGCACGTGCGCGACCTCACCATGCACCCGCAGTCGGGCGTGCGGCACAAGGGCAAGTTTCTGGGGGCCGCCCAAACCAGCACGCACGGGCCCGACAATGTGAGTACCGGACTCGACCACCTCGTGGAGCTGGGCCTGACGCACGTA
This sequence comes from Hymenobacter glaciei, assembly GCF_039539585.1. Taxonomy (NCBI): domain Bacteria; kingdom Pseudomonadati; phylum Bacteroidota; class Cytophagia; order Cytophagales; family Hymenobacteraceae; genus Hymenobacter; species Hymenobacter glaciei. The sequence goes on along the minus strand of NZ_BAABDK010000033.1, from coordinate 31,290 downwards.
CACCTGCTGCCCACCAACGACTTCGCCAGCATCGACGAAACCGCGCCCGCCCGCGCCAACCGCTACAACTGGGGCTACGACCCGTTGAACTACTCGGTGCCCGAAGGCTCTTACTCAACCGACGCAGCCAACCCGGCAGCCCGCATCCGCGAGTTCAAGCAGCTGGTGGAGAACCTGCACGGCGCGGGCCTGCGCGTGGTGCTCGACGTGGTGTACAACCACGTGGCCGACGCCGGCCGCAGCAACTTCGAGCAGCTGGTGCCGGGCTACTACTTCCGCCACAACGCCGACGGCAAGCTGAGCAACGCCACCGCCTGCGGCAACGAAATAGCATCGGAGCGGCCCATGGTGCGCAAGCTCATCGTGGAATCGGTGGCGTACTGGGCCCGCGAATACCACGCCGATGGCTTCCGCTTCGATTTGATGGGTGTGCTCGACCTGGAAACCATGCGCGCCGTGCGGGTGGCCCTCGACCTGCAGGACCACAGCATTTTTGTGTATGGCGAGGGTTGGACGGCCGGCCCTTCGCCCCTGCTCGAAGCCGAGCGCGCCGTAAAGGCCAACATCCTAAAAATCGACCGCATCGCCGCGTTTGGCGACGAGCTGCGCGACGGCGTAAAAGGACACTACGCGCACCAGACAGAGCCCGGTTTCGCCAGCGGCCAGCCCGACCTGGAGGAGAGCGTGAAGTTCGGCATTGTGGGCGCCACGAAACATCCGCAGCTCGATTACGCGAAAGTCAATTATTCGAAAGCGCCCTGGGCCAACACGCCCAGCCAAGCCATCAACTACGTGGCCTGCCACGACGACCGGGTGCTCTGGGACAAGCTCACCGTATCGAACCCCACCGCCACCGAGGCCCAACTCATTAAGATGGATGTGCTGAGCAACACCATCGTATTCACCTCGCAGGGCGTACCGTTTTTGCCGGTTGGCGACGAGTTTCTGCGCACCAAGGGCGGCTCCTCAAACTCCTACAACCAGCCCGACAGCGTGAACCAGCTTGACTGGGGCCGTAAGGCGAAGTACGTGGCCGTGTACGAGTTCTACCGTAAGCTGCTGCGTTTTCGCCGCAATCATCCGGCCTTCCGCCTGTCCACGGCCGAGCTGGTGCAGCAGCACCTGGAGTTTCTGCCCGCCAAGCCCGGCATTATCGCCTACCGCCTGAAAGACCACGCCGGCGGCGATGCCTGGCAGGATATTATCGTCATTTTCAACGGCAAGCGCACGGCCGACAGCCTCACGCTGCCGCGCGACACCTACAAAGTAGTGCTGCGCGGCGACCAGATTAACGAGGAAGGCCTTGATGTGCTGGAAGTAACCAGCGGCGTGCAGCTGCCCGGCAACTCGGCGCTAATTCTGATACCGATAAAGTAGCTGTCCCGAAGCCTCAGAACGGTCTTGCTGAGCTTGTCGAAGCATCTCTGCCGTTTCGTTGCAATCGTCATGGATTACTTACGTGGCAGAGATGCTTCGACAAGCTCAGCATGACCATTCTCGATGAAGGATGACGTTCCAGGAGGATAGAACGAGTTCTTCACACCCTTAAGTACTCAAGCACAATTAACCGTCATGCAGAGCGCAGCGAAGCATCTCGCTCGCATCATTAAACGAATGATTTACTGCGGCACGCGAGATGCTTCGCTGCGCTCTGCATGACGTGCTTTTGCTCGTTTACTTTTGAACGAGTACTTAGAAGCCGGCATGCCAGTCACGCCGGTTAGTCCAGAAAGTCGAGAGCTCCCATGCCAATGGGCGCACCAGGCGGCATGCTTACGGCCGGCGGAGGCGTGAATTTACCGGGGTCGGCGTTGAAGCGGTTAATCTGCGACAAGCCGAATAGCAGGTTCGCTCTTTGGGCGGGCTGCGCCTTTTTAGCCTGCGCCTGCATCCACTTTTGCAAGTCCTCAACTGCTGCCAAGGCTTGGCCGCGCACGCTGGCCGCCGCCCTGTTATCAGCCGCCAGCTGCAGCAGGTATTTCAGGGTGAGGTTGTTCACCACCGTTTGCAAAGCGGCGGCATAACCCGTTTCGGGGCGGGCACGCCAGGTGCAGGCCAGCAACTGGTCGACTACCGTCGTGAAACCGGGCTGTTTGCTGTCGCGGGCCTGGTACTCAATCAGGCGGGCGGCGCGCTCGGCATTCAGCAGGGAGGCGATGGTGGGGCCGGCGGCGGCTTCGGCCGCGGCCAGGGGGTCAAACGTGGGGCCGGTATAGCCGGCGAAGGTTTCCACGGAACCAGGGAAGCCCGCGGGCCGCGGCGGAATCTTGGCAATCAGGCCCTCGGGCAGTTGCAATGCAGCCGGGCTGATAGTGGCCAATAGCGCATCGAGGGCCTGTTGCTGCACGGCCGGTTCCACCATTTGGGTGGGCATCTGGCCGTCGTTTTTCACGGCGTGGGTGAAATACTGGCCACCGATTGACTTGGCCACCGCCTCAATCTGGTAGCGCTGCAGCAGGTAGATGGGCACCAGCACTTCCTCTAAAGTGGCCATAGGCGCCCCCTGCCGAATGGCTTTCTCCGAAAAGCCATCGAGTACGTGCCGTCGCACGGTCATCAGCTTGGTGAGCTGAGCCACGGGGTCGGCACCTTCGTCCCACTGGTTGGCCACCGGGTGTACGTAGCCGCCGATGTCGGGAATGAAGCGGAAGCCTTGCTGGAGGGTTTCCTTCATGATGTTGTCGAGCGCGCTGGCTTCGTCGGTGCCTGTTACAAAATCGGCGTAGCCCCACAAAATGGTGCGCTTGTCCCAGGTGCCAATGCCCGTAGCGTAGGCATCCGACAAGTCGACGCGGCCGTCGGGCTGCAAGCTGAACCGCGGAAACGGGTAGTCCATCACCGACGCCCGCTCTTTGGTGCTGGCGGTCAAGTTGTGGTACAAGCCCAGCGTGTGGCCGATTTCGTGGGCCGACAATTGCCGGATGCGCGCCAGCGCCAGCTGCTCCATCTGGTCCGAAACGGGCTTGCCGTCCTCGTAGGGCTGCAGCAGGCCCTCGGCAATAAGATAGTCCTGCCGGTGCCGGTCGGCCCCTAATGAAACCACGCCCTTGATGATTTCGCCCGTGCGCGGGTCGACGTAGGCGTTGCCGTAGGAAAATGCCCGGGGCGAGCCCGACCGGTTAATCCAATTCACCACGTTGTAGCGAATGTCCATGGGGTCGGCCCCCTCCGGCAGCTCTTTCACCTGAAAGGCATTGGTGAAGCCGGCCGCTTCAAATGCCTGGTTCCACCACGCGCCACCTTCAATCAGGGCTTTTTTGATGGCCGCGGGAGCGCCGCGGTCCACGTAATAGATGATGGGTTTCACGGCCTCGCTGCTGGCGGCCGTGGGGTCTTTCCTTTCGAGCCGATGGCGAACCGTGAACCGCTGCGCCAGCGGCTGATTGATGGGGGCCGAAAAATCGACGTAGCTGAATGGGAAAAAGCCCGAGCGGGAGTCGAATCGGCGAGGGCGAAACTTGTTGTCGGGCAGCTCAATAAATGCCTGGTGCATCTGCATCGTCACCGCGTTCGGGTCCGGCGACAACGACGGGCCGTCCTCACCGCTGGCCCCGCCCGTGAAGGTTATCATGGCCTCAAATTCCGTGTTTTTAGGGAAATTGCGGGTGTTTTCCAAGTATACGGCTGAGCGCGACTCGTCGAACTTGAAGCTGACCGATGGGCGGGCGCCCGCGCTGGGGCTCAGCAAGCTGGCGCCGGGGCCGGAAAACCCGCCGCTACTCAGCCGCTCGCTGATTTTCTGGCTGTCGCGCACCAGAAACGGGGTCAGGTCGAGCAGGACTTTGGCGCCTTCCGTGGCCACTGGCACAAAGCCCCAAATCACCGACTTAGCAAAGGCGTTGTCGACGGCCCGCTGCTCGTCGGCGTTGCCCGATGTGGCGCGGTAGTCGAGGTTGGGCTCGATTAGCAGCACCTTGCCACCCACGCGCACAAACTTGGCAATCGCCGACGTGCTCTGGCCCCGCTCAATACCATTGCCCACGCCGCTGGAGAGCGACCCAAAGTAGAGAAACTCCTCGTTCAGCCGGCTTACTTCCAGCAGAATTTTTCCCGTTTTCGAGTCATAATAAAACGGGAAGTAGCCATCGAATTTCTGGAGCCCCTTGGTCAAGGCCGCCAGCGTAGGCGCCGGCTGGCCAGCGGCAGAGGCTTTGGCGGGCAGCTGGCCCGGCTGGCCGAAGCATACAGGCTGTGAAGCGACTAATCCGACCAATAGAAGCGTATAAATCTTCATGCTTTGTGGGCTGTGCGTGAGAATTGAGTGGAACAAGGTTACATCAATTCTCCGTACAAAAGCATGTTTCTTGTTAAGCGGCGCTAGCGGCTGCCTACGTTTCCCTCTGCGCCTGCAGGTACTGCGCCAGTGCGCGCACTCGCAGGTGGCCCGAGGTAGCTGGCAGGCAGTTCGCCCTGACTCACCACCAGCTTTTCGAGCACCACGCCGGGGTCGACGCGCCAAAATTTGAGGACGTGGGCGCCGGCCGCGGCCACGCGGTGCTGCGAGGTTTTGAGGATGATGTTATTGGCCACGGCCTGCTCCCAAACCAAGTTGCTTTCGCCGGGCTTCAGGCCAGTGTGCAGGTTGATGATTTGCGGGGCTTCATCATCAATTGAAACGGCGTAGCGCAGGCCGGTGGTATTGGTGAAGTCCAGAGTCGGCGCGAGGTAGGCTTGCACCGTGACGGGGCCGGGCCGGGCTAGCGTGAGGCGGTACTCCAGATGCGGGCTGCTGCCGCCCGGTGCGGCCGTAGGCCCGACCGTGGTCGGGAATGTGCTCACGGCCCCCAGCGTGCGGCCCAGGTCCGGCAGACGTTGCCAGATGATTGGGCCGGCGTTGATGGCCTGGGTGTACTGCTCCGCTTCAATCGAAACGAAAGCGCGGTTGCCGGGCTGCGTCGGGACAGCTGCGGCTTTGGGCGCCCCTCCAGCGGCCAGGATCACCACTTCGGGCATCAGGTCTTTGGGTTCGTCGTGCCACGCGGTGTAGCCGATGTGCATCTGGTCCATCATGTGGTTCCATTTGCCGCCGGCCAGGGCGTGGTAGCGGTTTTTAATTTCCGCATCTTTGGCAAATAGCGTCTTGGCTTTTTCGGCCAGCGCGTTGGTGTTGGGCTGGTTGGTTTTGGCGGCCTCCCGGTTCAGGGCCACGGTGTAGTGCAGTTCGTTGAGGTTGGCGCAGGCCTGCACCGGGTGCAACACCAGCTCGTAAAAGGCGTCGCGGTCGCCAGCAGGCAGGTTCTGATTGATGGCCTCGGCGCGGGTGAGCAACTGGTTGTATTCGGCCACTACCGTGGCCCATTCGCCGGTGGCCAGGCTGTAGGTGTTGGCGTCGATTAATTCGGGCTTGCGGCGGGCGTTGTACTTAGCGTACTTGGCCAGAATGTCGGCAATATCAGTCGCGTATTTTGGCCCGAACTGCTGGCTGGCCCAGCGCTGCGTGTAGGCGGCCACTTGGTTGGCCTTGATTTTGTCGGGGTTCCAGGCGTAGTCGAGGAAGAACGAAATCGGCAATTCCATGGGCTTCAGGTCGCCCACGTTCACAATCCAAATCTGATTCACGCCGTGCTCGTGCGCCAGGTGCATCTGCTCCCACACGCGCGGCAGCGGGTTGGTATTCAGCCAGCGGTAGCTGCGCGGGCCGCCCACGTAGTCGAAGTGATAGTAGATGCCGTAGCCGCCGGCACGCGTCTTCTCCCCCACTTTGGGCAGCTTGCGCAGGTTGCCCCAGTTGTCGTCGCAGAGCAGCAAGGTCATGTCGTCGGGCACGCGCATGCCTTTGTCGTAATAGTCCTGCACTTCCTTGTAGAGTGCCCAGAGCTGCGGCGTTTGCGCGGCGGGCCGGTGGGTTTCTTCGGCCAGGATTTTCCGCTGGTCGGCCACTATTTTCTCGAGGAGCGCGATGTTGCTGCCCTCGCTCATGGGCTCGTCGCCGTCGCCGCGCATGGCCATGGTCACGATGCTTTCGTGGGTGCCCATGTTGCGGATGCCCTGCCGCCAGAACCGGCGCAGGGTCGTGTCGTTGGTCTGGTAGTTCCAGGGGCCGTGGCCGTAGCGTTTCCACTCCTGCTGGGCGCGCAGCATGGGTTCGTGGTGCGAAGTACCCATCACGATGCCATACTCGTCGGCCAGCGCCGGGCTCAGCTTGTCATCGTCGTTGAAGGCATTGCCCCACATGGCGGGCCACAGGTAGTTGCCTTTCAGCCGCAAAATCAACTCGAACACATGAGCATACATTTTCGAGTTGATGCCGCCGAACTTCTCCTTGGCCCAGTCCGTCAGCGCCGGTGCTTCGTCGTTCAGAAAAATGCCGCGGTACTTCACCACCGGCTCGCCCAGCGTATACCGGCCGGCCGGAATCAGCAGCGTGGTTTGCGGCCGCACCGGCACGTCGGCCCACCAGTACCAGGGCGAAACCCCAATCTGCTGCGAGAGGTCATAGATGCCGTAAATGGTGCCGCGCTTGTCGCTGCCGGCAATCACGAGCGCGCGGGCCACGCCCGGCATGGGGTTTTCCACTACCTGCCGTGCGAAGGTTTCCCACCGGCCCGCCACGGCCGACACATCCAGCTTCTTTTGCTGCACCAGCGCATCAATCAGCGGGCTTTTGCCCAGCGTGCCGATGAGGACGACGGCTGAGCCCGCAGGCTTTTCGGTGCTGAAGCGCGGGGTGGTTTTGGTGACGCGCTGCACATCGGCCTGTAGGTCTTTGGCCGCGCGCAGCACGCCCGGCCAGTCGCTGGCGCTGGCGTAGATGGGCGCGGTTTTGCCGCTGGCAGCGAGCGGAAAATCATTCGAGGGCTTTTTGCTGGCTACCAGCTTGGCTTTGCCGGGTTGAGCCTGGGCAGCCGACCACGTCAGCGCTGCTACCAGCGACAACAGTACCCGGAGAAAAAACCTGATTTTTATTGGCTTCATGGCGAGATGTAGAGACGCGACCCTTCGCGTCTCGGCGTTAGCTTTGCTGACCTTCGGTTGACAATTATCGGCGAACGATTTCAAATGGCGCGGTCCCGGAGACGCGAAGGGTCGCGTCTCTACAATCGTTCTGATTTTAAAACTTCACTACCTCGTAAAACGCCTTTTTTGGCTTCAGCTGCTGGTCGAACAGCAGCGGGTAGTTCTTGCGGCCGGCCACGGGGTAGGTGTCCAGCCAGGTGTATTTGTCGGAAATATTCCAGAACGTGACCCCGGTAATGACCTTGGGATAGTCGCGGAAGACCTTGAAGACCATGCGGTACTGTTCGGCCTGCCGCTGCTGCATCTCAGGCGTGTAGGCGTCCGCCTCATCGACCCGGCGGGCCCGCTTCTCCTTCTCCCAGGGGTACACCGAGATGTCAAGCTCGGTAATCTGCACCTGCAGGCCCAGTGAGGCAAACCGCTCAATCGTGGCCCGCAGGTCCTTTTCCGCAGGTTCCTGCAGCGACCAGTGCGCCTGCAGGCCCACGCCGTGAATGGGCACCTTCGCGTCTTTCAGCTTCTTGAGTAGCTTATAAACGCGCTCCATTTTCTCGGGCCGCTCGGTGTTGTAGTCGTTGTAGAACAGCACCGCCTTGGGGTCGGCCGCGTGGGCGTAGCGGAAGGCTTCAGCAATAAAATCCTCCCCGCAGATTTTCAGCCACTCCGAGTTGCGCAGAAACTCCCGCGGGTTGTCGGCCACGGCTTCGTTCACCACGTCCCAGGCGTAGATTTTGCCTTTGTAGCGCTTCACCACGGTATCAATATGGTCGTGCAGGCGCTTCAACAGCACGGCTTTGCTCACGGTGCTGCCGTTTGGCTTCTTGAACAGCCACTTCGGCGTCTGCTCGTGCCAGCAGAGGTTGTGGCCGCGCACCCGCAGCTTGTGGGCCTGCGCGAAATTCACGATGGCATCGGCATCCGTCCAGAAATAGCGGGTTGAGTCGGGGTGAATGGGGCCCATTTTCATGGCATTCTCCGGCGTGATGCTGTTGAACTGCTGAAGAATCAGCGCCGCTTCCGGACTCTTTAATGCCGACGGGCCCACGGCCACGCCAACAGGGAAATACTGCTGGTAATAGTCCTTGAGCCCCTTTTCGGTCGGGGCAAACTGACTGCCCGCCAGGGGCGCGCACGCCAACAGGAGCGCGGCAATTGGTAGCCGAAGTTTCATAATTGGTTCGATGATTGGCGGGAAATAATAAGCCGGTGGTGAAGCGCCCCGGCCGCCGGGCCACTGGCCCGACGCAGGCGGCGGGCCCGCTCACCATTCTTGCCCGCCACCCACCCGAAGCGCTTCAATTCCGGGCGGGCGTTGCAGTACCCGGCCGGCACCAGTGCCGTTGGTATTCTTGTTAAAAAACTTCCCCGGCCAGCCGCGTTTCTGTCCCACCATTGGGCGGCCGGCCGGTTCCGTTTTTGTTTTTTGGAGACTGGATGTAGGGGCGGGGCTTGCCCCCGCCCGTCGTTAGCTTCTCTGTCCTTCGTTTGGTCGGAATCGTTGCAACGGGGCGACCGCCCGGGCGGGGGCAAGCCCCGCCCCTACATCCAACGACTCCAGAATCCTGCTTAGATGTACTGGTTGATGATAGACTCCAGCCACTCCTGCTTGCCGCTTTTCGGTGTGGGCTCGCCCGATTTGTGGGCGATGGTGCGCAGGTCTTCCAGCGTGAGTTGACCGGCGGCAAAGGCCTTGCCTTCACCCGAATCGAACGAGGCGTAGCGCTCGGTGCGGAACTTGCGGTAAGATGACTTTTCGAGGATGGCATCGGCCGTGACAAGGGCGCGGGCGAAGGTGTCCATGCCGGCGATGTGGGCGATGAAGATGTCCTCCAAATCGGTCGAGTTGCGGCGGGTTTTCGCGTCGAAGTTGATGCCGCCCTGGGTAATGCCACCAGCTTCGAGGATGATGAGCATGCTCTCCGTCAGCTCGTTGAGGTTGTTGGGGAACTGGTCGGTGTCCCAGCCGTTCTGGTAGTCGCCGCGGTTGGCGTCCATGCTGCCGAGCATACCGGCGTCGGCGGCCACTTGTAGCTCGTGCTGGAAGGTGTGGCCGGCTAGCGTGGCGTGGTTCACTTCCAGGTTCAGCTGAAAATCCTGCTCCAGGCCGTGCTCTTTCAGGAAGCCGATGACGGTGGCGGCGTCGAAGTCGTACTGGTGCTTGGTGGGCTCGGCTGGCTTGGGCTCAATGAAGAACTTGCCGGTGAAGCCCTGCTGGCGGGCGTAGTCGCGGGCCATGGTCAGGAAGCGGGCCATGTGGGCCTGCTCGCGCTTCATGTCGGTATTCAGCAGGGTCATGTAGCCCTCGCGGCCGCCCCAGAACACGTAGTTCTCGCCGCCCAGCGCGATGGTCGCATCAATGGCGTTTTTCACCTGCGTGGCGGCGTGGGCCACCACCTGGAAATCGGGGTTGGTGCTCGCGCCGTTCATGTAGCGCGGGTTCGAAAACACGTTGGCCGTGCCCCACAGCAACTTCACGCCGCTTTCCTGCTGGTGCTGCTTCACGTAGTCGACCACGGTAGCGAGGTTGCGCTCGTACTCGGCTAGCGACGCGCCTTCGTCCACCAGGTCGATGTCGTGGAAGCAGTAGTAGGGCGTACCAAGCTTGGTGAAGAACTCAAACGCCGCATCGGCTTTGTCCTTGGCGCGGCCCACAATTTCGTGGTGCGAGTCCCAGGCAAAGGTCTTGGTGCCGGGCCCGAACGGGTCGCCGCCGGTGCCCACAAACGTGTGCCAGTAGGCCGTGGCGAAGCGCAGGTACTCCTTCATAGTCTTGCCGGCCACAATGCGTTTTTCATCGTACCATTTAAAAGCCAACGGGTTATCCGACTCGCGACCTTCGTAGCGAATCGTGTTAATGCCCGTAAAAAATTCAGTCTTCAAGAGCGTGTTGCTAGACATAAGCGGGAGTGATATGAGGGTTAAGCATCTGTTGGGTGAGGGCCGCGTGCCAGCGGCCGTAGGCGGCTTGGTATTGGGCCTGTAGCTCAGGGTCGGGTTTCAGGGTGAGGATGCACTCGAGGTTGCCGAAGGCGTCGGCGGGCGTGGCGTACACGCCGGCCCCGACGCCCGCGCCGCGGGCCGCCCCTTGGGCCGCATCGGTGTTGTAAAGCTCCAGCGTCACGTTGCCGGTGTTCACAAACGCCTCCCGGAATACGGGGCTAAGGAACATGTTGGCGTTGCCGGCGCGCACGGTGTGCATCGGCACGCCCATCTGCCGCATGATGTCCATGCCGTAAATCAGGGCGAACACAATGCCTTCCTGGCCGGCGCGCAGCAGGTGGGCGCGGGTGTGGATGTTGAAGTTGAGGCCGAGCAGCACGGCGTCGGTCGCGCGGTTTTCGAGGATGCGCTCGGCCCCGTTGCCAAAGGGCAGGAACTGCAGGCCCTCGGCCCCGATGGGCGCGGTAGCGGCCAGCTGGTTCATCTCGTCATAGGGCAATTCACCCACCATTTTGCGCAGCCAGCTGTTCAGAATGCCGGTGCCGTTCATGCACATCAGCACGCCGTTGCGGGGCTGGGCGGCGGTGCTGTTCACGTGCACGAAGGCGTTCACCCGCGAGGCCGGGTCGGAGGCGGCCGCGTCGGTTACGCCGTACACCACGCCCGAGGTACCGCCGGTGGCCGCGATTTCGCCGGGCTCCAGTACGTTGAGGGAGAAGGCGTTGTTGGGCTGGTCGCCGGCCCGGTAGCTGATGGGTGTGCCGGCCGTGAGGCCCAGCTCGGCCGCCGCCGCAGCGTGCAGGCGCCCCTGCACCGCGAAGGTTTCCACCACCTCGGGCAGCAAGTCGGCGCTGATGCCGTAGTAGTCGAGCAGCTCCTGCGCCACGGCCTGCTGCCGGAAATTCCAGAACACACCTTCCGACAAGCCCGAAACCGTGGTTTGCAGCTCGCCGCTCAACTTGTAGGCGATGTAGTCGCCGGGCAGCTGAATCTTGTGTATCCGGGCGTAAACCTCGGGCTCATTTTCCCGCACCCACTTCAGCTTCGAGGCCGTGAAGTTGCCGGGCGAATTCAGGAAATTCTCCAGGCAATGCGCTTCGCCCAAATCAGCAAACGCCTGGTTGCCTATCTCCACGGCCCGGCTGTCGCACCAGATGATGGCCGGGCGCAGCACCGCGCCGTCGTGGCCCACCAGCACCAGCCCGTGCATCTGGTAGGTGATGCCGATGCCGGCCACCAGCCCGGGGTCGAAGCCCGGCGTGGCCCGCAGCTCGGCGGTGGCGTTCACCACTTCCTGCCACCAGCGCGTGGGGTCCTGCTCGGCCCAACCCGCCCGGGGCACGCTGATTTCCATCTCCTGCCGGGGCGAGGTAGCCGAGGCCACGGCCTGGCCGGTCGCAATGTCGAGCAGCGAAGCCTTAATGGAAGAGCTACCAATGTCGTAGCCAATGAGGTATTTCATATGGAAATGAGCTAGCAAGCACACTTATTTAACGGATTCAGTGGTAAAAGTGGAGGCCGGCAGCCCTTCCTTGTTGTAGAGGTTGGCACCTTCGGGGTTGTCGGCCCAGGCGTAGCGCACCACAGCAGGCTTGGGCACCTGGTCGCTCCACACCACCACTTTACTGCCTTCGATTTTGGCCTGCGCCCACACGAACTTCTTGTCGGTTCCGGCCATGGCGAAACCCATCAGCGCCCCCCCACCTTTCACCACCAAGCCACTGCCGACGCTGGCGAAACTCAGCGTGACCTTGTTGCCCGCGGTTTTCATGGTTTGATACAGTGGGCCAGGCGAAACTACTTTGGCGTCGCCGTAGGCTACTTTTTCGGCGGCCAGGGCCAGGCGGTGGCCCACGGTCTGCTTGTCGAGCGGGTGGATGTCGTTCCACTCGCCCACGTCGGTAATCACGGCCATGCCGGTGCGGGGCAGGGCCAGCAGGCGGCGCTGGGCGTCGCGCACCCGCGCCTGGTTGCTCTCGCCGGGCGCCTTTTTGGCGGCGTTGATATTGGCCAGCTGCACGTAGAGAAACGGCAGGTTGGCGTGCTGGAAATGCGTACGCCAGTCCTGCACCAGCGTCGACGTCAGGGCGTAATAATCTTCGGGCCGGCCCGTGTTGCTTTCGCCCTGGTACCACAGCACGCCGCGAATGGCGTAGGGCAGCACCGGCGCCACCAAGCCATTATAAAGCCCGCCGGGCTGGTACTGGAACGTGGTGGAGCCGGGCGCGGGCGGCATCGTGGCGCCCAGCTGGTATTGCCAGGGCCCGCGCAGATCCAGCGTCTGGCCACCAGCCGCGAGCTGGAATTTCTTATCCAGGGTAAACCCGCCCGGGCCGCCGGTGCTGATGAGGCGCACGGTGATGACGTTTTTGCCGGCCTTCAGTAGTCCAGGGCCGAAGTCGTACTTGCGCGGCGGGTAGCGGTAGCCGGTGCTGCCCACCAGTTGCCCGTTGAGGTAGGTAGAGTCGGCATCGACCAGCGTGCCGAGCTCCAGGCGGCCGGGCTGGCCAGCCATCGCAGCAGGCACCTGCACTTCCTTGCGGAACCAGAGCACACCGTTCACCGGGCCGAGCGGGGTTTGGCTGGCCCACTCGCCGGGCACCTGCATGGTGGGCCAATGGCTGGCATCGTAGTCGGGAGCCGACCATTTCATCTGGCTAGGCGCTTCGCCCAAGTCGGCGCGATGCAGCTGTTGGAACCAGGCAGCGCTGGCCGCACCTTCGCGCTGCTTGGTGTTGGCTACCAAGGCGCTGTCTTTGTAGGGCGCGCTTTGGGCTATGTATTTCGGGAACTGCTTTAAGGCGTCGGCGCTTAGCCAAGCTTCGGCGGGCGAGCCGCCCACGGCCACTTTTATCAGGCCAACGGGCACCTGGTATTTGGCGTTGATTTCCTTGGCGAAGAAGTAGCCCACGGCCGTGAAGCTGAGCACGGTTTCGGGCGTAGCAGCCACCCAGCGGCCGCCCGTCACGTCGGCGTTGGGGCCGTTGAAGTCGTAGCGCATGGGCACATCGAACTGCCGGATGCGGGGGTTGGCGGCCTGGGCAATTTCGGTGGGGTACTTGTCGCGCACACGGCGCATGGGCAGCTCCATGTTCGACTGGCCCGCGCAAAACCACACATCGCCCACCAGAATATCCTTCAGCGCAATCTGGTTGCTGGCCGAGATATCGAGAGTATAAGGGCCACCGGCGGGCTGGGCCGGCAGCGTCACGCGCCACTGGCCGTCGGTGCCCGTGGTGGCGGCATAAGTTTTCCCCTGAAAGGCTACGGTAACCTCCTCCCCTGCCGCGCCCCAGCCCCAGATACGGACCGGCACATCACGTTGCAGCACCATGCCGTCGCTCACCAGGCGCGGCAGGCGCACGGTGGCGGCGGCCTCGCGGGCGGCGGGCAGGCTCAGGAGCAGCCAAATAGCAAACGTGTTGATTTTCATGTCATTAAAAAAGGAAAACACCAGCTTAATTGCCCATTGTAGTACCCCTTCATAAATAAGCCCCGGTTTCGAAGTGAAACCGGGGCTTATTTATTGTTGATACAGAGGCGGTTAGTTGTAGCCGGGGTTCTGCGTCACCTTGCCGCTGGTGCGGTCAATTTCCGACTGCGGAATGGGCCGCAGCACGTGGAAATCCTTGATATTCACCGCTGCGTTGGAACCGTAGTTGTCGGTGCCAATCGGCGAGGGCTTGGAGGCCACGAACGCGGGCACGTACTTCTTCACGCGCTCCACGAGCTTGCCGGTGCGCGCCAAGTCGAACCAGCGCATTTGCTCGCCGGCCAGCTCGCGGCTGCGCTCGTCAAGGATGAAATCGATGGTTACCTGCGTGGGGCTCACGTCCATCAGGGCTTTTTTGCCGGGGGCGCCGGCGCGCTCGCGCACCGCGTTGAGGTAGATGACGGCCTGCGCCAGGTTGCTGGTGTACATGCTGGCCTCGGCGGCGATGAGGTAGGTTTCGGCCAAGCGGTACACAATCAGGGGCCGGTCCGACGGGTTGTTCACGGCGGTGCGCGTCATGTCGTCGTACTTGTTGAGCACGGGCGAGAAGTTGGGCGTGTACTTGCTGGGCGGGCCCACCACGAACCGCCCACCCGGCCGTGCGGCAATGCGGGCCAGCTCGACGGCCGAGAGCTCGCGGCCGGGGTACCAGGCGGCGGTATCGCCCACGGTGGCCTTGGGGTTGAAGGCCGTGCCGCCGTTGTTGCCGGGCGAGTTCACGCGCCACACCGTGGTGAACCACTTGTTGTAGCGCGTGTCGGTGGTGCGCAGCTGCTTGTCGGTTTCGCCGGGCAGAATGTACGAATCGAGCAGAAAGGGCGTGGGGCAGAAGCGGCCGTAGGGGCGGCCATTGGCCACGTCGCGCACCATGTTGGGTAGCAGGTCGTAACGGCTCCGGAAGAAGAAGTTGGTCTGGTTGGCGCCGGTGGGGTCGAAGGCGTTCTGGCCCGAAAACACCGCGTCTTGGTTGAACTGCACGTTCATCAGCACCTCCTTGCCGTTCTCGTTGCCCTCGGCAAACACTGTGGCGGCGTCGGCCTCCAGGTCTACGCCGTAGCGCGACTTATTGGTAATCAGCTCGCTGGAGTACTTCAGGGCATTGACGTAGTCGTCGCCCTGCTTGGCCTTCGAAGTGGCCCGGGTGAGGTACACTTTTGCGAGCAGGTGCAGGGCGGTGGCCCGCGTCACGCGGCCGGGCTGCGCGGGCTTGTCGGCGATGTTGTTCATCGTGTCGGTCAGGTCGGCGATGATGGCGGTGTACACGTCGGCCGTGGGGGCCCGCACCACGTCCTTAGTGGGCGCATCCACGAACCTGAGCGACAGCGGAATATCGCCGAACTGCTGCACCAGGAAGAAGTAGTAGTTGGCGCGCAGCAGCTTGGCCTCGGCCACCGTTTGCTTGAGCACGGCGGGCGAAAGCCCCTGCACCGAGGCCGCATACTGAATCACGCCGTTGGCATCGTTGATGTAGCGGTAGATGATGGCCCACTGATTGTTCACCGCCGAGCTCGTCGAGTTTATCAGCGAGGGGTTGTAGTCTTCGTAGCCCTGCGTGGCCGCGAAGCCGCGCATCCACTCGTCGGTCCCTTGTACGCTCAGGTATTCGGCTTCCTCGTTGCCAAACACGTTGCGCAGGCCCGAGTACACACCGGTCAGGCCGGCCTGCACGCCCTCGGGCGTGCCCAGAAACGAGGGCACCAGAATCGAGCGGGGGTTTTCGTCCAGTAGGTCTTTGCTGCAGCTGCTGGCCATGAGGAGCACAGCCAGCGCGGAGACGGTTATAAATGACTTTTTCATGATTATCTATTCGTTGTTAGTTGTTTGTTATCAGGCACTTGTGCGGTTGGTTTCAGCTTAAAGCGAAGCCGAACAACTGACAGCAAGCACCTGACAACTAAAACATTAAAAGCCCAGGTTGACGCCCACGATGACGGCGCGTGTGACTGGGTAGTTCACGCCGCGGCCGGCCTGGTTGGTGTTCACCGCGCCGTTGAGGTCGCCCTCGGCGAAGGCGATGCCGCTGGGGCTGCTGGCGTTGAAGCGCGACGAGTAAGACAACGCGTCGGGGTCAATGGCCCTGTTCTTCTTGTAGAAGCCATTGGGCGACCAGATGAGCGGGTTCTGCACCTGCACATAAATGCGGGCGCTGCCCATCAGGGCCTTCTGGGCCCAGGCGGCCGGAATGGTGTAGCCCAGGTCGATGCTACGCACCTTGATGAACGTACCGTCCACGTATGCCAGCGTCTGGCTGTAGGGCGGGAAGTCGCCGTTGCCCTGGCGGGGCTGGGGGAAAGCATTGGTGGGGTTGGTGGGCGTCCAGTAATCGAGGTTCACCTGGTTGCGGCGGCCTTCGAAAGTGGTGAAGTAGGAGTTGCCGAACAGCAGCGGGTCGACGATGGTAGCGCCCACGCGGGTGAGGGCCACGGCCGTCAAATCGAAGCCCTTGAAGCGGATGCGTTGGGTCATGCCGGCTTCAAACTTGGGCTGGCGCGAACCGATAATCTGGCGGTCGCCCGGGTCCACGAGGCCGTTACCGTTGGGGTCGTCGAGCTTAATCTGGCCTACTTTGCTGCCGGCTTTGGCGGCGGCAGATTCCTCACCCGTCTGCCAGATGCCCACTTTTTTGTAGTCGTAAATCACATACAGCGGCGAGCCGATGAAGCGCTGGTTGCTCAGGTCGCTTTTGGGGTTGCCAGCTTCGTCGTTGCCCAGGCCCAGGTCCAGAATCTTCTCGCGGTTCACGGTGAAGTTCCAGTCGGTGCTCCACTCGAAGCTGCTGGCTGAGCGCACGTTCACCGTGGTCAGGCTGATTTCGAGGCCGCGGTTTTGGGTCTGGCCAATGTTGCGCGTGAAGGAGCTGTAGCCCGTCGAGGTCGGCAGCGCGTCGGGCAGCAGCAGGTCGCTGGTGCGCTGCTGGTACACTTCCACCGAGCCTGTTACCCGGTTGTTAAAGAAGCCGAAATCCAGGCCTACGTTACTGGTGGTGGTGTATTCCCAGCCCAGGTTAGGGTTCGGAATGGTGGCCGGCACCACGCCAATGGCGCCGGTGCTGCCAAAGTTATAGTAGCCATTGCCCAGCGCCGACTGCAGCGAGCCGAGCGTCTGGTACGGGTTGACGGCGGTGCTGCCCACGCGGCCCAGGCTGGCGCGCAGCTTCAGGGCGCTTATCCAGGACTGGTCGCGCACAAAGGGCTCATTGGCAATGTTCCAGGCCACGGCGGCCGAGGGAAACGACTTGTACTTGTTGCCGGGCGCGAGGCGCGACGAGCCGTCGGCGCGCACCGTGAGGGTGGCCGAGTAGCGGTTGTCGTACGAGTAGTTCACCCGCGCCATGTAAGAAATGATGTCGAACTGGCTCTGGTAGCTGAACGGGGCCGTGGGGGTGCCCGCACCGAGGTTGTTGTCGAGCTGGTAGTTGGTCGGGAAGTTCTGGGCGCCGGCCCCGAAGCCGTCGGTGCGGTACTCCTGGGCGCTGTACAAGCCGGTGAAGCCCACATCGTGCTTCCCGAAGCTGCGGTTGTACGTCAGAATATTCTCGGCCAGCAGGTTGAAGGCCAGGCTTTGCGAGCGCGAAGCCGCGTTCTGCCCGCCGCCCCGCGCCGCCGTGCTCGAGGCGTAGAACGAGTCGTTGTTCTCCGAGCGGCCGTCGAGGCCAATGTTCAAGCGGTAGTCCAGCCCTTTCAGGATGTTCACCTGCCCGTACAGGCTGTTGAAGGTGCGGATACGGCGGCGCTGGTCGAGGTGCGCATCGGTGGTGTAATACGTGAGCGGGTTGCCCAGCGCGGTATCGGTGTTCGGAAACAGCACCGGAATCCCGTTCGCATCATAGGCCGAAGCCAGCGGGCTGCCCGTCAGAATGGCGTTGATGACGTTCAGCGAAGGGTCGTTCTGGTTGGTGTAGCTGTTGAGGGTGTTCAGGCCGATTTTGACGCGGCTGCCGATTTTCTGGTCGAGCGTGGCGCGCAGCGAGTAGCGCTGCAGGCGCTGCACGGGCACAATGCCGGTTTCGTCGTAGTAGCCCAGCGAGGCCGAGTATTGCGTTTGCTCGGTGCCGCCGCTCACGCCCAGCGCGTGGTTCTGGATGTGGCCCTTCCGAAACAGGAGGCTTTGGTAATCGGTGGTATTGCCGGCGTTCAGGTTGGCGCGCTCGTCGGGCGTCAGGAAACCGGCCACGGTGTTGGGGTCGACCGCGCCGTTAGCCCTGTAGGCCTGGTAGCGGAAGTCGTAATACTGCTGGCCGTTCTGCAAGTCGAACTTGCCGTAAGCCTGCTTCATGCCGTAATAGCCGCTGTAAGTAGCCTTGGGCGCACCCACCTTGCCGCGCTTCGTGGTGATGAGAATGACCCCGTTGGCCCCGCGTGCCCCATAAATGGCCGTCGAGGAAGCGTCTTTCAGCACTTCCACCGATTGCAGGTCGTCGGGGTTCAGGTCGTTGAGGTTGCCATCATAAGGCACGTTGTCTACCACCAGCAGCGGGTCGTTGCTGCCGGCAAACGAGCGGTTGCCGCGGATGCGAATCACCGGGTTCTGGCCCGGCGAGCTGCTGGCGCTCGAAATGGTGATGCCCGCCGCGCGGCCCTGCAGGGCCTGGCCCACGTTCGACACCGGCACGTCGCGCAGCTGCTCCTCGCTTACCGAGGAAATGGCGCCCGTAACCTGGCTCTTCTTCTGCACGCCATAGCCCACCACCTGCACCTCGTTCAGGGCCTGGGCCTCGGTGGCCAGACGTACATCCACGCGGCCACCGGTGCCCACCGGCACCTCCTTCTTTTCGTAACCAATCGAACTGATAACCAGCGTGCTTGCGCCCTCGGGCACGGCCAGCGAGTACTCGCCGTTCACGTTGGTGGTAGCCCCCACGGTGGTGCCTTTTACAATAATTGTGACACCCGGCAAGCCTTCGCCGGTATCCGACGTGACGGTGCCGGACACCGTGCGGCCAGTCTGAGCCAGCGCCGCCTGCGGCGTTAGGCTCACCAGCAGCAGCACGGCCCCCAGAACAGGCGCCCAAGGCCGCAACGGCAGGGGCGCAATGACAGATAAAGGTACTCGCATGGTAATGAGTGGGTTTGGAAGTGGTTTGGTTTAGTGGTTAGTTGTTAGTGGTCAATAGTTAATAGTTCGTTATTCGTGGAGGCGGCCTTTCTTTAAGGAAGCACTACCAGCAATTAACCGTTGACCATTAACCATTAACCGTTGATTTAAAAGCCAATAGAGTTGCCACCATCCACGGGCAGCGACACGCCGGTGACGTAGCGGGCAGCCTCGGAGGCCAGGAACACGGCCGCGTGGCCGATGTCGGCGGGCTGGCCGAACCTGCCCATGGGCGTGCGGCGCATGGCACGGTCGCGGCGCTCGGGGTCCGAGTTCATGGCCGTGCGGCTCATATCGGTTTCAATGAAGCCCGGCGCGATGGCATTCACCCGCACGCCGTGGGCCGAAAACTCCGAGGCCAGCACCTTCACCATGCCCTCCACGGCCGATTTGGAGGCCGCGTAGGCGACCACGCGGTCGATGCCGTAGTAGGCGGCCATCGACGAAATCATGAGGATAACACCCTTACGGCGGGCCACCATGCGGGCGGCGCAGGCCCGCGTGAGGGCAAAAACCGAGTGCAGGTTGGTGTGCAGAATGCGGCTGAATTCCTCATCGGTTACTTCCAGCGCGGGCTTCTTGAGGTTAATGCCAGCGTTGTTCACCAGAATATCGAGTGGGCCATACGTGGCCTCCACCTGCGCCACCAGCCCATCAATTGAGCCCAGGTCCGTCACATCGTTCACGAGGTATTCTACCGACTCGCCAAGTTCTTCGGCGGCCTCGCGCAGCACCGCCTCGCGCCGCCCCGTAATAACCACCGTGGCCCCGGCCTGCGCCATACAACGGGCAATTTCGAGCCCAATACCGGTGCCGCCGCCCGTCACGAGCGCCAGCTGGCCATCGAGCGAAAACACGTCGGCGTGGCGCTGCTGCGCCTCGGTTACCACGCCGGGAGCGTGCTTGGTCAATCCGTTGGTGTGTATGTAGTTATCCATAGCGGCATAGAAAATGAATTATTTGAGTTGATAGAGGTCGACCAGGCTTTTCACTTCGGCCAGCGTGCGGGTGGGCGGCACAAAGGGCGCTGGAATGGGCTGCTTCGAAAAGGTCTGGAAGTAGAGCACGCAGGCATCGCGCCACCACCGGGCCTCGCGCTGCTGGATTTGCAGGCGGGCCGCCACGTCGGCAAAAAGGGCCGCATCTACCTGAGGCTTCACGGTGGCCCAGCGCCGCTGCATCCAGGCCACCGAGTCGGTGCCGGTGTAGTAGCGCGTCACCAACTCGTTCCAGAGCGTGCGGCCGGTGGAAAGCGGCTGCTTCCAACCCACGTGGTGGAACCAGAGCAGGTAGTTTAGCGGGCAGGTTTTGGCATCGCCCCACTGCTTTTGCACGCCCGGTGCGTACAGCGCCAGCGCGTTGGAGCCGGCAGCGGTGCGGTCGAAACCCAGGCCCAGCGAGTCAGCTTTGTGGTAGTACACGGCCGTCCAGTCGGGGCGGCCGGCCTCGGCCAGCCAGGGCTCGGGGCCGTAGTGAATGCTCTGGCCCATGATGTGGTGCAGGCCCAGCGGCGTGGTGTAGCGCACGTAGATGTCGCGCGATTTGGCCATCACATCCACAATGGTCGCCACGGCCTGGGGCTCACGGGTAAGCGTCATTTTCGTCCACTCCGCCGCAATGGCGGCCGAAGTTAGGGTGTAGTCCCAGGCCAAGCGGCCGAAGGCGTACCAGTTCGCCTGGCCCACGGGGTGGCCGGTCCAGTTGCGGTCGGTGCCGATGTTGGCCACGCCCGCGATGCCGCTGATGCGGTGCTGGTCGAGGCTGCCGTCCACCACTTTGGTCGCCGTCGAGCCGGGACCTTTGGTTTGCGTGTCGGCATCGAGGCACTCCTTGATGAGGGGAGCCACATACACCAGGTGCGAGGCAAAGCCCAGGTACTCCTGCGTGAGCTGCACCTCCAGCACCAGCGGGGTTTTGGGCATGGCCCCAAATAGTGGATGGAAGGGCTCGCGGGACTGAAAATCAATCGGTCCGTTTTTCACCTGCACCAGCACCTTAGGCGCAAACTGCCCATCAAGCGGCTTAAAGTCTTCGTAGGCCTGCTTAAACCGGTCGGAGCTGCCAGCCTTGTACACGAAGGCGCGCCACATCACGATGCCGTCGTGCGTGCCCAGGGCCGCAGCCAGCATGTTGGCCCCGTCGGCGTGGGTACGGCCGTAGTCCTGCGGGCCGGGCTCCCCCTCCGAGTTGGCCTTCACCAGAAAGCCGCCGAAATCGGGAATAGCGTTGTAAATCTCCTCACTTTTGGCTGCCCACCACTGCTTCACCTGCGGGTCGAGCGGGTCGGCCGTTTTCAGGCCGCCAATTACCTTGGGCGCGGCCCAGAACACCGACAGATACACCCTGATTCCATAAGGACGGAACACTCCCGCCAGCGCTTTCACTTTCTGCAGATACTCGGGTGTGAGGTAGCGGGCGCTGGCATTCACGTTGTTGATGGCCACGCCATTGAGGCCAATCGAGGCGTTGGCGCGGGCGTAGTCGGTGTAGCGCGGGTCGAGGCGCTGCGGGAGCTCGTACCATTTCCAGATGCTGGAGCCCGCGTAGCCGCGCTCCACGGTGCCGTTCGGGTTATCCCAATGATTGAGCAAACGGTACTGAATGCGCGGACTGCTGCTCAGGTTGAGGCCGGCAATCGGCTGGCTCGTTTGCAGCTGGCGCAGGAGCGCATACACGCCATAGAGCACCCCGGCCCCACTCCTACCCATCACAGTCAGGTTACGGCCTTGGGTCGAAATGCGGTAACCTTCCAGACTGGCCGGGCTACCGAAAACCTTTGCAGCAGGGACTATGGCAAGTACAATGCCGCGCCGGGTATCACCCGCCGCACTGGCTACCACCGGCACCGGCTGGCCCAACAGTCCCTGCAAGCCACGCTGCAGCTCGGCAGCGGCCGTTTTAAGCACCTCAGCGTTGCCTGTAGCGGCAATAAACTGCGCGGCGGCGCGGTACTGCGTCCGTTGCGGGGAGTCGCCCAGCTGGTCGTACTTCAGCCACAGCCGATATCCGTCGTCGGCCCGGCAAAGGGGCGCGGCAGCGGCGAGTACCAGCAAAAGCAGCAAAGTCCGGAGCAACATGGGTGGGATTTGGAGAGGAGGCTAGTTAGTAGGTGATGCGGGCAGCAGGCGCAGCTATTGTTGGCCCGGCAGCGGCCAAGCTGCGGCGGATGCCGTATTCCAGGCCGCGCAGCTCGGCCAGCCCACGCAGGCGGCCAATGGCGGAGTAGCCGGGGTAAGTTTCCTTCTTCAGGTCGTCGAGCATCTGGTGGCCGTGGTCGGGGCGCATGGGAATGGCGCTGTCGAGCGCACCTTGCTCGGCGCGGCGTTGCTCTTCCAGCACCAGCTCGCTCACCACGGCGTACATGTCCACGTCGCCGGCCAGGTGGTCGGCTTCGTGGAAGTTGCGTGGGTTCTCCTCGCGCTTGGTAGCCCGTAGGTGAATGAAATGGATGCGGGGCCCAAATTGCCGGACCATGGCCGGCAGGTCATTATCAGCCCGCACGCCCAGCGAGCCCGTGCAGAATGTGAGGCCGTTGGCTGGCACGTCGCAGGCAGCAAACAGCGCCGCAACGTCATTAGCCGTGCTCATCACCCGGGGCAGGCCCAGCAGCGGATAGGGCGGGTCGTCGGGGTGAATGCAGAGGTTTACCCCCACTTCCTGCGCCACCGGAGCTACCTGCTGAATGAAGTAGTGCAGGTTGGCGCGCAGCGCGGCCGCGTCAATGTCGGCGTACTCATCAAGCAATTGCTGGAAGCTGGCCAACTCAAACGCTTCTTCCGAACCCGGCAAACCCAGCAACACGGTGTTGGTGAGGTCGGCGATTTCGGCCGCGCTTATGGCGGCAAACTGCTGGCGGGCGGCCTCAGCCACGGCGGGCTCATAGTCGGCCAGCGCGCCGGTGCGCTTTAGAATGCACAGGTCGAACACCGCGAAGTCCTGCCACACAAAGCGCAGGGCGCGCGAGCCGTCAGGCATTTCGTAGCGCACGTTGGTGCGCGACCAATCCAGCACCGGCATGAAGTTGTAGCACACCGTGCGGATGCCGCAGGCCGCCAGGTTGCGCAGCGAAGCCTGGTAGTTGGCTATGTAAGTATCGCGCGCGGGCAGGCCCTTTTTAATGGACTCGTGCACCGGCAGGCTTTCCGCCACGGCCCAGTGCAGGGACGTATGGGCAGCATTGTCAGCTTCTACCAGTTGCTGGCGGGCCCGAATGTCGGCAACCGGCCACTCCTCTCCCACCGGCAGCTGGTGCAGAGCGGTTACCACGCCCGTGCAGCCAGCTTGCCGGATATCGGAGAGAGAAACCGGGTCGTGCGGCCCGAACCAACGCATGGTATGCAACATGGTTTATCAACAAAAGTCCAATTTTCAAATCGACATCCGGCGACCCCGGCAGCAGTTCATTCAAAATACCCTGGGAAGCTATCTGGTTAACTTCTTTTCGAAGATAGATAGAAAGACAAACGCTTGCGACACCCAAAATCTGCTCAAATTCAACAAAATCAAATAAAAACTATCGGCAACGTTTCCGGAAACGTTGCCGATAGAAAATTTTATCTATCTATTAGCCAAAAATATTTTTCTTTATTACATTTGAGTAAGTACTCACCTTGGCGCCGTATAGTAGCCAAAACCCACTGGCTCCTATTAACTAAATCCTATTTCAGATGATTGCCTGCCCGAAGTGCAAACTGCCCGATGCCGTCCTGAGAGCCGGCTTTGTGCGTGGCCGCCAGCGCTACCTCTGCAAGACCTGCGACTACCACTTCACCGAAGAAAAAACCGGCCCCACGCAGCCCCGCCGCCGGGCCCAGACGACTATCGGCGATGTAGCGAAAGCGGTGGGTGTAGCTTCATCCACCGTATCGCGGGCCTTGAACGGGCACACCGACATCAGCCCCGTCACCCGCCAGGCCATTCTCGATGCCGCGCGCCAGCTCGACTACCAGCCCAACCTGCTAGCCCAAAGTCTGAAAAGCCGCGAAACCCACACGGTAGGCGTGCTGATACCAGACATTGAGCGGCCGTTTTTTGCGACGGTGGTGAGCGGTATTCAGTCGGTAGCCACTGAGGCGGGCTACCGGGTGATGATTTGCCAGTCAAAGGAGTCGTACCGCACGGAGGTGAGCAACGTGCAGGCGCTGGTGGCCAGCCAAGTCGACGGCCTGCTCATCTGCCACTCGCGGGAAACCGAGAACTTCGACCACGTGAAGCCGGGGGCCTGCCGGGGCATTCCGGTGGTGCATTTCGACCGCGTGAGCAACGAAGTGGACAGCGCCAAAGTCATTCTCGACGACTGGAATGGCGCTTTCAAGGTAACCGAGCACCTTATTCAGCAGGGGGCACGGCGCATAGCTATTCTGGCCGGGCCCGAGTCGCTGCTCATCAGCCGCAACCGCCTGGCTGGCTACCAGAGTGCCCTGCGCCACTACGAGTTGCCGCTGCGCCCAGAGTATGAGGTGCACATTGGGTTTCAGACGGAGGAGGCCGAAGCGGCCCTCGACGCCTGGCTGGCCCTGCCGCAGCCGCCCGATGCCATTTTCGCCATCAACTACACCAATGCCTTTGACCTACTGGTGGCCCTGAAAAAGCGCCGCATTCGCGTGCCGCAGGATGTGGCCGTGGTGGGTTTTGGTGATGAGTTTATGGCGGCCATGATTGAGCCCGGCCTTACCACCGTCGACTTGCACCCCTACCGCATCGGCCAGCAGGCCGCCCGCCTTTTTCTGGAACAGGTGGAGCAGAAGGAGCAGTTCCAACCCCGCACCTTCGTCATTGCCGGCGACCTCATTATCCGGCAGTCCTCGCTGAAAGGCCAGGGCGAATTGTTTCGGCTGAGTATCTAGAGCAGTTTCGAAGTCGGTTATTGTAGGGGCGGGGCTCGCCCCCGCCCGGACGTTCGCGCCAAGCCTACGACTCCCTTCAACGACGGGCGGGGGGAAGCCCTATAGGGTACGACCCCGCCCTCTACATCGCACAAGAACCTTGTAAACCCTCTAGGCGCAGAGGTAGCTGGAAGCCCATTTCTGTTATTGATTTGAAAAAATAGCCTTTCCATTTTGAAAAAATTTATCCCCGCTGCGCGAATTGCGTAGCGGGGATTTTTCGTTAACCATCTAATTGTCAGTTACCAATATATTTTCGATTGAAATATCATTGAATCGGCACTGGTATTGGCATTGAGTGGCAGTCACCAAACACCTGCTGCCATGGCCATTCTCGAAAACCTCACCAAAGCCGCCAAAGGCTTCTTCGTTGAAGAAGACGGCGCGCCCTCCAAAGCGACCGCGCCGGTCCCGTTCGTTGCGCCGGCTCCTGCTCCGCTGCTTATAGCCAGCGCTGGCCCGCAGTCAACCCAGGCCGAGCAGCGCCACCGCGACCACATCGCCAGCCTGCTGGCCAGCGACGGCAAGGATTTCGGCACCTACACCAAAATGGTGAACAGCATGGGCGGCAGCGGCCTCAGCGGCCCGCTGCTCTACCAAACGGCCTTCAACGCCTTCGCCGCTCTCACCAACACCGACCTGCCTACGCTGCTGGCCTCAGCCGACACGCTCAGCCAGAAGCTTACCGACGACCGGGCCCGGGTACAGCAGCGCCACCGCGAAAAGCTGGGCGAAAGCGCCAACCCGCCAGGCCCGCCCAGCCCGCTGACGCAGCTGCAGAAGCAGGAAAGCCAGCTGCAAAGCGAAGTAGCCGCCCTCACCGAGCAGCTCGCCGCCAAAAACCTGCAACTGACCGATACGCGGCAGCAGGCGCAGGCCGAACGCCAGAAAACCCAGGCCGCGCTGGCCTCTTACGAGCTGGCCCACGCTGCAGCGGCGGCCGAGCTCCAGGCCCACCGCCAGGCTACACTATCCTTCCTGACATCAACCCCTTCCCGCTAACCATTTCCAAACCCTTACTCCTATGAATACGCTCCCTTCTTTAAATTCTGATTCGTCCGAGCTGCCCAAGTGGCAACAGCCGGAGAAAATGGCCGGCCGCGTGCTGATGGTGGGCCTGGCCGGTGCGGCCGTGTACTACTGGGGCGTGATTCTGCCCTTCCTGGTCGATATGGTGTTCGACACCGTGAAGCTGGGCATTGGCCTGGGCGTGCTGTTCGTGCTGTTTCTGCTGGCCACGAACAAGCGCATTCACGCCGGGCTGTGGTATGCCGGGCAGCGCATTCTGCGCACGGCGGCCGGCATTTTCGTGAACACCGACCCCATCGGCATCATGGAAGACTACATCCGCAACACCGAAAAGGAAGCGCGGAAAATGGACGCCGAAGTCACCAACATTGAAGGCGCGCACGAGCTGGTGAAGCGCAAGCTGGCTGCCAACTCCGCCCAGATGCAGGAGTACCTGGGCCTGGCCGACGCCGCCACCCGCCAGGGCGAAAAAGACATGGCCGAGAGCTACGCCTCCCGCGCTGCCCAGATTCTGGATTATAACCAGCGCCTGCAGCCAATGGCCACGACGACAGCCAACGTGACGGTGGTGATGCGCCAGATTCTGAAGGCAGCTCTGCGCCAGATTGACGGCAGCAAGTTCAAAGTTGGCCTCTTGAAAGACGAGTACGCCCTGGTGAAGCGCACCAGCTCGGGCATGCGCGCGGCGATGAACATCCTGCGCGGCGACCCCGACAAGAAGTACTTCTTTGATCTGGCCACCGACCGCGTGGCCCAGGACATGGCCCAGCAGCTCGGCCAGATTAAGCAGGCCATGCGCTACTCGCAGGAGTTCGTGAAAGAGATGGACATCCAGAACGGCGTGATGAGCGAGAAGGGCCAGCGCCTGCTGGAGAAGTATCAGAAAGGCGATTTCAACGCCGTGCTGAACGAAAAGCCGCAGCAACCCCAGAGTATTTCCACTACCAAAAAAGCCTCCGATGATGCCTATTCTAGCCTGCTTGACTAGCTTTTTGCTGGCCTGCGCCTGCCTCGGTAGCGTGGACTTTGTAGTCCGCGAATCGTCGGCCCAGGCTCCACAGGCTCACGTGGCCCGGCCCGTTGCCTGGCAGCGGGCCCCCAGCAAACCAGCCGCTCCGCTCCTGGCCCACACGCACCAGAGCGCCAGCCGCTAAGCTTCCCCCATTCCATTCTAAACACAACACGCGCCTCGTGGCGCGGGCGCGGTCGAAATGTCCCTCCGGGTACGACCGCGCTATAACCAACCAAAACCATGACCACTCGCGGTAAATTTTTAATCGGCCTCATTCTGGTGGCCGTCCTGTACTTCGGCATCAACAAGCTGGTTTCCAGCGGGGCCGTCTTTAAAAAGGCTGAAACGCAATCGGTGCTGCTGAACTCGATTGAGCTGCCCACGGCCACCGGCGGTAATCGGGCCAATATCGTGGTGCCGCTGGCGCAGCTGCCCGGCACTGCCCCGGCCGACAAGGGCACGCCCATCACCTGGGAGGTGATGGCCTGGAACAGCCAGATGGCTGGCATGCTGGCCAACGGTGGCCCCCGCTCTACAATGGGCTCGGTGGCAGCAGCCAACGGCCTGGATATGCAGATTGTGCGCCAGGACGACGTGAGCAAGATGCAGGCTGACCTAGTCAAAAACGCCCTCGACCTGCAAAACAAGCCCGAAACGCCGGGCCTGATTGTGAGCATCATGGGCGACGGCCTGCCCGGCTTCTCGGCCGTGCAGAATGAGCTGAAGAAGGCCGGCACGCAGCTGCAGGTTATTCCCTACTCGGTGGGCAAATCCTTCGGCGAAGACAAGCTGATGGGCCCGAAAGAATGGCTGGATAACCCCAAACTGGCCTTGGGCAAAACCGTGGCTTGCTACCTGCGCGACGGCGACCAGAACATCGCCCTGAAGTGGTGCGCCGACAACGGCCTGAAGGTGAACCCCGACGAAACCACCTACGACCCCGAAGCCGTGAACTTCATGTCGGCCAGCGACTTCCTCGTAGCTGCCGAGAAGTATATCCTCGGCAAGCCGGAAGCCCGCACCAAAGTGGTAAACGGCAAGAACACCGGCGTAAAAATCGACGTGGTGGCCGACGCCGTGGCCACCTGGACGCCCGGCGACGTGAACATCGCCAAGCAGCGCGGCGGCCTTGTCAACATCGTGAGCACGAAAGACTACTCGAACCAGATGCCCAACATCATGGTGACCACCAAGCGCTGGTACGATGCTCACCCCAAAGAAGTGCTGGGTCTGATGACGGCCTTCGCCGTAGCCGGCGACCAGGTGAAAAGCCACCCCGAAGCCCTGACCCGCGCTGCCGACATCTCGGCCACTGTGTATGGCGACCAGGACAAGCCCGGCGCCTACTGGCTGAAGTATTACAAAGGCGTGAGCGAGGCCGACCGTAACGGCGACGTGGTGGAGCTGGGGGGCAGCAAAGCCTTCAACTTCAGCGACAACCTGAGCCTGTTTGGCCTCGACGAAGGCGGTACCAACATTTACGCGGCCGTGTACAAAACTTTCGGCGACGTGCAGAGCAAGCTCTACCCCAAGGAACTGCCCAGTTACGTGCCCCTCACCGAAATGCTGGACCTGACGCCCCTAAAGAAACTGCAGCAGCAATACAAAGGCAAAGCCGTGGCGCCGGCCGAAACCCAGCAGTTTGCCGCTGGTGAGGAAATCCGCCAGAGCGTGAGCAAGCGCGCCTGGAACATCGCCTTCAACTCGGGCCAGAGCAGCTTCACCCCCGCTGCCGAGCGTGACCTGAACCAGCTCTTCAACGACCTCGTGGTGGCTGGCCGCCTGAAAGTGGCCGTGCACGGCCACACCGACAACGCCGGCGACCCTGGCAAAAACCAGCAGCTCTCGGAAGACCGGGCCATGGCCGTGCAGCACTGGCTGGAAGCCAAAAGCCGCAGCGCCTTCCCCGACGGCCGCGTGCAGGTGTACGCCCACGGTGCCTCCGAGCCAGTCGCCAGCAACGGAACGCCGGATGGCAAAGCCAAAAACCGCCGCGTGGAGGTAGTGCTAGGGAATTAACCAGTAGTAGAAAGCGAAAAAGAACGTCATGCTCATCTGGCGTCCGCGCAGCCGAAGCATCTCGCGTGTGGAAGTAATCAATCCCTTTGCAACGATTGAATTAGCAATGCACGCGAGATGCTTCGACTACGCGGACGCCAGATGAGCATGACGTTCTGATTTTCTCTATTTAAAAATGAAATCCCTTTTCGCCCCCAACGCCCAGCCGGCCCGCCTCGTGTTCACCACGATGGCAGTAGGACAAGTGGCCCTGTTGCTACTATTGTGGCTGTTTTACCCCATGCAACTCTTCCCCAGCCTGGGCGAAGTCATCCGCTCGCTCGGCGACCTCATCACCACGCAGGGCCTGATACAGGAGCTGTGGGCCAGCATGACTACGGCCATTGAGGCGCTGGCCGTGGCCACGGTACTGGCGCTGGTGATATCCTACCTCACGGCACTGCCCTTCTTTCGGCCCATCGCCTACGCGGCCAGCAAGATGCGCTACCTCACCCTCACGGGCCTGACCTTCTTCATGGCCCTGATGCTCAACTCGGGCCACCAGGTCAAGCTCTCAGTGCTCATCTTCGGGGCTACGGTGTACCTGGTGACGGGCATGACGAGCGTAATCCTGACCACCACCCAAGAGGAAATGGACCACGCCCGCACCCTGGGCATGAGCGAGTGGCGCAGCTTCTACGAAGTCGTGGTACTGGGCAAGCTCGACGAGATGCTCGAAGTCGTGCGCCAGAACTTTGCCATCATCTGGACCATGATTACGCTCGTCGAAACCCTCTACCAATCGGAAGGCGGTATCGGCCTGCTCCTCTACAAGCAGAACCGCTACCTGCACCTCGATGGAGTGCTGGCTATTCAACTGGTGATTCTGGCTACCGGTGCTGCGCAGGACTACGTGTTTGTTCTGCTGCGGCGGGTGTTTTTCCCCTACTCGGCGCTGGGCGCGACGGTCTAACCCCACCCCCCGGCCCCCTCCCCGGTGGGGAGGGGGTGTCACGGCGAAAACTTCAATCATTCGAAACTAAAAAAAGGCCCAACCCGACCTACGCCGCCTCGGCTCCCCCTCCCCACCGGGGAGGGGGCCGGGGGGTGGGGTCGACGAGCGCACGAAACCCATGACCGCCCACACCTACGCCTACCGCGACCCCATCCTCACCCTCAACAACGTCTCCATCTCCTTCAACGGAGAAAAAGTCCTGCGCGACATCAACGCCCAGGTCCTCGACGTGACGCGGCCCAACATGAGCCAGGGACAGGTCGTGGGCTTCTACGGCCGCTCGGGCATCGGCAAGTCGGTGCTGTGCCGCATCATGGCGGGCCTCATCGCCCCCAGCACCGGCACCGTGGAAGTTGGCCTCGCCCAGCAGCCCGTGGAGCCCGGCCTCGTGGGCTTCGTGCAGCAGCGCTACCCCCTCTTCGACCACCGCACCCTGCACGACAACCTGCTGGTGGCCGCCCAGCGCAAGCACGCCCCCGCCGACGCCCGCCAGCACGTCGACACCTACCTCGAACGCTTCGGCCTGGCCCCGCACCGGCGCAAGTACCCGGCCTTGCTCTCGGGCGGGCAGCGCCAGCGGGCAGCCATCGCCCAGCAGCTGCTCTGCTCCGACCACCTCATCCTGCTCGATGAGCCCTTCTCCGGCCTCGACGTGGCCATGATTGATGAAGTGAAGAAAATCATCGTCGAAGTCACCACCATGGACGAGCTGAACACCGTCATCATCGTCTCGCACGACATCGTGACTACCACCGCCCTGGCCGACCGCCTCTGGCTGCTCGGCTACGAGCACGACGCGGCCGGGGCCCTCGTGCCGGGCGCCACCATCAGCCCCCAGCACCAATACAACCTGGCCGAAATGGGCCTCGCCTGGCACGAAAACGTCGAAGCTGAACCCGAATTCGCCCAGTTCGTGGAGCATATCAAGCAGGAGATCCGGGGGAGTTAGGCATCAACTGAAACTATTAGCTGCAGTAGATTTATCCGAATATCTGGCTCAAATCAAAACAGCAATGAGAGAAACAAACGAAGGGATGGTGCAAATTCTCGATGCATTAAGAGAGAATGGCTTCCATGGTTGTAAAGTCAGAATCACCTTGGATAGTGAAGATATACTCGTCAAACTCGGCATGAATGAAAGAGAGTTTATGCAACTGAAGAAGCTGTTATCCTTTCAACCTTTCGAAAGTATTGAGGCTGGCAAGTACCGATACTTTTATGCTGGAGTTTATTGGGCAACCGCTACTCAAGAACTAGCACGTATTCGAATAGAGCAGGGAAAACGGCACAAGGAATTCGAATTTGAGGTATCAAAATAATTAAGCGCTAATCTGCAATGGATAAAAATCTCTAAAGACAAATCGCAATTATCCCACTTGATAATAGCCGAGTAACTTAGGTACCCTAATGCAAATAAGTTTGCAGTACGACCAGCTCCCCATTTGGAACTCGCCCAATTAAAGTTCGAGTAAAACCGCTACTAAAAGTGTGGTTTTCTAGCTTTTCGAATCCATCATAATAAGATTATGGGCTCCCTGTTTCAAGCATTAGCAACCACACTTCATCACATCCGGTCAAATAGCCTTGCAGATTTTTACTCTTGCGATTGATGATGTTCTGAATGGCTACAATTGGCGCGTCAGGCACCATAAATGATGTAATATGTGACCAGCAAGGAATTGCAAGCTTGTTTGAAAATGAGATTCCAATGCTTCGAATATGACTGTGATTCAGTCTATCCTTGCGAATTGAGAAGTGAGATTTATGATGTGCAAGCGCTTTCACTTCCGAAATCGACCTAATAACTGATGTTACGCAGCCAGTTTGGTCAAAGTGTAGTGCATGGCTTTGAGTCCGCGCAAATAAA
>NZ_BAABDK010000032.1:0-208030 GCF_039539585.1 Hymenobacter glaciei | reverse complement strand
TCGGCAAACAACTCCGCATTCAATTCTCCCCCTTTAGTGAAAACTAATTCATCCGACCTACTTAGCCGCAGAAATTACCTGATTGACCGTAACGGGTGTGCCGCTTAGCGACAGCACCCCGGCACCGGACGCCGGAAGCGACTTAATGCGGTAGTTACTGATGGTGCGCCCTGCATCGGGGGTGCCAGTCAGGGGCAGCGACAACGCCGTCGCGCCAAACGAACTCAGCAGAATCTGCGACGTCTGGGAGCGGGCCACGAGGTTGCTGACGTTGATGGTGTAGGTAGCCGAATTCGACACTTCCCCCAGGTTATTTGTCAGCGTATAGGTGAAGGTGTACGTGCCAATAAAACCAGCCGCCGGCTGAAAAGCCAGGCCTGGATACGTCCCAAAATTCAGCGACGATGTTCCAACGGCAACCGCAGCCGAAATCGAATTATTGGCCGGGTTGTAGCCATACAGGGTACCGTTGGCACTGTTGGCAGCAGTCAGCGTGAAAGTAATGGTAGAGATGGGATTGCTCGACGTAAACTGCACACTGGGAATTACGGCGTTGCCTGCTCCCACCGCAACCACTGTAGTCACGTTGCTGGCCACGGCTGCTACCGTGGGCCGTTGTACTCGGCGGACCGACGCAACAGGTTTGGAGATGGGGGCATTGGAGGCACTATGACCGAATGGTGCCATGTTGGCCGGTAGTCCGTCCTGGCTCCAGCCGGGCAACGCCAGCAGCAAAAGCAGCACCAGCGTTTGTAAGAGTAATTTCATTAGGGCTGAATGAAGAAAAAATTAATAAGCTTGAGCAATGAAGGGGAGGTGAATACTACGAGCACGACCCGTGGAAAAGCAGCGAAACAAGCCAGCATGCCGGCTGGAATACCAGCTCCCGGCTCCCGGCTTCGGGATGTTTGCTTTTGATATGAATCCAGCTAAATGGCCGGACTAAACGCATTAAAACCGAAAGCTTCTGGGTTCAACTAACCCGCACTCTTGATAACTACTTATATACCTTGTATACAGTATCACAAAACTAGGATGGGTGTTTGCAGAAGAGACATAATTTTCGACAAACTCCCCCTTTCGCGCGGTCAAACAGCAATCGCTCACTTTGCCGCGCATGTAGTAGGCTGCCAACAACTTAAGCGGCCCTTGCTGAGCTTAGAGGCTACCTACGAAACCATAACTTATATGGATTGAGTGCTATCGACAAATTTTGGCCCTTGCTATAATCCAATAATTTCACCTCATCGATACAGCTACCATCCTAATAATCTACGCCCCACCCAATGCCTGCGCGTTGGCTGATGCTACTAGAAGAATAGTTATAGTTATGTGCTGATTGATAGCAACTTTACAGTAAGCCTGGGCGTAACGAGGCAGCGGGCGACGTTTGCCTCGCATGCCGTGCTCGAAAACGCAAAAGCCCCTTTCCTAGCGGAAAGGGGCTTTTGCGTTTTCGATAGGTAGGGTAAGAACCTAGCCGCGCCCGCTGGCTGCTACCAGTGCCCGCAACGGCTCGTTGAAACCAACGGCGTCCACCAACTCTTCCAACGGCAGGTGCACCCGGTACTTCCAGAAGTGCGTGGGGTTGCTGGGCACGTTGATTTGCTCTTCGTGCGGGTTGGCGCGGCGCAGGTGGCTGTCGATGGCCAGCAAATCCTGGAGCGGGAAAATGGCCCACATGGCCGGCGAGTGCAGGTGCTGCACCAAAATTTCGCGCGCCACCCAGGGCTCGCAGAAGAACGGGGCAATCTCGCGCCAGTGGCCCATTATGGTCTCAAAGAAGCGCTGGGTGCGTACCCGGTCTTCTTCCCACCAGCCGCGAACGGTGCTCATGTCGTGGCTGCTGGTTGTAACCACGCTTAGGTACGGAGCTGTATTGGGGTGGCCAAACTCGGTTTCGGGGTTCGAGGGCATGCGCTGGATGTGAAGGCCCAGCATGCCGAGCTCCTTCATCACGCCGGGCACCGAGGCGGGCACCATGCCCAGGTCTTCGCCGCAGATGAGCATGTCGGTGGCGTAGCGCACGGGCGGCAGCTTGGTGAGGCCCTGCTGGCGCCAGAACTCCTCGTGGCGACGGAAGAAGAAGTCGACGTAAATGTCGTCGTACAAGCGGCTGCGGTCCTGTTCCGATTCGAGCTCCCGGAAGGAATAGCTCTTGTTCAGGGTGATGCGCGGGTGGTAGAAGTCGTCGCCGGCGGGCACGAACAGCACCTCGTTCACTAGCCGGAAGAGGCCTTTTTGCAGCCAGGCAAAATAGTCGGCGTACTCGGGCTGGGCTGCCAGCTTCTGGGTGATGTAAGCTTCGATTTTGCGCTGGTTGTCGACGTGTGGCTTCAGATGAATGCGGCCGTAGCTGGCATCGTCCAGGTATTCATCGAACACGGCCTCGGCCTCGCCTTGGAAAATATCCTGCAGCATGTGCCAGCGGATGTAGGGCTCGCACAGGCGGGAGTAGTCGAACCAGCCCAGGCGGCGTTCAATTTCGTGGCGGTGCAGCGGCAGCGCCGGCGAGAAGTGGCCCAGCAGACCTTCCACCGACTCGATGGGCATTTCCCAGATGCGGAAGAAGCCCAGGATGTGGTCGATGCGCAAAGCATCGAAGTAGCGGGCCAGGTGACCCATGCGCTGCTTCCACCACTTGTAGCCGTCTTCGGCCATGCGCGGCCAGTTATAGGTTGGAAAGCGCCAGTTCTGGCCGGTGGTCGAGAAATCGTCGGGCGGGGCACCGGCCTGGGCGTTCATGTGATAGAGCTCGGGCTGCGTCCAGGCATCCACCGAGTGGCGGTAGATGCCGATGGGCAGGTCGCCCTTCAGCACCACGCCTTTGGAGCGGGCGTAGGCCACGGCCGCGCGCAGCTGCTTGTCGAGGTGGAACTGGGTGAAGAAAAACAGGCCGAAGTCGTCGTAGTCGGCGGCCGTTTCGGCGGTAAGCTCGGCCAGGTTCTGCGGGGTGCGGAACTCGGCGGGCCACTGCTGGAAATCGGCGGTACCGAACCGGTCGCGCAGGGCCGAGAAGGCGGCGTACGGCACCAGCCAGCTGCCCTGACCGTCCAGAAACTCGCGGTACTCGGCATCGGCCAGGAAAGCCTTCTTCTCCTGCTGATACAGCAGCTTCAGAAACTTCCACTTAGCGTTCATCACCGGCTCGTAATCCACGAAATCCTTGGCGTTGAACTGCTCTTTCAGCTGGGCCAGCTCCTTGGCGGCTTTCTTATCCTTGAGGGCGGCGATGCCTTCGAGGTGCACAAACTGCGGGTGCAGGGCAAACACCGAAATGGCGGCGTAGGGATAAGAGTCGACCCAAGTATGAGTAGCAGTAGTGTCGTTGATGGGCAGAATCTGCACCAGCTTCATCCCGGTTTGCACCGCCCAGTCGGTCAGCAGCTGCAAATCGCTGAATTCCCCTACCCCAAAGCCCTGGGCGCTGCGCATGGCAAACACGGGCAGGGCCACGCCGGCCCCGCGCCAGGCATCAGCGTAGCGGTAGCTTTCGTCGTTGAAAACGCGGGCGGCGGGGCGGCCCTGCGTCACGGGCACCACGCGGTTTTCGCCGCCTTCCATGTCGAGGGCGTGCCCGGCAGCCGCATCCCACATCGCGTACTTGTACAAGCATTCCTGGCCGGGCTGCTGCAGCTTCACGGTACCGGTCCAGGTGGGGTACTCGGCGTCCGACAGCACCAGGGCTTTGGTGTTGTCCCAGGCGCCCAGCGCCGGGTCGGAACCCAGAATGCACAGGCCCAGGTGCGAATCGACGCGCGGGGCCAGCAGGCGGAACATGGTTTCGCCGGTGGCGGGGGCGGTAGTAGGTGTTAGCTGGTTGTCGGTTGCCGGCGCGGCTGCGGCAGGAGCGGCCGTTTTGGCCGCTTTGGTTTTGGCGGCAGCTGCTTTTTTGGCTGCAGGAGCCGGCGCGGCGGCGCGGGCCGGGTTGTTCCCGGCTGGGCGGCGGAACAGGCCTTTGGTGAAAGCGGCAGTCAGCAGTTCGTTTTCGGGCTGGGCGGGGGCCCGCCAATAGTCGCTCAGGTGCAGGCGCGGCGTGCGGGCAGGATTGTAGGCGATGCAACGGTTGGGGCCGAACTCCCACTGCTGCGCACCGGTGTTGTCGTCGCGCAGCACATACTTATAGGTAAGCTCGCCGGGCGCATCGGGCAGGTCGACTTCGAGGCTCCAGCACGTCGTGGCTTCGTCGTAGAGCAAATCGACAGCCGCCGCGGGCTGCCAGTTGCCGAGGCTGGAGTGCGAGCCACAAACGGCCAGACGCTGGCCAAAGATGGTGCGGTAGGGCAGAGAGAAACGTAGTATCATGGGCAAGCTGGTGGGGGTTGGACGCGCAAGATAGGTACTTGTCGGAAGAGGATTTACGAAGCCAGAACCGAGGCCGGATGCTGAAACGGTTGCGCACCGGCAGGCCGCTTGGGCCCGGGCTTACGCACGCCGGGCAGGCGGTGTTTTGTCGGGCGGGGCGGCAGGGTAGTTTCTAACCCCCGATGCTCTTTTTGCGTTGGGAAGAATTGCCCTGTTTTGTGTTGTAGCTAATTCCTCCCTGCTTTGTCCACCTTTCTGCGTCGAACTCTTTACGGAATCCTGGGGCTTTTAGCCTTTATCCTGCTGCTGGTTATAGCGGTAGTTGTTGTGCTTCAATTCCCGGCCGGACAAGATTTTGTGGCGCGCCGGGCCGAAAGCTACCTGCGCGGCAAGCTGAAAACGGAGGTGCGAATCGGGAAATTCCGCACCGATTTCCGCCACGCCATCAACCTCGATGGGGTTTATCTGGAGGACCAGAAACGCGACACTTTGCTGTCCGTTGGTCACCTCGGCGTCGACCTCGACATCTGGGCGCTGCTCCACAGCCAAGTCAACGTTTCCAATATCGAGTTGAACGATGGCCGGGTACGCCTCACCCGCACCGAGCCCGACTCGGTGAACAACTATGACTTCATCATTGACGCCTTTGTCGACCCCAACGCGCCGGTCGACACCACTTCCTCGGCACTGAAGTACGACATTGGCAAGGCGCGCCTTACCAACATCAACTTCACGCAGCTCGACCAAGTGACGGGCTCCGACATTCGGGCGCGCATCGGCGAGTTCACGGCCAACATGGACGAGGTGGATGTGGACAAGTCTATCTATAAGGTGGATAACGCGGCGCTGCGGCGCTCGGCCATCAGCATCGTGCAAACCAAAACGGCTCCCGAGGTGGAAAACCCGGGCCCCACCGAGCCGCTCACGCTGCAACTGGGGCTGAACCACGCGACGCTCGACAGCGTGGCTTTTGTGTACAAGAACAGTCCGGCGGCGCAGTTTATCAGCACCAACATCGGGCTGGCCGACATCACCGCGAAGGACATTGACCTGCAAAAACAGCGCGTCACGCTGGGCAAGCTCACCCTCAAAAACACCGCTTTTGCTTACGCCCAGAACGAGGCCGTACCCGTGGAACAGCGCGTGGTGAACCCCGCCGAAGCCGTCCGCAAGCTGGATGAAGCCACCGACAAAGTGAAAGTCGCCACCGGCCAAGCGGCCGCATCGCCGGGCTGGCGCGTGCTGCTCGACGAGTCTGACATCAGCGGCCTGGCCGTGAAGTTCGACAACTTCAACCAGCCCAAGCAGCGCACCCGCCTGCCCGCGCTCGACTACAACCACCTCGACTTCACGAACCTTGTACTGAACACGCACAACCTACGCTACTCGGAAAACAGCACCACCGGCCGCGTCGACAACCTCGCCGGCCAGGAGAAAAGCGGCTTCAAAGTAGACTCGTGGAAAGCCAATGTGGTGTACGACTCCGTGCAGATTCGGCTCGACAGCCTTGATTTGGTGACGCCGCACACCCGCATCCGCCGCACGCTGGCTATTGGCTACAAGGATTTTGCCGCGCTGGGCGACGTGAAGCAATTGGCAAACCTGAAGATTGAAGGCGACCTCCGCAATGTGCGCCTCGGCTTCCGCGACATTCTGTACCTGGCCCCTGATTTGGCCGGCACCGCGCCCTTCAACACCGGCCCCAACCAGAGCGTGTTGCTGAACGGGCAGATTGCGGGCCGGGTGGGCGACTTCTCGGTGCGCAACTTTGAGTTTGTGGGGCTGCGCAATACCGCGCTCAAAGCCCGGCGCGGCCGCATTCAGGGCCTGCCCAATACGGATGCGCGCCTGTACGCTGACCTCGATATTCAGGATTTCCACACCACGCGGGCCGACATTCTCAGCCTCGCGCCCAAGGGCAGCATCCCGAACAACATCAGTATTCCGCCCACAGTGGCGGTGAGCGGCACGTTCAAAGGCCGGCCAACTACGCTGGCGTTCGACACCAACCTAAAGCTGCGCTCGACTTATGGCAACCTTGCGTTCAGCGGGCGGCTGGGAGCGAAGCAAGCCAACGGGCGGCAACCGGTGGTGGGCACCTTCGCGGTGGGCGGCTTCGACTTCGGTAAGCTACTAAAGGACCCGACCATTGGACGCGTAACGGCCACGGGCCGCATCAATGCCACCGGCAACCTGCAGGACCCCGGCACGCTGGTGGGCCAGGTGAAGGCCAACGTACAGAGCGCCCGCTACAACGGCTACACTTATAAAGGTGTGGCCGCGACGGTCGACCTCGACCGCAACCGCTACGTCATCAACGCGAGCAGCAAAAACGACCCCAACCTGAACCTCGACCTGAGCGCCGTGGTGAACCTGCGCGACCCGCGCAACCCCACCTACGAGGTAACCAAGCTAAACCTGCGCGGGGCCAACCTCACGGCGCTGGGCTTCTATACCGGTGGCGACCTGCGCGTGCAGGGCAACCTGGTAGCTAACCTGCGCGGCTCGAACCTGAATACGCTCAACGGCACGTTCAGCGGCACCAAGATTGTGATTGTGCGCGATAATCAGGCCTTCCCGCTCGACTCGCTCAACGGCCGCATTGTGCAGAACGACCGCCGCACGCTGGCCACCATCACCTCCGACATAGCCAACGTGAACCTCGATGGCAACGTGCACCTCGGCGACATCGCCACGGAGCTGCAGCAGCACCTCGACCGCTACTTCGACGTGCCCGGCGTGAAGTACGTGCCCAGCGGAGTTGACCGTCACTTCACCTACTCCCTTAAGCTGAAAGACCCCACGCTGGCCACCAAGCTGGTGAAGGGCCTGAAGAAAATTTCGCCCTTCACGCTGGCCGGCGACTACTCGCGGCAGGCGGCCCGCCTCACGGCTAACACCAGCATTCCCATCATCCGCTACGAGAACTACAAGCTCGATTCGCTTAAGCTGGATGTAAACTCCGACCCGCAGAAGCTGGACTACGGCCTGCGGCTGGCCCAGGCCGCCCAGGATACCACCCTGAAGCTGCGCCGACCCAGCCTCATCGGCAGCGTGGCCAATAATAAGCTGTCGGCCCGCGCGGCCATTCTGGGCGACTCGGCCAACCGCGAGCGGCTGGCGGTGGCCGGCACCCTGCAGGCGCTGGCGCAGAGCGGCGGCCGGGGCAGCAGCGTGGTATATGAGTTTGTGGCCGCGCCCGAGCAGGTGATTAACTATGAAAACTGGACGGCGGGGGCCAACAACTTCGTGCGCTACTACCCCACCGGCGAAGTAGTGGCCAACGGCCTCAACCTAACCAACGGCCGTAGCACGCTGGCCCTGCAAAGCCAGAACCCGCAGGTGCGCACCTCGCCGCTGGGCGTCACGTTCAGCAACTTCGAGTTGGCCGAGCTGGCTAAAATTGTGCAGCAGCAGGACTCGCTGGTGGCCGGGCAGCTGAACGGCACGGCCCGCATCGACAACCTGGGCAAGAAAACCCAGGCCTTCACGGCCGATGCCACCATCAAAAACCTGGTTTTCCAGAAGGCTCAGATTGGTGACATTGCCGTGAAGGCGACCAACCCCGCTCCCAGCCGCTACGATATTGATGCGCGCCTAACCGGTGGCGCAGCCGGTACGGTGGGCGGCGCGGGCAACGATGTACGCGTAACCGGCACCTACTTGGCCAACAGCGCCACCCCGCTCGACTTGGTAGTAGATGCCACTCGCCTCAACCTGAAACTCATCGAGCCCTTCTCCGTCGGCCAGGTGCGGCGGGCCAGCGGCTACGTGCGCGGCCAGCTTACGGTGAAGGGCGCCACCAGCGCGCCAGTGGTACGCGGCACGCTGAACACCTCCGACGATGCCGCTTTTGTAGTGCCGCAGCTGGGGTCACTCTACCGCCTGCCCAACCAAGCCATTGCGTTTGACGACCGGGGCCTGGCCTTCAACAACTTCACCATACTCGATTCGACGTCGAACAAGGCCGTTATCAACGGCTACCTGCTCACGAAGAACTTCGTCGACTACGCCTTCGATATGCGGGCCACGACCAACAACTTCATGGCCGTGAACAGCACCCGCAAGAACAACACGCTCTTCTACGGCAAACTGGTGGTGGACTCGGAAACCCGCCTGACAGGCCCGCTGGAACTGATTAAAGTGAACACCAACGTAACCGTCGTCACGCCCTCGGACCTCACGGTGGAGTCGCCGCTGGCCGACCCGAGCAAGGTCGACACCGAAGGCGTTGTGCAGTGGATTGACAAGAGCGTGCCCCTTGATACCATGCTGGCCCGCAAGCTGGCCGCGGCCGATACGCTGCGCATGACCGCCTCCGGCTACGACGTGACGGCCGTGGTAACGGTAACCGACAAAACTCCTTTCACCCTTGTCATCGACCCGGTGAGTGGCGACAACCTGCGCGTGCAGGCCAATGGCACGCTCAACACCAACATCGACCCCACGGGCAACATCACGCTCAGTGGCCGGCTCGAAGTGGCACGCGGGCAGTACCATTTGTCGCTCTACGACCTGGCATCGCGCGATTTTATGCTGCGGCGTGGCTCGAGCATCACCTGGAGCGGCGACCCGTTCAACGCCGACCTCGACCTGACAGCCATATATAAGGTACTAGCCGCCCCGGCCGACTTGCTGGCCGGCCAGGGCAGCAACGACCCCACGGCCAACACCATTTCGCGCAACCGCCTGCCTTTTGAGGTACTGCTGAATGTGACCGAGAACCTGACCAAGCCGCTTATTGGGTTCGACATTACCTTGCCCGAAAACCAGCGCGGAGCTCTTGGCGGCGAAGTGGAAGCCAAGCTAGCCCAACTGCGCCAGCCCACTCAGACTTCACAACTCAGCAAGCAGGTTTTCTCACTCTTGATTCTGGGCCGCTTCCTGCAGGAAAACCCGTTCCAGAGCAGCGCCAGCGAAGGCTTCGTGGCTACGCAGCTGCGCGGCTCGGTTAGCTCAGTGCTCACCGACCAGCTTCAGAACCTGACCGGCAAATACCTGGCCGGCCTGGGCGTTGACCTGGGCGTAACCAACCAGGCCGACTATAGCTCGGGCAACGCCAAAAGCCGCACCGACCTGAACGTGGCCGTGCGCCGCCAGTTCCTCAACAACCGCCTCTCGGTACGCCTCGGCACTGATGTGCCGCTGAGTGGCAACCAAGGCACCCAGGCCACGCAAGGAGCCAATGCCGCCAGCAACTTCGCCGGCGACGTAAGCATCGAGTACACGGTACTGCGCGACGGCCGCCTGCGCCTGCGGGCCTTCCGGCAGAATGCCTACGAGGACATCGACGGCCAGCTTGTCAAAACTGGTGCGGCCCTAGTGTTCCAGCGCGAATACCGCGACCTGAAGGAGCTGTTCTCAAAAGTACCGAAGGAGGTAAAAGCCGAGCGCAAGGAGCAGCGTAAGCAGGAAAAGGTCGAAAAGAAGGCCGAAAAAGACTCCACTCAAACCGCCCCCGTTGCCCGGGCCGATAGCAGCAAAACAAAATGAAAAAGCTGCTTCCCACTGTCCGCTCGTTCGGGCTGCGCCGATTGACGGCCGCAGCCACTACTGCCGAAACTCTTGTGTTGAATTCAATTAATAACCAACTCTGTTCTGTTCGGGCCGCTAAGCGCGCCACCGTGCCCTTCGCACTGCTTCTGCTGGCTTCGTGCTCCGGCTTGCAATACATTCCCAAGGGCGAAAAGCTGTACACGGGCAGCAAGGTCACCATTAAGGCCCCCGAGAAGCTGCCCAAGCAGTCGGCGTTGCAAACCGAGCTGGAATCGGTTATTCGGCCCAAACCCAATGCGTCCATTCTCGGGTTGCGGCCCAAGCTGTACTTCTGGCACCTGGGCGTGGGCAAGAAAAAGGGCATTGGCAAAACGCTGGCCGACAAATTTGGCGAAGCGCCGGTGCTGCTCTCGCAGGTGAAGGCCACCGCCACGCGCGACCTTATCAGCAACCGGCTGCACAACAACGGCTACTTCCGGGGCACGACCACGTCGGAAGTGAAGGAGCAGGAAAAAACGGCTCAGGTGAACTACACGGCCAATACTGGCCCGCTCTACCACTTCGCCGAGGTCAACTTCCCCAAGCGCGACACCCTGATTGACGACGCCATCCGCCGTACCCAGGGTGAAAGCCTGCTGAAGGTGGGCGACGCCTACAACCTGAACACGCTCACGGCTGAGCGCGTGCGCATCGATGCAGCGCTGAAAAACCAGGGGTATTATTACTTCTCGCCCGATTTGCTGATTTTCCAGGTCGACAGTACGCTGGACAAAAAGGCTACCATCGATTTGCGCGTGAAGCCCACCGCGCCCGACAAAACCCTGCAGCCTTACTGGCTCGACCAGGTGAAGCTCAACACGAATTATGTGCTGACGGATACCGTACGCCGCCAGCCCATTCGCTACAAGGGCTACAATTATTACCCCGATGAGAAGGTGTTCAAAGCGGTCGCCATCACCCGCGCCACCTTCCTGTATCCGGACAGCGTGTACCGCCGCCGCCGCCGCGACCAGACCCTGAGCCGCCTGATGAACCTGGGCACGTTCCGCTTCGTCGAAATTCGCTTTGCCCCCGCCGCGGCCGGCGATACCACTGTGCAGCTTCCCGGTGGCCGGCCTTACCAGCGCGCCCGCCTCGATGCGGAGGTGCTGATGACCCAGCTCAAGAAGAAAAGCCTGCGGGCCGAAGTGCAGCTGGCCACCAAAACCAACGGCTTCACCGGCCCGGCCCTAATCGTAGCCTTCCGCAACCGCTCGGCCCTGCGCGGCGGCGAGCAGCTGCTCGTGAACGCCACGGCCAGCACCGAAACCCAGACCAACAGCAGCAACACCAGCGTGGGCCTCACCAGCTACGAGCTGGGCCTGAACGCGCAGCTGCTCATTCCGCGGCTGGTGGTGCCGAATTTGCCGTTGCTCGATGTGCGTCTGACCAACTCGGACTTTCAGCCCCGCACTTCTATCGCGGCCGGCTACAAAACCGTGACGCGCGCCGGCTATTTCCGCGAAGACCTGCTGAACTTCAATTACGGGTATTCCTGGAAAACCAAAATCACCAACGAGCAGGAAATTCGGCCTATTGACATCACGTATGTGCGCCTGGGCAGCCAGGAAGAGGCTTTTACGAAGCTCTTAGAAAGCCGCGCCTACCTGCGCAGCGCCTTCCAGCAGCAGTTCATTCTGGCCAGCTCCTACCGCTACACCTACAACCAGCAGGTGCTGGAGCAGCGCCGTCAGCAGATTTACTTCAGCGGCCAGATTGAGGGCAGTGGCAACCTAGCCCAGGGCATTGCCAGCAGCTTCAGCTTCCCCAAAACCGACGGCAAGTACACCATTGGCAGCCAGCAGTACAGCCAGTACCTGAAGTTCGATTTGGAGGTGCGCGAATACTACCGCATCAACCCCAACCCCGCCTCCGGCAACCGCATCGTGGCCCGCCTGCAGGCCGGCATTGGCCAGCCCTACGGCAATTCCGACGTGCTGCCCTACCCCAAGCAGTACGGCATTGGGGGCCCCAACTCGGTGCGGGCCTTCCCGGCGCGCGGTGCGGGGCCGGGCACGTACAAGCCCGCCGCCGGCGACCAAACCCTCAACCAGTTTTACGACCAGGTAGGCGACATTCGCCTCGAAGGCAACGTGGAATACCGCCAGGACCTGTTTCCCTACGTGAAAGGGGCCGTGTTCCTCGATGCCGGCAACATCTGGCTGGCCAATCCCGACCTTGACCGCCCCGGCGTAAATGCCGACGGGCAGCCTGATGGCACGAACGGCCAGTTTAAGCTTAGTTCATTCGCCAAGCAGCTGGCGGTGGGTGGCGGCGTTGGCATTCGAATTGACGTAAACTTCTTCGTCATCCGCTTCGACTACGCCATGCCCCTGCGTGAGCCTTCTGGCAAAACCGGTGGTCCCGGCCGCCTCAATCTGGCCATTGGTTATCCTTTCTAAGCCGGCTCTCCTACCGCGAGGAAACACGTTTTTCGCCTAGCAAGCGGCGGCAATTCTTTCCCAATGCGTCGCCTCCCTTCAAAAGCAAAAGGCCCCGACACCGTGCTGTGTTGGGGCCTTTTGCGCTTAAACGGCACGCGCTGGCGGGCGAGGCCCGACGAGTTGAGCTGCGAGCAATTCCACTCCCCGCTCAAGCAGGACTTTGGCGTCAACCACTCCACCCCCGCCGGCCGCCTCTGCGTGGCCGACTGCATCGCGCGGCGCCCGTTGCTTCGAATTCAACGGCCCAACCATGCTGCGCGACGCGCGCCTGCAACCCTACCTAAAGCAGCGGCTGTTGCAGGGAAGCGCTTTTGGCTGTGGGAGCGGCACCCGGCGGCTGGCCAGCGGCAGGCTTTTAGAGCCGTTTCGAGATTTATCTACAGTCAAGAACGAGTAGGGGCGGGGTCGTTCCTGTGTACACCTAACACGAAATGGCTGTAATGACATCAATTGGTAGGGGAGTTGTATGCCTCCGACGCGCCGATGGGCCTACCCGACGTTCTGCCTGGTCATAGGTTTTTGGTTGTTGGGCCCAGCAAGGCGGGCGTTGGTCCAACTCGCGGGGGCGGTAGTTAGGATGTAATCGGGCAGTAGCTCAACTTGCTCCTACTTCCCACCAACTCTGCCCGGCAGTCCGGGCCCATTCCTTCACCTTCTAACTCCCTGTTGCTATGAACATTCGTTATGCCGTTGCTTTGCTCGGCTTTTCCCTGCCTGCGCTCGTAAGCTGCCAGAAAGAGCAGCCCGCTCCGGCCCAGTCCGTCGCCGTTACCGCCCTGGCCGATGCCACCACCTCAAGCGTCACCGTCAATTGCGCCTCGTCGTTCGTGGTGGGCCAAAGCAGCCCGTTCTCCGGCACAGCCGGCGCGGGCGTCACCAAGATTATTGCCTCCGTCGATGGCTACATCATTAAGGACATGCCCGTGACCAACGGGACGTATTCCTTTCGCTACGCCTTCAGCCAGGCGGGCACCAACCGCCGCCTCAACATCAACGCCTTCAGC
The DNA here is from genome assembly GCF_039539585.1 of Hymenobacter glaciei. Classification (NCBI taxonomy): domain Bacteria; kingdom Pseudomonadati; phylum Bacteroidota; class Cytophagia; order Cytophagales; family Hymenobacteraceae; genus Hymenobacter; species Hymenobacter glaciei. The sequence continues at coordinate 194,742 of NZ_BAABDK010000032.1, read as the reverse complement.
AGCAACGGCACCTCGCTCGCGCAGGTGGCTAAGTTGGTAAATGTGACCACCGTAAGCACACCCTATGTGCAGAACGTGCCCTACTTTTACCAGTACTACAACGCGCTGAACCCGGAAGGCTCCTGCCAGAACACCTCCCTGGCAATGGCACTCAAATACTACGGGGCACCCGTAACGCCAGACCAGCTTTCTTACCGCTACGGTGTGGGCGCGGCGGCCGCGGGTGGGCTGACCACCATCCGGGACAACTTCAACAGCGAAGCCTCGCGCTATGGTATCCGGATGCGCGACCGTACCTATGCCAATGGCAGCGTTGCGCAGTTGCGGCAGTTGGCTGCCTCGGGCAAGCCGGTTATCGTGCAAGGTTACTTCACCAATTTTGGCCACGTCGTCGTCGTCATTGGCTACGATGGCACCAACTACTACGTGCATGACCCGGCCGGCCTCTGGAACCAGCAGTTGAGCCCCTATGCCAGCCACAGCAGCCGCACGCCCACCAACGGCATGACGGTGCGCTACGGCAAGGCAGTTTTCGAGGCGGCGGCTACTGGCAGCGACGGCTACATCTGGTTGCACGAGTTCTATTCCATTTAACCTGGGTTCCCGAGGCCCTGCGGCGGAGCACTTGGCCGCCCAGAGTCTGGCCACAAATGCCAGATTCCGGGCGGCTTTTCGTTTGAGGTCAACCCTTCGACGCCACCTGCTACCACGCCGTTTAGGAGAGCATCAAAAAGGTGGGGCAAACCGATTGATTGTTCGGTCCAAACGGAAACGGAGCAGATAGCCGCTTCACCCAGCGGTGGCTTGCCCCACCCTTTTTGATGCGCTCCTCACCTGTGAGCGCAACGCCGATGCCGACAAGCTCAGCCTGACGACCGTGGCCCCCTGCCAGCGACTACCTGCTGGTGAGCTTACCCCGCCCCAACCCTTACTCACTTCCATCTACTCCTTTCCTATGAAAACAAGCCTCCTCCTTCTACTGCTGCTGCTGGCCAATGTATTGTCCCCAGCGTGGGCCCAGACCACCGTCCAGCTCAGCAATACGGTAACCAATGCCAACCCGCTAGGCTTCGGCCTGAACTGGGCGGAAGGCAACGCGGCCCGCAACCTCAATGCGCTGAACAACCACACCGGCGACCCCGGCTTCGGGCGGCAAATTATTCGCATCAAGGGCACCTGCGACGGCGGCAGCACCACCTACGCCGAACACAGCCAGGGCACCACCTCCGACTACTACGAAACGCTCTATACCGGCATGTTTGACGGGGGGGAGATTCGCGTGTACCGCGAAACGCCCACCGGCATCTCGCTGGTGCGCACCAGCCCCATCCTGAAATTCTATGCCGACGGGCTGGCGCCCGACCACCACCGCATCACGTTTGCGGCGGGCCCGGCCGTGCAGGCCGGCGACATCTACGTGCTCACGCGCGAGGCCAACGCCGACCTCAACCAGTTCGCGCACCCGCGCCTGCCGTGGATTCGCAACGGCAGCAACACCTGGGACAAGAGAGTGGAAGACCAGAATGGCCTGGGCAACGCCGCCGACGTGACCAAGGAACTGGTAACCGACGTGCCCCCCAACGGCGGCACCACCAGCTGCCGCATTGCCAACACCAACCCCAACAACGTGGAGGTGGGCATTGGGCAGTATTTCAGCAACAGCCCCGAGAGCGGCGAATTTGCCTTTGAGCCCAGCAAAACCTACCGCGTGACGGTGTGGCTGAAGCAGACCGGCATTGCTGGCGGCACCGTGCGCCTGCACACCACCAGCACCAACATCACCCACGACTTTGTGGTGGGCAGCACCTGGCAGGCCTACACCTACGACATTGTGGGGCAGAACCCGATTACCGACGGCGCACCCGTCGATTTCCTGGAGCTGACCTTCAACGGCACGGGCACACTGTGGATTGACAACTTCACGATGCACGACGCCTCGTACCCGCTGTTCGCCCTGTCGCCAGCCATCGAGCAGCAGATGCAGACCTACCACCCCCAAAACATCCGGGTGTGGAGCGGGCAGACCAATCAAGAGCTGGGCACCACCATCAGCGACTGGACCGATACCGAGCTGCAAAGCGCGCGGCAATGGAACGTGAACCAGGGCCCGGTGACGGGCGGGGCCCTGAAGCTGCCCACCTTTCTGCCCTTGTGCGAAGCCAACGGCATCGCGCCCTACCTCATCTGCAACAACTCGTTCAGCGAGGCCGATTTTCTGGGGCTAATGGAGTACCTGGGCGGACCAGCCTCCTCGGGCTACGGGGCCAAGCGGGCGGCCCAGGGCCACGCCGCGCCCTACACGGCGAACATCGGCAAAATCTACATCGAGCTGGGCAACGAAACCTGGAACGACCTGTTCAGCCCCTGGACCTACGATTTCAATGGCGCGCGCTATGGCAAGTTCGCGCAGTATTTTTTCAACGTCATCAAATCGAGTCCCTACTACGATGCCAGCAAGTTTGAGCTGATGATTGGGGGTTTTCTGGTCACGTCTGACGAGAACGGCTACGGCCAGCAGGCCGTGCTCAAAGCCCCCGACGCGACCCACCTGATGGTAGCCAACTACGTGGGCGGCTTCGACGGCCTGCCCATCCCGGCTTCGCCCACCTTCACCGATTCGGTGCAGCAAACGGCCTTTTACGCCCGCTGGATTACCCGCGGCATCATCGACGAGCACATTGCCACCCGCAACCTGCTCGCCAGCCAAGGGCGGTCCTACCGCCTGGGCATCTACGAGGCTGGGCCCGGCTACGCCCTGCCTAACCCCGGCTCGCCCTTTAACCCCCAGGCCGAGCGCATCGGCAAGTCGCTGGGGTCGGCCCTGGCCAACCTCGACGCCTTTCTCTACCAGAGCCAGCAGGGCTTCGGGGTGCAGAACCTGTTTCTGTTTGCCCGGGGCTTCAACTGGAGCTCGCACACGGCCGAGTCGCAGGGCCTGCGCCCGCACAACCATTTCCTGGCGTTGCAGATGCGCAACCGCTTCGTCTCCGGGGCCATGGTGACGGCTGCCGTAACGGGCTCGCCCACCACGTTCCTGCCCGCAATCGACGGCAACGGCAACGGCACCTACGACGGCGGGTACGGCGAGGCGGCCGCGGGCGACTACGAAAACATTGCGGCCTACGCCTTCCGCGACGGCAACCGCTACTCCACCTTCGTGCTCAATCGCAGCGTGCGGGTCGCCACGCCGGTCACGCTTCAACTGCCCGCGGGGGCTAGCATGGACAGCCTGCGCCTCTACCAACTCAGCGGCGACCCCACGGGCAGCAACATCGCGGGGCTGAACTACCAGTTGGTACGCCAGCACTTACCGGTACCGGCGGGGGCCACCAGCTACTCGTTTACCATACCGGCGGGCAGCATTTACCTGCTGGTGAGCAGCAAAAAAGAAGCGCCCCTGCCCGTGTCGCTGCTCTCGCTGAATGTGACCTCTGCGGGCCGCGCCGGCCTGCGGGTGCAGTGGGCTACCGCCAGTGAAACCAACTGCCGACGCTTCGACGTGGAACGTTCCGCCACGGGCACCAACTTTGTAAAAATTGGCGCCGTACCGGGCCACGGCAACAGCAGCACCCGCCAGCACTACCAGCTGCTTGACTCTCACCCCTCGCTCGGCCTCAATTACTACCGCCTGCGGCAAGTAGATACCGACGGCACCGCAACGTACAGCTCGGTAGTGGTGGGCCTGTTCGACCCCGGCGCCGAGTCCGACGGCCTCCTGGTATCGCCCAACCCCGCCACCACCTACCTTACCCTGCACACGGCGCCCGGTCCCGGCGGCCCCCTCGAGGTGCTGAACAGCGCCGGCCAGCGAGTGCTTAGCCAAACGCTTTACCAGCCGGAGCAGCGCCTCTACGTGGGCGACCTACAGCCCGGCACATACTTCGTGCGCTTCAGCGGGGCAGTGGCCCGATTCGTGGTTCACTAATGACAGCTACGAGGCTACTACCCGGTTTATCATCCGATAGCCCATGGGGAGCTTTTTGTTTCGCGGCAATTACCGCGGATGTGTAAGGCAATAGCCCCAAGGCGTGGTGGTGTGATTTTCGGGCCGAAAGTTCGCCAGAAAATAGGGGGTTCTTCTTAATTAAACCCATAGTCGCAACAAACGACCGTGAGCAAATAAAATTTGCGGACTGGCTTTTCAGAGCTCAAGTACCCTACGGACGGCCCCAAAATTTCGCCTTGCCCGACTGCCTTTCTTCCGGTAGACATTCTTTGTTTTTTCGTCCTAACCCCGTTTCTTATGAATCCAATCTTATCGTTCCGCCCCCGCTCCGTACTGGCCCTCCCAACGGCCTTGCATCGGGCCTCCCGCGCGCTTGCCGCCCGCGCCGGGCGTTTCAGCCGCGCGCAACGTTGGCCGTTCGGGGCCGGCCTCGTGCTGGTGGCCAGCCTTTTTGTGGCCACGTTCCCCGCCCAGGCTCAAACCTTCAAGGCCATCCCGCTTGACTGCGGCGGCTGGTTCAGCGGCTTCGCCCAGGCCGACAACGGCCGCCTCTACGGCTACGGCGACGTGTTCGGGGCCTGGCGCAGCGATGACGGCGGCACGAGTTGGCGCTACCTGAACTGGGGCATCCCCGGCGGCGACATCTACGGCACGGGCATGGCCGTGCAGAAGGACAACCCCGACGTGGTGTACTACGGCGCCAGCAACGCCCTCTCCAAGTCCACCAACGGCGGCGACAGCTGGACAAGGGTGCTCGAAATGGGCGACGACGCCCCGCGCTTCCGCGGCAGCTCCCCCATCCTGATTCGGTCGAACAACCCCAACGAAATCTGGTTTGCCGGCTCCCGCAAGGGCCAGACGGGCTGGCTCTGGAAGTCGAGTAACGGCGGCACCGACTGGGTGAAAGCCGGCGGCAGTGCCTTCGACAACAACCGTACCCGCACCCTGCACAACGTGGCCGCCTTTCCCAACCAGATTTGGGTCGGCTCGGATAATGGCCTCTACGTCTCGACTGACGGGGGCACGAACTTTAGCCTAGTCGGCGGCTCGGGCCGCCTGACCAACGTGGGCATGATTGCGCGCTTCACCACCGGCTCCTTCGCCGGCGTGGGCCTGGTCACCCGCAGCGACGGGGGCTACGCTGGGGGCATTTCGCGCATCACGGCCACCAACTACAACGACGCCAGCACCTATTCGGTGAGCAACGCGGCCACCGGCAACTTCTTCCTGGGCTACCCCAGCGGCCTGCAAATCTTCTCCGACGGCTCGTCCAGCGCTTGGAACACCGCGGCCGACATCCACGCCTTCAGCCCCGCCGGCAACGGGGGGCAGACTTTCACCAAGCGTGCCACCACGGTCAACACCAGCGTCGTGCCCATCTGGGCCACGGCCGCAGGGCTGGCCGCCCGCAACACGCCCGACTACGGCACGGACCAAGTCATTGAAGCAGTGGGCAACCCCAACAAGTGGCTTATCACCGGCGGCGGGGCCCCGATGTACAGCTTGGATAAGGGCTTGTCCTGGCAGTACTTCCCCAACGGCAACGGCCTGGCCGCTGCCAAGACCTACTGGGCCAACCCCAGCCGCTTCGACGCCAACCGCGTCTACGTCCCCGCCGGCGACATCGGCTCGGTCACGATAACCGACGGCGGCAGCAGCGGCCAAGCCACTCAGAGCTCGTTCAAGAGCTACTACGGCCTGCACAGCACCTTCCGCGTGCTGGAAGGACCCGACACGCAAAACCTGGTGCTGGCCGGCGTTGACCAAAGCAACAGCGCGACCGTGATTCTGAAGACGGCCAACGGCGGTTCATCGTGGAACACGCTCAGCCAGACCGGCAACGGCCTGCCGCGCTCCCTCGACGGCATCACCAAGTCGGTCATGTCCCTGACCGACGCCAACGACTTTCTGGTGGTGTTGGCCTCCGGCACGGCCAACAGCGGGCCCATTCCCCCCGGCTCCATCAACCCCGGCGTGTGGCGCACCACCAACGGCGGCACCACCTTCAATCAGGTGGCCGATTTGCCCACCACCGGTTTGCAGACGGGCCACCGCTACGACCCGCAAAGCTGCTTTATTGAGCGCGACGCCGTGCAGGCCAACGTGCGCTACTTCGTCTCCCGCAGCACGCCTTTTTACCGCTCCACTAACGGCGGCACCAACTGGACGGCCCGCACGCACCCATACAACCAGCAAGCCTGGGCCTGGGACCTGCACGCCGACCCCGTCCGCGGGGAAAACATCTGGGCCGCCGGCGACTACGCCGGGGTAAAAGTCTCGCGTGACGGGGGGCAGAGCTGGACCCCAACGGCCAAGTACCTGAACGCCCGCGTCCTGGCCTCCTACGACGGCAAGATTGCCGTATTCGGCAAGGCCAGCGGCGACGCCGAGCCCCTGCTCTACTACTCGGAGGACGACGGGGCCACGTTCCGTGCCCTCACCACCCCGGCCCGCAACTTCCACGGCGTCCAAGGCCTGGCCGTGGACCGCAACGGCAAGGTGTGGGTGAGCTGGAACTCGGTCACTGTCGTGAATCCGAACCCGGTGACCAGCGTGGCGGTGACCCCTAACACGGCGACCCTGGCCGTTGGCGCCACGCGCACACTGAGCGCGAGCGTGGCCCCGTCCACGGCCAATCAGGCCGTGACCTGGACCAGCAGCGCCCCGGGCATCGCCACCGTGACCAGCGGCGGGCTCGTGACCGGCGTATCCGCCGGCTCGGCCACCATCACGGCCACCTCTGCGGCCGACAACACCACCACCCAAACGGCCACCATCACCGTGACCGGCGCCGCCACGGCGTACCCCATCATCACCAGCCGCGGCGAGAACCTGCCCAACGAGGGCAAAGCCCAAGCCTTCGACCTGAACAACGGCACGAAGTGGCTCGATTTTAACGCCACCAGCTACCTGCAGATTCAGTACCAGAACGCGGCGGCCTTCAACCAGTACGTGCTGGTGTCGGGCAACGACTCCCCCGAACGTGACCCGACCACCTGGACGGTGCAAGGGTCCAACGACGGCAGCAAATGGACCGTGCTCGACAGCCAAAGCGGCCAGTCGTGGCCCAGCCGCAACCTGCCCCGGTCCTTTGGCTTTGCCAACAGCACCGCCTACAGCTACTACAAGCTCGACATCACGGCCAACGGCGGCGGCAATATTATTCAACTGGCCGAGGTGACCTTTGGCACGCTGTCCCGCAGCGTAACCTTGGAAACGTGGTCGAACGTGGGTGGCACCACCCTGGCCGCCATCCCGACCACCGCGGCTACGTCCACGGCTACGTTAACCTCGCTGGAGAGCCCTACCAACAGCTCCGACAACTACGGGCTCCGCATGCGGGGCTACATCGTGCCGAGCACCACGGGCGCGTACACCTTCTACATCGCCAGCGACGACAACGGCGAGTTCTGCCTGAGCGCTGACAGCCAGCCCACCACTGCCCCCATCTGCAGCGTCGGCGACTGGACCAACTCCAAGCAATGGGACAAATACGGCAGCCAGCGGTCCGCACCCCAGACCCTGGTGGCCGGGCGTAAGTACTACTTCCGGGCCCTGATGAAAGAAGGCGGCGGCGGGGACAACCTGGCCATCGGCTGGACGGGCCCGGGCTTCCCGGCCATTACGGTCATCGGCGCGGCCAACCTGGACCAGTACGTGCCCACGGGTGCGGCCGGCCGGCCTGGCCTGGGCGAGGGCGCGGCCGCGGAGCAAAGCTCTGCGGTGCACGTGTACCCCAACCCGGCCGCGGGCAGCTTCCGCGTGAGCACAGGCAGCGCCGACGGGGCCAAGATTACGGTGACGACCATGGACGGGCGGGTGATACGGCGCGTGCAGGCGACGGGCCCGGTAACCAATATAGAGTCGGGCACCTGGCAGCCGGGCCTGTACCTGGTGCGGGTGCAGACGGGCGCGACCACCACTGTCAAGAAGCTGGTTATTGCCAACTAACGCAGCGCTCGCCACAAAAAAAGGGTCACCCAATCCGTTGGGTGACCCTTTTTTTGTGGCGAGCGCTACCTAGGTTTGACTTACCAGAGGGCCGTATACAGGGGCCAGGAGCGGAAAACAACGGGAGAACCATTGGCAGCTTGGGCAGCCCCTGGCGCCTGGCCGCGACGAGGCGGGACAAGCACAACCGTTGCTGGGGTTCTTGTTGCAAAAGGATACCGTTGGAGCGCATCAAAAAGGGTGGGGCAAGCCACCGCTGGGTGAAGCGGCTATCTGCTCCGTTTCCGTTTGGACCGAACAATCAATCGGTTTGCCCCACCTTTTTTGATGCGCTCCGTTTACTGTTTTTCAGGATTTCACCTATTTGAGTCTCCCACTTCCGAGCAGCCGGTTGCACGACCGCGGCCCTCAAGCGCCAGTTATGCCCCTACTTCGTTGCCCTGTGCACGCACTCCGAAACCGCGCTAAAAAACCAAGTGCCGTATTTGTCGTTTCTTTCACCACGCTTCCCAACGGTGCCCAACTAACCGATAAGCTGGTTTTTGCTTCGCATCTACCTACGCAAATCCATTCTCACCCCGAATTCTGCTGCGCATGGCAAAGGTTCTTATCGTTGAAGACGAATTTATCATCGCCGCGCATCTGCGGACCATAGTAGAGGGCCTGGGCCACGAAGTAATCGGCGTGGCCGACCGCGCCACCGAGGCCCTAGCGTTGCTGCGCGGCGCGGCCGAGCTACCTGCCCTGGCGCTACTCGATATTACGCTACGCGGCGAACTGGACGGCATCGATTTGGCTAGCCGGCTCCGGGCAGAGTTTGGCCTGCCTTTCGTCTTCGTCACGTCGCTGGCCGACGCGGTTACCGTGGCCCGCGCCAAGCAGGCCCGTCCGCTGGGCTACCTGGTGAAGCCCTTCGACGAACAAGAAGTATTCGTGGCCCTGGAAATGGCCCTGGCTGCCACCGAAACACCTTCGACCAATCCGGCCCCCACGCTCGACGCCACCCCCACTAGCCTGTTCGTACGCGACCGGAAGCAACTGGTTCGGGTAGATTTTGCCGACATCTGCTGGCTGGAGGCCGATGGTAACTACACCACGATGCATACGTGCTTGGGTTTTCGCTACACGGCGGTGGCTGCCCTCAAACAAGTGGAAGAGCGCCTACCCCCCGCCGATTTTCTGCGCATTCACAAGTCATACATCGTGGCGCTGAACAAGATTACGGCCCTCAGCGGTCAGACGGTGGTAGTGGAGGGACAGCACATTCCGGTGGGCCGGGCCTACCACCCGGCCCTGCTGAGCCGGCTCAATTTGCTCAGCAATTCGCCCAACTAGCCAGGGTTGATACCGACCGCAGTTTCCAGGTTGGTGCACCTGAACAAGTAGGGGCGGGGCTTGCCCCCGCCCGTCGTTCGCGCCAAACTAACGATGATTGTCCAACAACGGGCGGGGGCAAGCCCCGCCCCTACTCGTTCAAGGAATAAAGCAACAAGCCCCACCCTGGTTGGGGTGAGGCTTATTGGTCGTTTATTCTTTCGCAGAAAAAGGATTAAGGATTTACGTTGATGAGCTGGGCTACCTGGGCCAGCGAAGTGCCGTTGCTGCTGAAGGCGTTGATGTTGAGGCGCCTTCCCGTGCCGGCCTGGCTGAAGGTGTAGCTAAAGGAATACGCTCCGTTGGTCACGGGCATGTCCTTGATGACGTAGCCATCGACGGAGGCAATAACTTTGACCACCCCGGCGCTGGCCGTGCCGCTAAACGTAGCCGGCTGGCCCACCCGGATGTAGCTGGGGGCGCTCACCGTTACCGGAGCGCCGGTGCTGGGCGTGCCGCCCAGCGAAACCGTCCAATCGACGGCCTGCAGCGTGTTCCAGATGCTGAGCGGAGTGCCGCCGCCAGGGACGCGCCAGATGGAAGTTTCGGCACCCGAGGCCCGGATGGCCTCGTTGAGCTGGGCCGAGGTAATGATGTTTTTCTCGGCGCTGAGGATGTGGTTAATCGGCTTGCGGCAGCCCAGGCTGCGGTATTCCTGCGTGCCGGCAGTCACCCACTTCGTCGCCGCGCTCATGTATGACTGCCCCCACACTTCGAGGTAGGTCTGGGGCATGTGGGCATCCACGTACTGGTCGATGATGTCGACGCGCATTTTGTGGTCGCGCGGGTTGCCCCAAGTGGTGCAGTACAGCTTAAAGCCGGGCGTGGCCTGGGCCCGGGCATTGCTGAAGGCCTGAAACAGGGATTGCAGCTCCGTGGTCTTGCCATCGAATTCGATTTCGATATCGGATACAAAGCCCTGGTAGCCCGCAGCCGACGCGGCCGTTAGGGCTTGGGCCTGGGCGGCTTTGTTGCCCGGGTAGTTGTAAGCCCACGCCCACACTTCCAGGCCGGCATTCTTGTAGGCGGCCACCAGGCTGCGGTCGTTTACTTCGGGCCACGCCGTGGGGTTGTAGCCGCCATCGGCCACTTTCACATAGATGCGCTTCACGCCGGTGGCGGCCAGCTTCTGGGCCAGGGCAGTGTGCGAGCTGTAGCCCGTGCTGCCCAGGTACCACAGCCACATGCCCAGCGAGTTGTTGCCAGCCGGGCGGGCCACCGCGCCGGGTACTAGCGCTTTTGCCGATGATGCCAGGGCGGGCGGCGTCTGGTTTTCGAAGGCATTGCGAGTATGGTCTTTGGCCGCTACCGGGTTGCGGTCGGGGGTATTCTGCTGCGGAGCTTCGAGCTGGTCGTGGCAGCCCGGCAGCAGGGCCAAGGCCAGCAGCCCCGCCAATGCCGAATAAAGTTGCTTTTTCATAACTTTTGGGAAGGGAAGGAGAAAGAGGGAATTACAGGCGAACAAAGCAGTCAGGCCGTGGGAGCCACTTGCTGGCTTCCACGGCCTGACTGCCCGGCAAATCTTCGTGATTAGCTCAGCCCGTCCTAGCCCGCCTTGCGCCGACTATGACCAACGACAGCCGCCGTTGGCCCAACGACCTAAAACCTTGGCCACACCTTGCCCGATAGTGGCGTACTTGCCTCAAATTCGCCGAATCCCTTTCCATGAACTTTTGCCGCCAATTGTTGCGGGTAGGGGCTGCGGCACTGCTGCTGTGCCTCGCCCCAACTGCTCGGGCCCAGCCCTCGCCCCGGGTGCGGGTGCTGGCCCTGCTGGCCACTGGCCGCGCCACCGTCGACACCGACACAGCCGCTAGCCGCCGGGCAGCGCAGCAGGCCTATGCGCTGGCCCGCGCCGCCGGGCTCGATACGCTGGCCGTACGGGCGCAGGTCTGCATCGGCATGAGTGCCACCAAAGCCCCGGGACGCGAAGCCTGGGCCATGGTGCACCTGCAGGCCGCCCGCGTAGAGGCCCGCCGCCTGGGCCTGACCGACGAGCTGGCCCGCACCTACTACGGCCAGGGCTGCGTCGAAGGAAACCGGCACCAGTTCGCCGCATCGGAATCGGCCTTGCTAACCGGGCTGGGCCTGTGGCGCCAGCTGGGCAATGCGCAAGGAATGATAAACGTATACAACGAATTGGGGATGAGCAGCCGCAGCGCCGGCCGCTACCCCGAGGCCATGCGGGCCCACTTCAAAGCGTTGCGGCTAGCCGACAGCACGCACGACGAACGTAGCCAGATTATGGCGCTGCGCAACATGGGCTCCTTGAGCCAGATGCTTGACGACATGCCCAGCGCCGTGACTTACACCGACCGGGCCCTGAAGCTCCTGCTGGCCCAGCCCCGCCGCGATACGATAGCCCTGGTCGGCACGGAGGCGGCGCTGGGCCTGTTTCTGCAGGAGCAAAATCGCTACCCGCTGGCTCGCCAGCACTTGCTGGCCGGCATCCGGCTTGGTGAACATCTGCGTTCGCCGGCCGCCCGCGTCCAGCTGGGCTACTTGGTGTACGGCTTGGGAGAAATAGCATACGAGCAGCACGACTATCCCGCCTCCCTCACCTATTACCAACGGGCGGAGCGGCTGTTTGGGCAAACCGCCCAGCCAACCTCCCAGGTTTCGGCGCTAAATGGCCTGGCCCTGGCCCAGCAGCGTCTGGGGCAGTCGGGGGCGGCACTGCGCTCGGCCCGGCAGGCGCTGGCCATCAGCATCGGCCTCAAGTCACCTTACAACCTGGCGGGAACCTACGGCGATTTCGCCGCCCTGAGTGCCATGCAGCACGATTATGCGGCCGCCTACCGCTACCAGCTGCGCAACCAGGAGCTCAACGACTCCCTCCTAATGGCCGATAAAGCGCGGGAACTGACGGCGCTAAACGCCCGCTACCAAGCCGAGCAAAAGGAAACCCAGATTAAACTGCTGCGCGGCCAGGCCGCCTTGCAGCAGGCCGATGCACGCTGGCAGCACGGCACCCGCAACCTGTTTGGGCTGGCCCTGCTGCTGGCGCTGGCGGCTGGCGGCACCTTTTACCACCGCTACCGCCTGCAGCGGCGCACCAGCGAGCAGCTGACCCTGGCTCAGCAGCAGGCCCAGGCCCGCAACCAAGAGCTGGAGCTGGTGCAGCAGCAACTGCGCCGCAGCTTGGGCGACAAGGAAGTGTTGCTCAAAGAAGTCCATCACCGCGTTAAGAACAACCTGCAGATTGTGAGTAGCCTGCTGGCTTTGCAGGCCCATGCCCAGGCGAAGCTGCCCGATGTGGTCGGCGCGCTGCGCGAAGGGCAAAACTGGGTGAAGTCCATTGCCCTGGCCCACGAGTTACTGTACCAAGCGGAGGACCTGGCGCAAGTCGATTTCCAACAGTTTGCCGAGCAGCTGGCCAAGCACCTGCGCTCGGCCTTTGCCGTGCCTACCGCGCGCGTCGTGGTGCAAGCCACCGGCATCCGGCTGGGCACCGATACGGCCGTGCCGCTGGGCCTGATTGTAAATGAGCTGCTCAGCAATTCCTTTAAGTATGCCTGTGCTGGCGGCCGGGCCTGCACCGTAACCGTGACGCTGATTGAGGTTCCGGTTACGGGCTATTACCGCCTCACGATGGCCGACGACGGCCCCGGCCTGCCGACTGGCTTTGTGTTAGCTCAAGCCTCGTCGCTGGGGCTGCGGCTGGTGCAGAGCCTGGCCCAGCAGCTGGGAGGAGAAGCCTACTTGTCGGCGCCGGGCAGGTCAGGCACGGAAGTCGTCATTACGTTTCCGGTGCTGCAGTAGCCGCGGCTACCGGATAATAGGCATGCGTTCAAACGGCCGCTTCCGGTCGAACAAGTAGCGGTAGGTCGCGTGCGTTTTCACAATGCTGGCCCCGATGGAGCGAATGGTGACCAGCATGCGCGGGTTGAAGTCGCCAATCCAGTTCATTTCGATATCGGCGTAACCCGCGTCGACAAACTGCTGGCGCGCATACACGAGCATGGCCGCATCCACGCCTTTGCCCTGGTACTCGGGCACCACGCCGTAGATGATGCCGAACAGACGTTTGTCGGGCCGCCGCATAAAGCGCCAGCGCGCCAGCAGAAAGCGCAGCTTGCCCCACAAGTTCAGCCGCCGGCCCACGTGCCGGAAAATCTGGTTTAGCTCGGGCAGGCTGATGAAAAACGCCACCGGCTCGGAGCCGTGGTAAGCAAACCACAGCAGGCGCTCGTCCACTACCGGCTTCATTTCCTTCACAATGCTGCGGGCCTGGTCCAGCGTCATCGGTTTCACGCCACCGTGCTTGGCCCAAGCCAGGTTATACACGTGGTGGAAATCGTAGGCCAGTTTTTCGGCGTCGGCCTTGCGGGCGTGCTCAAAGCGAAACTCCCCGGCGTGCGTGGCGGCCTGCTGGGCAAAGCGGGCGTGCAGCGGGGCCGCCGTGGTGCGGTAGCAGGTGTATTGCTTGAAGTAGAGTTGGAAGCCGTACTGCTCGAACAGCGCCTGGTAGTACGGCGGGTGCCAGAACATGCCGTAGTTGGGCGGCCGCTCAAACCCGTCAATCAGCAGCCCCCAGAACCGGTCGCGCTCACCGAAGTTGATGGGCCCGTCCATGGCCTGCATGCCCCGCGCCGCCAGCCATTGCCGGCCCGCTTCGAAGAGCTGGGTGGCGGCTACCTGGTCATCAATGCACTCGAAAAAGCCCAGGCCGCCGGTGGGCAGGTCGGCATTCTGCACGTCGGGCGCGTCACGATTAATAAAAGCAGCCACGCGCCCAATGGTCAGGCCGGCCGCATTGGTCAGCACCCAGCGAATGGCCTCGCCATGGGCAAATTTCGGGTTTTTGTAGGGGTCGAACACCACCTCTACTTCGTTTTCGAGCGGGCCGATGTATTGGGGTACCCCCGCGTGCAGGCGGGCGGGCAGGGCAATGAATTCCCGCGCCAAGCGGGCAGTGGTTACTTCGAGCAGCGGCATACGTGCAACAGGAACAGCGGCCGCGCAAAACGGCAGCGGCCGGGCTGCAAAGAAAAGCCCTGGCGCCGGCCCGGCAGAGAAGCCTGCAATTTCAAGCCAACCCATTAGCTATATCGAAACATAGTAGTACTTTGGTGGGCTACTCGCCCGCGGTGCTTTCGCAGTGCCCGGCGGGCTCGTTCGTTACGCGTACCGGCCACGGGGCCTGGTTGTCGGCTGTTCTTTTTATCCTCTGCCCTCCCTGTATCCCGATGAAATCAGTTATTCTTCTGGTGCTACTGGGGCTGGCAATGCGCTGCTCGGCTGTTGCGCCCGCTTCCCCCATCGACAGTCTGCGCCACGAACTGGATACGGCCCCGGCCGATACCACCCGCGTGCTGCTGCTAAGCCAGCTGGCGGCCGAGCTCACGCACATCGACCCACTGGCTACCATTGCCTATTGCCGGCAGGCCCTGCAGCTGGCCCAGAAAATCGGTTTCCGCCGGGGCCAGGCGCTGGCGCTGATACGGCTGGGCTCGGGTTTTCGCGAAGCGGGCAACTACCCCGCAGCCCTGTACTTTGGCCTCAAAGGCCTGCACCTGGCCGAAGAAGTGAGCAATGCGCCACTTGTGGCGCGCGGCCTCAACGCGCTGGGCTACCTCAACTGGGAGCAGGGCAACAGCCGGGCGGCGCTGTTCTACCTACGCCGGGCCAAAGCCGTAGCCGAGCGCAGCCACGCCGATGCCGTGCTCACCCGCGTGCTGGGCAACATCGGCAACGTGTACCTGCAGCTGCACCAGCCCGATTCGGCCCTGTTCTACTCGCGCCAGGGCCTGGCCCTCGACCTCCGCAACCACGACCTGAGCAGCGAAGTGGGCGATGCCGCCATGCTGGGCAACATCTACGCCAGCCTCGGCGACGTCCGGCAGGCGCAGCACTACTACCGCTACAGCCTGCGCCGTTCTATGGGCGACGGCTTCACGTTTGCCCTTTGCCGGGCTTATCTGGGGCAGGCCCGCTTGTTTTACCCATCCACGGGCCCGCCCACCGACTCGGCCCTGTACTTTGCGCAGGAGGCCCTGAACACTGCCCAGCGTGGCAACTACCCGCGCGGCGAGTACGAAGCCGCCCAGTTTCTGGCCACGGCCCAGGCCGCGCGCCACGACACCGCCGCCGCTTTCCGCTTTCAGCAACTGGCCAATATTACCCGCGACACCCTTTTCAGTACCACCAAGCTTGCCCACATGCAAGCCCTCGACGTAGGCGAGCGGTTGCGTCTGGGCGAGCTCGATGTGCAGCGGGTGCAGGCGGCCACGCACCGGCGCCAAATCTGGCTGATGGTTACACTGGCCGCCACCTTGCCCGCGCTGCTGCTGCTGTGGCGCTACGGCCGCCTGCGCCAGCGGGCCAACCAGCAACTCAACGCCCAAAATGCCCAGCTCGAAGCCCAGCGCGACGAGTTGCGCGCTACCCTGGTCCGCCTCGAAGCAACCCAGGCCCAGTTGGTACAAAGCGAAAAAATGGCGTTTTTGGGTGAGCTCACCGCTGGCATTGCCCACGAATTGCAAAACCCCCTGGCCTTTGTAAAAAACTTTGCCGATGTCAGCACCCTGCTCGTTGATGACATGGCTGGCGAGCCTACCGCTGCCGGCGACGGGGGACAGGAGTTGCTGCTGGCCGGCCTGCGGCGCAACCTGCGCGAAATCAGTCAGCACGGCCAGCGCGCTACATCCATTATCTCCAGCATGCTGGCCCGCTCGCACGGCGGCCCGCCCCCGCCCCACCTGCCCACCAACCTTAATGCCCTGGCCCTCGAATACCTGCGCCTGGCCTACCAGGGCATGCGCGCCAAAAACAAAACCTTTGTGGCGGCCCGCAGCACTCATTTAGCGGCGCACTTGCCCCTGGTGCCCGTGGTAGCGCCCGACCTGGGCCGCGTTTTCCTTAACCTGTTCTGCAATGCTTTCTACGCCGTGCGCCAGCGCCAGCAGTGCGGTGAGGCCGGTTATGCACCCGCGGTACACCTCAGCTCCCGCCTGCTCCCTTCGGGCCACATCGAAATTTCGGTTCGTGACAATGGCCCGGGTATTCCAGCGGCCGTCCGCGCCTGCATCTTTCAACCTTTCTTCACCACCAAAGCAACTGGCGAAGGCACCGGCCTGGGCCTCGCGCTGGCGCACGACATTGTGGTGCGCGACCACGGCGGCACCCTCACCGTGGACTCGTGCGAAAATGAATTCACTGAATTCATCATCTGCCTGCCGGTTCCCGATGTGTTGCCTAACGGTGCAGCGATGGGGCACGCAATGGCCGCGACGTAGCATCAACACTACCTGAACTGATGTTTGGAGGAGGGTCGGCTGGCGAATGCCCGCGCAACCCGCGGTTGGCTTGAAACTGCGCCAGCAAAAAACAAAACGGGCACTCGCCCCGGCTCTCTCCGGTGCCCAGCACCCGGGCCTCTGCCGGTATTTGGTGTGCTACCCGGCAGCGTGGATGCGTGTGGTAAATGGCAGACCCAGCTTCATCGGGGGAGTTACTAAAAAAGGGGAAGACCGTTTCCATAACAATTCGAATTTTTTCTATAAATGTAATTGCTTTTACTACAATTTACAGCACTTTATCAAAAAATAAATCTGATTAATTCTTTATTTCTATTATCTATATTCAATGCAATATCGGATTTCCGCTACTACAGCGCTGGGCAGGGGCTGAATAACATGTACAGCACCAGATTTTTACGCTTGCGACAACCGCAGCTCAACCACAGCAATCAGCGGTGCCTTGCCGATATCGTGCAATCGTAGCTAGTCGTACTACTTCAAGCGACTAACGCGCGCAAATTGGTCAAAAAAGGCATCCGTCCGTTGTGTTACTGGCTCTGAGACGTCGCTTGCAATTTCATTCGCTGCGGTCTGAACAGCATTTTTGCGGCTCATGAGCAAAGAGTTTTGGGCTCGCAGTCACAGTACCGAAAATCGCAGCTTCTTGCGAACTTCTGATGCAAGTTGTGGCGCCTCTGCCAACACACTGGCAGGCTTGGCACAGCCGTATCAAACAATGCCCTGATATTGCCCAATCCGCGAGGAGCTATTGAAAGGCCCGAAAAGCCAAACAGCCGCTCCGCAGTGAAGCGAAGCGGCTGTTGTGGAGTGGTGGGAAGTAAAGGATTCGAACCTTCGACCTCTTGCGTGTGAAGCAAGCGCTCTAAACCAACTGAGCTAACCTCCCAGGCTACTTGTTTAAACCAAGGTTTAAACCAACATAAATACAGCCACTTAGTCTATAAGCTAAGTGGCTGTATTTCAGTGTGGGGGATACTGGGTTCGAACCAGTGACCCTCTGCTTGTAAGGCAGATGCTCTGAACCAGCTGAGCTAATCCCCCGTGTGGCGTTGCTGCCGTTTGGGATTGCAAAGATGGGAGGTGTTTTTGGAAATGCCAAACCCGGCAAACTCATTTCTGCTTCGGAAGCGGCAATTTCGGTGTTCAAAGGGGCCCAACAATTTCATTTTCAGGGATAGAAATTTTTCGAAAATAATTCTGATAACTGCCGCTAGTCAACACAAAGCCCGTGCAAGCAACGGAATTGGCAGGGAGCCGTTAACGAAATCCCAATCATTCTTCACCCCCTCTTGTTTTTCTTTTTATGAACACGCAACTGCTCCAGAACTACTCAGAAAACGAAAAAACAGCTTACCTGAGCGCCATTGCCAGCCTTGCAACGGCCGACCGCCAAGCTTCGACCGAAGAAGGTCAGTTTTTGCAGGCTTTGTGCCAACAGGCCGGCATGTCGGCCGAATCGACGCAGCAGGTATCGGCCGCCGCCAACGACCCAAGCAACGAAACCATTCAACAGCAGCTCGATGTGCTCAAGGGCAGCGACCTGCGCTACTCGCTCATCACCGACCTCATCAGCTTCTCCCGCGCCGATGGTGCTTATTCGAACGATGAGGAAGCCATGGTAAACAAAATGTCGCAGTACTTGGGCATCAACCCGCAGCAGCAGCAAACCCTGGAAACTGTAGTCGACGAGGCTGCCACGGTGAGCCATGACCCGCAGGACCCCGCCAAGGAAGGCTTCTTCAGCAGCATTGGCGACAAGCTTTCGAGCGTGGGCATTCCCAAAGGAGCCCTCATGGCTGGCTTGCTTGGGGTGGTAGCGCCCATGGTGCTGTCGAAAGTAATGAGCGGCGGAAGCTCGAACGCTAGCTACGGCAACCAAAGCAACTCGGGCGGCGGCTTGGGTGGCTTGCTTAGCGGCGGCATGGGCGGCCTGCTTGGTGGTGCGGCCCAAAGCGGCATGGGCGGCATGCTCGGTGGCCTGCTTGGCAACGTAATGGGCGGCGGTGCCGGGGCCGGCGTGCCGCAGCAGCAGTCGGCCATTGGCGGCGGCGGCTTGGGTTCTATCATGTCGGTACTGGGCGGCCTGGGCGGCCAGCCAAATCAGCGTTCGGCTAGTTCGGGCGGTGGCGGCCTGGGCGGCCTGCTTGGCGGCGGCATGGGCTCGTTGCTCGGCGGCATCTTTGGCGGCCGCTAGGCCGCTACATTATTCAAATTCCGACTAACAAAAAAGCCCCTCCGCATGCGGAGGGGCTTTTTTGTTAGTCGGAATTTGCCTTCGCACCCAGGCAACCGTGTCGTGTTCAACTTTTGGGAGCGGCAACCTGCGCCGGAGCGCCGGCCAGGCTGCCACCTTCGCGCTCAATTACCTCTACAATACGGTAGTTGAGTTCTTCTTTCACGTCGAGGTATTCGTCGTAGCTGGTTGTTTCGACGAAATACTGCACCGTAACTTCCTTGCCCGCAGATGTGAGGGCACTGAACTTCATCTGCACGTCCTGCGTGACGAGCGCATGTGTCTTGATGCCCGCCACCGCTCCGGCAATAATGGCGTGGAGTTGCACACTAGTGGTTTTCTGGTCGAAAACAAGCGTGAACCCTACCCGGCGCGAGGTGCGCAGCGAGAGGTTGTCGAGGGGCTTGTCTATCATGCTTTTGTTGGGTACCGTTACGTAGCTTTTTTCGGCCGTGCGCAGGCGGGTGCTGCGGAAACCGATTTTCTCAACGGTACCGCTCACGTCGCCGGCTGTCACGAGGTCGCCCACGCCAAAGGGCTGGTCGAGGAAGATGGTGAACGAGGCAATGAGGTTTTCGAGGCTTTCCTTGGCCGCGAACGCTACGGCCAGCCCACCAATGCCCAGGCCACCGATAAGGGCCGTTACGTTTACCCCAAATACCTGCCCCAATGCCACCAATATGGCAATAATGATGAATAATACCTTCAGCAAGTCTTTGGCGAAAGGCAGGAATTGATTGTCGAGCCGCGTAGGGCCGGTTACGGGGCGCAGAGCGGCCCGGCGATGCAGCACCAGCAGGGCAAAATCGACCAGCCGCAGGGCTACGTGCGCGGCGGCGACAATGAAGGCCAGTGCCAGCAACCGCCCCAGCAGCACCTCGTGCCACGGAATCTGGCCGGGCATGGCCAGGGGACTGTGCGGATAGGTGAGCGTGGCGCCGGCAATTGCCAGGGTGAGCAGCAGCAGCAGCGTCGAGAGGGGTTGGATGAGTAGGTTGTACAGTTCTTCCTCGCTTACCCCGGCCGCGTAGTGCTTGGTGAGCGAAAAGAACAACTTGCTAAGCAGCCGTGACAGTAGCCGGCGGAAAAGGCTGCCAACCAGAATAATTAAAGCAGCAATCAGGTATTGGCCCAGGGTGTTGCCCAGGATTGTATAGCTAAAGAAGGGAGGTAGCGTCATGCGGTAGCGCCGAGGTCAAAGAAAATGGAATTTGAAAAATAAGCGTTGTGCACAACGCAGCAGTGCACAACGTGCTTTTTACCCGGGCAGCGTCGGGTGCACCCGTTGCGCTACTTGGCCCGAATGGCAATTACGGGGTCGAGGTTGGCAGCCAGTACGGCGGGCACGATGCCGGCCACAATGCCAATTCCCACCGAGATAAGCAGCCCCAGCACCACCCGCGCCGCCGACATGGTGAGCGGCAGCGAGTCTTGCGGCACCAGCGTCACGAGCCACACCAGCAGCAGGCCGCCCAGCCCGCCAATGAGGCACAGGAACACGGCTTCGAACAGAAACTGGAAGAGAATGAAGAAATTTTTGGCCCCCAACGACTTCTGAATTCCAATGATGTTGGTGCGCTCGCGCACGCTCACAAACATGATGTTGGCAATGCCGAAACCGCCTACCAGAATAGCAAAGGAGCCGATGATGCCGCCCACCACGCCAATTACCCCAAAGAACTCGCCGATGGCCGAGGCAATCATTTCGGGGCGGTTCAGGGCGAAGTTGTCTTCCTGCCGAGGCTTCAGGCCCCGGATGTTGCGCATTGCGCCGCGCATTTCGTATTCCAAATCGAGCAGGCCCGGGTCCTCGTTGCGGCCCTTCACGGCGAGCGAAGCTGTGGGGCCGCCCCCGAAGCCGGTGATGCCCAAAGCAAAAAGCTTGGTGAACATTGGAAAGGGAATAAGGCAGTTGGCGTCGTTGCTGGAGATGGTAAGGAGCTTTTTGCCCTCCTTTTCGAGCACGGCAATGACGGTAAAGGTCTGGCCCTTCGCTTTGAACTGGCGCCCCAGCGCGCTGGCCCCCGGGAATAGGTTCTCGGCGATGGTGGCCCCGATGATGGCCACCGGGCGGGCACCGTCCATTTCCTGCTGCGTAAAGTAGCGGCCTTCTTTGATGGGCACGTTGCTCACGGCGCGGTAGTCGTAGCTCACCCCCTGCAACACGCAGTCGGCCACCGAGTTGGAACCTGCTTTGAATGTGTTCCCGCTTTTGGCTGCGAAAATGGCCACGCCCTTGTTGTTGGCGCCCAGTTGCCGGCGGAGCTGCTGGAATTCGCGCGGCGACGGGTTCGGGCGGTTAAAATATTTCCACCAGGCAAAATCGGCCCCGAAAGCAAAGGGCCACTTCTGCACGTAAATTACCTTATCGCCCACAAAGTCGAGGCTGCTCCGGATGTTGGCCTCCAGGGAGTCGACGATGGTGAAGACGGCAATGATGGAAAAGATGCCCACCGTGACGCCAAGCAGCGACAGCACCGTGCGCAAAATGTTGGATTTGAGGGCATCCCAGGCAAAGCGGAAGCTTTCGAAAGTAAGGCGAAGGGCGAGCATAGCAGCCGGATGCCGCGCGTAAGGGCTGCATCCAAAGGGTAAAAGACGGGATTCGGCCGCGAAGTTGCGGCTGGCTGGCAATGATTTGCTACTCGCCGGGCTGCTTGCCACCCGGCAACTCTTGGCCCAGACGCCGCTTTTTTCATTGTTTTACTGCCGTATAGCTTTGGAAGGAAACAATCTCAAATAAAAGCCGTACTTTTGCCTCCCCAAATTCTCGTATATTCCCTAAATACAGCCCTATGGCAATGAAATTGCACGAGTTCAAATTTGAACTCCCTGAAGAGCTGGTGGCCCTGCACCCCGCCCGCAACCGCGACGAAAGCCGCCTGATGGTGGTACACCGCGCGACCGGCCAGATTGAGCACCGCAACTTCAAGGATATCCTCGATTATTTTGCCGAGGGTGACGTGCTGGTGTTCAACGACACGAAGGTTTTTCCGGCCCGCCTGTACGGCAACAAGGAGAAAACCGGTGCTAAAATCGAAGTTTTCCTGCTGCGCGAGCTGAATAAGGAATTGCGCCTGTGGGACGTGCTGGTAGACCCCGCCCGCAAAATTCGCGTCGGCAACAAGCTCTATTTCGGCGAGTCGGACATGGTGGCCGAAGTAATTGACAACACGACTTCGCGCGGCCGAACCATCAAATTCCTGTTTGATGGCACCGACGAGGAGTTCCGCAAAGCCCTGTATGAGCTGGGCGAAACCCCGCTGCCGAAGGAAGTCATTAACCGCGAAACCGAGCCTGCTGATAAAGAGCGTTACCAGACCATTTACGCCGAGCACATTGGCGCAGTGGCGGCTCCCTCGGCGGGCCTGCACTTCACCCGCGAGGTAATGAAGCGCATGGAAATTAAAGGGGTGGAGCCAGCATTCGTGACGCTGCACGTGGGCCTGGGCACCTTCCGCACGGTAGACGTAGAAGACCTGACCAAGCACAAGATGGACTCGGAGAACTTCATTGTGACGGCGCCGGCCTGCGAAATAGTGAACAAGGCCCTTGATACCAAGAAGAAGGTGTGCGCCGTAGGCACCACCACCGTTCGCGCCATGGAGGCGTCGGTGTCGGCCAATGCCCGCATGAAGCCCACGCAGGGATGGATTGACCGGTTCATCTTCCCGCCCCACGATTTCAAAATCGCCAACTGCATGCTCACCAACTTCCACATGCCGGAGAGCACGCTCATCATGCTGGCCTCGGCCTTTGCCGGCTACCCGCTGATGATGGAAGCCTACAAGCAGGCCATCAAGGAGAAGTATAAGTTCTTCAGCTACGGCGACGCGATGCTGATTCTGTAAGCATTCGCAATGCCAACGGTGAGAATGCCGGAATTTCCTGACAGGGAATTCCGGCATTTTTTTTTAGCAGAACTTCGTGCCAATGAAAACCCCTCCCCTTCCACGTCAGGCACCCGGGCTTCCCAGCCTCAACGCCCCCAGATTAGCCATTCTGGTAGCTGGCGGTAGCGGCACGCGCATGGGTGCCGACCGTCCCAAGCAGTTTCTGCTGCTGCGCGGCGAACCAGTACTGCTGCATACGCTGCGCCGTTTTGCCGACCCGGCGCTGCGCGTGGCCGAGATGGTGGTGGTACTGCCCAAAGACCAGCTCACTACCTGGCAGGCACTGTGCGCCGAGTTTGCCGTGACGATTCCGCACCGGCTGGTGGCGGGCGGGGGCACGCGCTGGGCTTCGGTGAAAGCAGGGCTGGCGGCGCTGGTTGCATACCCCGAAGGGCTGGTGGCGGTGCACGACGGCGTGCGCCCGCTCGTAAGCCGTGCGGTAGTGGAGCGCACTTACGCCGCCGCCGCTACCCATGCCGCGGCGGCGGCGGCAGTGCTGCCGAAGGATTCGGTGCGGCTGGTATCGCCACACGGCTCGGCGGCCCAGAACCGCAGCCGCCTGCGCCTGATGCAAACGCCCCAAACCTTTGAAATAGACCTGCTGCGCCGCGCCTACGCCATGCCCGAACTGGCCAATTTCACCGACGACGCCACGGTAGTGGACGACCTGTGCCGCGTGCAGCTGGTGGAGGGCGACTACCGCAATTTAAAAATCACAACGCCGGAAGACCTACTGGTGGCCGAAGCCCTGCTGAGTAGCGGGTCGGCGGGTTAGTGCCTTGGGGAAATTATGCCCGGGCTACATTCGCCTGCGTTATTTGCACCTGCATACACTGCCCTCACCCGCCCAATAATTTACTAACCCGCCAATTCACCAGATGGAATATACCTGCCTGCTTTACGATGTACGCCCCGACGGCGTGGCCACCATTACCCTGAACCGCCCGGAGGTGTTCAACGCCTTCAACGACCCGCTGAGCTACGAGCTGCAGGACGCTTTGAAGCAGGTAGCGCGCGATGCCAGCGTGCGGGCAGTGGTGCTCACGGGAGCAGGCCGCGCGTTCTGCTCGGGCCAGGATTTGAAGGCGGCGCAGGGCGCCGAGAAACGCTCCTTTTACGACTCGCTGCACAAGCGCTACAACCCCATCATTCGGGCCATGCGGGCGCTCCCAAAACCCATCATCGGGCGCATTAATGGCGTGGCAGCGGGTGCGGGCTGCTCGCTGGCGCTGGCCTGCGACGCGCTGGTGGCCAGCACCGAGGCTTCATTGATTGAGGTGTTCATCAACATCGGCTTGGTGCCCGATTCGGGCTCGTCGTGGTTTCTGCCGCGGCTGGTGGGTACGCTCAAGGCATTCGAGCTGTGCAGCCTGGGCTCGAAGGTGCCCGCCGAGGAAGCGTTGCGTCTGGGCCTGGTGAACCAGGTAGTAGCGCCCGAGCAGCTCGACGAGGCTACTTATGCCCTGGCCGGCCGCTACGCCGCCGCGCCCACCAAGTCCATCGGCCTCATCAAGCAAATGCTGAACAAGGCCGGTGCCGCCACGCTCGACGAAATGCTCGACTACGAAGCCCACTGCCAGCAGATTGCCGGCGAGTCGGCCGATTATTTTGAAGGCGTGAAGGCCTTTAGCGAAAAGCGCAAGCCGGCTTTCAAGGGCGAATAAGCTTTTCTGTTTTGTTGTCGACCCCCACCCGGCAGCCGTTCATACTGGCATAAACAAAAAGAGCCGCCCCTGCCGGGGCGGCTCTTTTTGTTTTCTAAGCCGAAGCGGTTATCGCAGTGAAATCGTGCGCGTGCGGCCATTCACGGTAGCAGTGGCCACGTTGTCGCAGGTGCCGTTACCGTAGTCCAACGTCATGGCCTTGCTGTTGGTGTTGGTGATAGCCATCGTGCCCTGCACGAAGTATTTGGGGCAGTCGGCGCGCTTGATGAGCGGGCTCTGGATGGTGGAGGTGTAGCCCACACTCTTACGATTGGTGCCGGTAGCCGAACCGGTTACGCTGTACACGTCATCGGCAACCTGGGGGGTGCCGAAGCCGGCGGTGCGGTTAAAGGTCCAGTTGGCCGTCCAGGAATGGGTACCGCCGTTGTTGGCGCGGATGATGCTGGCGTTGGTAACGTCGACGGTGAACGAGCCGTTGCCGATGTCGGTGAAGGTGCGGGTCGCGGTGTGCTGGTTGTCGTTCACAAAGTAATCGACGCGGGTAACCACGGAGCCGGCACGGCGCGTCAGCACATCGGTGGTGAAACGCACAACGATTTTACCGCGGCGGTAGCGGCCATCGGCGCACAGGCAGTTAGTGGTGCCGAAATCGATGGTGAGGGTTTTGGTGCTGGCGTCGTAGCTACGGGTGGCGCAACCGCCAAAACGGGCACGGAATTCGGCGTCGGTGATGAGGTTGGGTGAGCCGGGGGTGTTGGGGTCAGCGGGGCCAGCCATCTGGGCAGCTTCCGAGCTCATGGCCGTTTCGGAGTTGTCGTCGGTGCGGTCTTCAGCCGTGGTGATGTCGTCGGTGGGCGTGGCGTCGTTGTTGCGGTTGCAGCCGGTGGTGAGCAGCGCGGCGCTGGCGAAGCATGCTAAAGCAAAGGAACGGAGAGTGGCGGTACGCATAACGGGATGTGAAAAATAAGTGGGAATGAAGTGAGAAATGAAATGAAGTACTGCGTTTGTGGCCGGTTGGAAGCGGAAGGTAGCCCCTGGTTTAATCAGCATAAAAAAATTTGCCCCGGTCTCGGCCAAACCCCGGTTTCTGCCGCCCGTATAGCGTGCACGCCCGGCCAAAGGAGTCGGGCGGTTACAGTTCGCTCATGCCTATTTCTCTGAATTCCACGCCCCTCCCCCGCCACCTGTTCTGGCGTTTGGTAGTGGCGCTGCCCCTGCTCGGTAGCTGCTCGGGCAATGGTTCCAACACAGATGCCGTGGACGCCGCTACGGCCCAGAACGAGAAGAAAATCGACACGGCCGACATTACCAAAAAGCAGGAAGCGGACGCCGAATTTCTGGTAAAAAGCACCAGCAATGCCCTGCTCGAAGTAGAACTGGGCAAGCTGGCTCAGGCCCGTGCCACCGCGCCCGATGTGCGCAGCTACGGTGCCCAGCTGGTTCCACAACGCCTCGAACTGTTGGCTACGCTACGGTCTCTGGCCGCCGCCAAAGGCCTGACCGTGCCTGCTGCCCTGGGCGGCGACGAACAGGAAGCCTACCACGAAGCCAGCACCCAAACCGGTGCGCAACTCGACAAGCGCCTGATGGCGCTGCTGGTCAAGACTCAAAAGCAGGACGAGGACGCCTTTGATGACATGAGCGGTGACGCCTACGACGGCGACATTCGCGGCTTCGCAGCCAAGTACCACGGCCCGGTAGAAGAGCAGCTTGATGCCGCCAAAGAAGCGGCCGATGCGGCGGATAAGCTCCCGTAGCCAAAGGAGCCCGGTGCTATTTCGCCTGGTGGCTTCGTCTTAATGCTTTGATTTCTGGAACTGGTAATGGACCAGAAATAGCCCCAGGAAATACTCGAGGACCACAAGGGAGGCATCCCGGCGCCTCTGCCAAAGCTTCAGCACTCTACATCAAAGCCTTTGCTGCCAAAACCGTTCTGGTGTTGAAAAAGCACCTCGACATATTCACCAAGATGGAACCGACCGTGGACACGGCGAAGTAGCCGGCGCTGGTGCACACAAAAAATCCCCGCTTCCCAGGCCATTACAGCCAATAGGGAAAGCGGGGATTTTTGCATCGGCCGCGGCCGGTAGTTGGTGTTAGCGCAGTTTCACCACGCGTTGCGTCAGACTCAGGCCAGCACTTTGCACGTGCACCAGGTAGAGGCCGGCCGGCAGGTCGGTTAGGTTCAATGCCTGCGGCTGGTCGGCCCGCAGCTGGGTTGTGCTCAGCACTTGGCCTGTGAGGCTAAGCACCTGCACGGCATACGTGCCGATGGGCAGCAACGCCAGGCTACACGTGACGTCGGTGGCTGTTGGGTTGGGGTAGAGCAGAATGGTGGCAGACGCTTCGCTACCGGCAAACCGAACCGTTCGTACAGGCGAGTAAGCGGTACTGCCATCTTGGTCGACTTGGCGCAAACGGTAGTAGAGCTGGCGGCCCAAGCGAGCAGCGCCGGCATCGCGGAACGAGTAAACGTGTTGTTGCGTGCTCGTACCCTGGCCGCTAACCTCGCCAACGGGCGCAAATCTTTCGCCATCGATGGAACGCTCAATTGCGAAATAGGCGCTGTTTTTTTCTGAAGCAGTTGTCCAGGTCAATACCGCATCGCCGTAGCTGACGCTGGCGTCAAAAGCCGAAAGCTCGACGGGCAGTGGTCCCGTGTAGTTAACGGTTGCCGTGCCCACTTGCTGGGTACAGCCGGTTGTCGAGTTGGTACCCTTCACGGCGTATGTAGTGCTGGTGGCCGTAGTATTCAGGCGGCCGGTGGGCAGGTTCAGGTTGCCGCCGTTGCCGGGCTGAGGCGAACCGACGTTGGCGTTGGTGCTGGCATTGGTGAGCTGATACGACACGCCAGATTCCGAACTCTGCACCACCACATTGGTGCCTTGCACAGCTGCCGTGTTGGTCGAAACCGTGCTGGCCTGCGGCGTAACGGTGCGCGTGAGCGGCAATGGGTTCACTGTTAGGCTCACCGAACCCGAAGTCTGCTGGCAGTTCACGGCCCCGACGCTGAACGTGTTCAATTGCAACGGGTAGGTGCCGGCAGTGCTGTAGACGGGAGTTGTGAGCACAAGGTCGGTCCCGGTTCCTACTTTCGACGCGCCCACGTTGGTGGTGTTGCTGGTGTTTTGCAAGGTGTAAATGATGCCCGCCTCGGCATTGGTCACCGTGAATGACGTGGCGTTGTTCTGGCAAATGGCAGTGGGCGCAATGGATTTAGCGGCCAGGGTGGCGCACCCTACCGGCACGGCGTTCGATAGGCCCCCTTCGGCCTGCCCTGCCAGCGTGGCCGTGGCCGTTAGCACACCGCCGGCGTACAGGTCGGGATACGCGGTGTTGGGCGCGACACCGCTGCCGCTGCTCAGGTTGCTCAACGTCCAAACGTTGCCGGCCTGCACGGTGGTGGTCACGGGGTTGCCGTTGGCATCGAGGAGCGGGTAGCCGTCTTCGTAAATAGTGATGACAGTCCCCACCGCTGTACCAGCCGGCACCGTACCCGTGACCGAGGTGCCACCCTGCACGTAGGTGCCCGTGATGGTAGGCACTATGGCGGTGCGGGTGAGCACGGGCACGACGTTCGAGAAGCCGCTGCTACCGTAGTCGGTAGGCGTTACCGTCGCTTTCACGCTGCTGTTGGCAACCAAAGCAGTCGTGGTGAGCGACCAGGTGCCGTCGGCCTGCACCGTGGTGGTGTAGGTGGCGGTAGCGGTGCCAGTGCCGTCGAGGCTGCTGTAGGTCGTGAGCGTAATGGTGGAGCCGGGAGCTTCCACCGACGTACCCTTCACGGTGGTGCCGCCGGTGTAGAGTGGGCCGGCCACAACGGGCGGCACTACGGTGCGGGCCGTTACCACGTTTAAGGTAACATTGGCCGAAACGCAGGTGGTAGAGTTGGCGGTAGCCGAGATGGTAAGCACGCGGCCGGTGGTGAGTGTGGGCAAAGTTGCCCCCGTAAAGTTGAAGGTGCCAGTTGTTGCTGTTATGTTGCTAAAGCGGTTGCCATCGATGGAAAGCGTTACAATGGCTCCGGTCACGGCCGTGCCGGCAATGCTGGTGGTGGTGGGGGTAATGGGCTTGGGCGTTGTCACGACCGGAGTGGCCGTAGCTACTGCGTTGATACACACAATGGCCGGCTTCGATTCGCAGGTGGTGCTGGGAGCTTGCTGCGATACCAAGTAAGTACCTT
Organism: Hymenobacter glaciei; assembly: GCF_039539585.1. Taxonomy (NCBI): domain Bacteria; kingdom Pseudomonadati; phylum Bacteroidota; class Cytophagia; order Cytophagales; family Hymenobacteraceae; genus Hymenobacter; species Hymenobacter glaciei. Next base: position 166,236 of record NZ_BAABDK010000032.1, on the reverse strand, counting down.
GCAGCGCGTCGGGCTGTCCGTTGGTGCAAGTTGAGTTGCCGCCCCCAGAGGTAAAGAAATAGACGCCTGCAGCATCTGCAATAACAGGGTTGGCGTTCAGGTTTTTGGTGCGGTCGGCAAGGCCCACTAGGCTACCATCGGGGTAGCGCAGGTATACCGTAGCCCCAGGGATTGCAGTTCCGTAAATGCCCCGGTCGCCGGAGCAAGTAATGCCGGGCGTTGCCGTGGCACACGCCGGAGCGCCGCCTACCTGCACTTCGTTGGAGAAGGTCGAAACCGACTTGCCCGGGGCCGTAGCCGTCGCTTTCACCAGATTGGTGGCTGCCAGCGGGCCAATGCCCGTCAGCGTCCAGGTGCCTCCGGCTTGCACCGTGGTGGTCGTGCCGAGCGCTGTGCCGTTCACGTACACGGTAATCACGGTACCCACGGCCTCGGTTGAGGTGCCCGATACCGAGGTGGCTCCCTGCTGAATGGGTGAGCTCACTACCGGCGGCGCGGTGCGGGCCGAAATGCTGCCTCCGGGCGGCAGCGAGCCCCCGGAAGTGGGCGTGAACCCGCCAATAAGTTCGAGAAAGCCGTTGTCGGTGTTGGGGGTAGCGGTATCGTTGATGCCCCCAATGTCGGAGATGTTCTGGGTGTGCGTCACACTATGCGGGGCGATGATGGTGTTGGCCACCATGCGTAGCGAAGTGCTCAGCGAAAACGGCACGGCCGTGCCGCCGGTGCTGTTGAAGAACGTGCGGCTGCCGAACTGCGCCTGAATGACGGACAGCGGCATGTAGAAATCGTAGAACACGTCGAGGGTGCCGTCGTTGGTGGTGGCGGCGATGGCTTTCTGCGCGTAGCTGGCGTAGGGTAGCTCAATCATGCTGCCGTCGGGCCCGGCCAGGTTGTCAAGGCCCTTATCGGTGGGGTTGGTGGTGCCGTCGATGTTGTAGAGGCGCACGCCAAAGTTCGAGGCCAGCAGAATTTCCATCTCAAAACCGGGGTTGCCCGCCACGGCATTAGGGTCGGCATTGGGCCCCGTAAATCCAAACTTGTTGTCGGTGTCGATGGCAATGCTGTAGCCCTTCGAGTTGGGCGCGGCTCCGCCCAGCCGGAAGCGAAACATGTAGTTGCTGTTGGCATCGACGTAGAAGCCCACCGTGCCGCCGCCGCCGGGCACATCGGCGAAATCGGTAAACTTGGTGCTCGGCCCCACCCGTAGGTCCGACATCGGCTCGTTGGTGATGCGCTGAGGCAGGTAGCGGTAGGGCAGCTCGCTGGCAGTACCAAGGTCGTTGGTGCCCGAAAAGCCGGCCGAGGTAGCCGACACATAGCCGTCGTTGTTGGGGTCGAGCACGGCCGCCCCGGGTGTACCAACGGTTGCCGCCTTAAAAATGAGGCCCGTGGTAGGAGTCTGGGCCCAGGTGGTAGTGGCTACCATTGCCAGCAATACCACCAGCCAATACGTGCCGTGTGGCATGCGGCAACCAGCAAAAAGGGGAGTAAAAATTCTTTTCATACAGGCAATTGGTTGAAAAAATGACATTAAGCAGAAAGCACAACTAGTTCTTTAATATTTACACAAACCACTGGTTATCTGGGTTTTCACTATCCGACAAATGTATAAATAATGTATGTTTATTGACAAGCTTACTTGTCGAAATATTGTTATTATTTCACGAGGCCCTAAGTGAGCAGCACCGCCCTGCGCTATCGGGCTCTTGCGCATTCTGATAGGGGTCCAGCGGTGTGTGCTAACCACTCTACTGCACTAATTGTTAAGCTGCTTGCTTAAACCCGCACCCCGCGCGGAAAAGGCTTTTCATTTGGTGCACTACCGCTCAGCTTATACATATTACCCCTGTCGGAATGTAACATATTCCCTAAACCATTGCGTACTACCACTAAAAACACGCCTTGCGCGCCTCTTTCCATCACTCCCATTCCAACCTTATGAAACGCACCCTCCTTCCCCTCCTGGCTTCAGGCTTGCTCGCCCTCACCTCCTGCGGCGACGGCAGCAAAACCGCAGAAAACGGCGCTGCGACCGACAGCAACATGGCGAATACTCCCGCTGCTGGGGCCGATACTGCCTCCACTTCTGATGCCATGTCTGGCAGCGGCACTGCCATGGGCGACGCCAACGGCCCCACCGGCCCCCACAAAGACGACAACGAATTCATGATGACGGCCGCCCACAGCGACCAGAACGAGATTCAGCAAAGCAAGATGGCGCTGGCCAAAGGCGTGACTGGCATGGCCAAGGAAATGGCTAACAAGATGATTGCCGACCACAGCAAATCGACGGCTGATTTGAAGAAAATTGCCGACAAGAAAGGCGTAAAGCTGCCCACTGACATGGACGCCGAGCACAAAGCCATGGCTCCTGCCATGGAAAAGCTCTCGGGCAAGGATTTCGAAGCCAAGTACCTGGCCCAGATGCAGGCCGACCACCAGAAAACGGCCAACACCATGATGGCCCACGAAAAGATGACTCAGGATGCCGACCTGAAAGCTTTCATCGGCAAAACACTACCCGTGGTGCAAATGCACCTGGGCATGGCCCAGAAAGGCAACGACATGAAGATGTAATCTTCGGTTGAGCAACGCAAAAGGCCGCTTCAGGAGACTGAAGCGGCCTTTTGCATTTTATTACCTGTTGTGTAATTACCCAGCCGCATACTTGCTCGTCCGCAGTTCCTCGGCCAGGAATCGGGCCGTGTGGCCCTTGCCCGATTTGGCCACCTGCTCGGGCGTGCCCTGGGCCACAATGAAACCGCCGCCCGCGCCGCCCTCGGGACCAATGTCGATGACGTAGTCGGCCACTTTAATCAGGTCGAGGTTGTGCTCGATGATAAGAACGGTGTTGCCTTTGTCGGCCAGCTTCTGGAGTACGTCGGCGAGGTGGTTGATATCCTCGAAGTGCAGGCCGGTGGTGGGCTCGTCGAGGATGTAGAAGGTCTTGCCGGTGTCCTTTTTGCTGAGTTCGGTGGCCAGCTTCACGCGCTGGGCCTCGCCGCCCGAAAGTGTGGTAGCCTGCTGGCCCAGCGTGAGGTAGCCAAGGCCGACCTCGTTCAGGGTCTTGATTTTGCGCAGGATGCGGGGCTGATACTCAAAGAACTCCACAGCCTTCTCCACCGTCATGTCGAGAATGTCGGTGATGGACTTGCCTTTGAAGCGTACTTCCAGCGTTTCGCGGTTGTAGCGGCGGCCTTTGCAGGTTTCGCAGGGCACGTGCACGTCGGGCAGGAAATTCATCTCGATGGTGCGGATGCCGGCACCCTCGCAGGTTTCACAACGCCCGCCCTTCACGTTGAAGGAGAAGCGCCCAGGGCCATAGCCGCGGATTTTGGCTTCCGCCATCTCCCCAAATAGCTGCCGGATTTCGGTGAACACGCCGGTGTACGTAGCCGGGTTCGAGCGCGGCGTGCGCCCAATCGGCGACTGGTCCACCTCAATCACCTTGTCTACCAAATCCAGCCCCTCAATGCTGCCATAAGCCAAGGGCTCGCGCTTGGCGTTGAAGAAATACTGGTTCAGAATCGGGTACAGCGTGTCGTGGATGAGCGTGCTCTTGCCCGAGCCCGACACACCCGTTACGGCCACGAGCTTGCCTAGCGGCACCTTCAGGGTCACGTTTTTGAGGTTGTTGCCCTTCGCGCCCTTCAGCACCAGCTCGGTGCCTTCGCCCTTGCGCTTCTTGCGCTGCATCTCGATGTGCTTCTGCCCGCTGAGGTATTGCGAGGTGAGCGAGCCGGAATTGAAAATCTCCTGCGGCGTGCCCGAGGCCACAATGTGGCCGCCGTGGATGCCCGCGCCGGGGCCAATGTCGAGCACGTGGTCGGCGTGCAGTATCATGTCCTTGTCGTGCTCCACCACAATCACCGAGTTGCCGATGTCGCGCAGGTGCTGCAGGGCCTTGATGAGCCGCTCGTTGTCGCGCTGGTGAAGGCCAATGCTGGGCTCGTCCATGATGTAGAGCACACCCACGAGCTGGGTGCCAATCTGGGTGGCGAGGCGGATGCGCTGGCTTTCGCCGCCGCTGAGCGTGCGCACCGGGCGGTGCAGGTTGAGGTAGTCCAACCCTACTTCGAGCAGGAAGCCGATGCGCTTGCGGATTTCCTTCAGCAACTCGCGGGCAATTACGTTCTGACGGTCGGTTAGGCGGCTTTCCAGGTCCTCAAACCAGGCTGCCAAGTCGTTCAAGTCCATCACCGACAGCTCGCCGATGTGCTTGCCGTCCATCTTGAAGTGCAGGCTTTCCTTCTTAAGGCGGTAGCCCTGGCACTCGGGGCAGGGCTGGGCCTGCGCGTACTGCGCAATCCACTCCCGAATGTTGTCCGACTCGGAATCCATCTGCCGCCGCAGGAAGGGGATAATGCCCTCGAACACCTCGTTGTACATGCCTTTGCCGCTATCGGCTTCGTCTTCCGAAATGCCGTGGAGCAGGCGCTTCAGCAGCTCCTCAGGCAGCTTGTCGAGGGGCGTATTCAGGGTGGCCTTGTTCTTCTTGAGGATGAGCGACAGTTGCTGGAAAATCCAGATGTCACGGTACTCGCCCAGTGGCGCGATGCCACCCCGGCTAATGCTCAGCTTGCGGTCGGGCAACACGGCTTCTTCCGTGATTTCCTGCACGTCGCCCAAGCCGTTGCAGGTGGGGCAGGCGCCGTAGGGCGAGTTAAACGAGAAGGTGTTCGGTGCCGGGTCATCGTAGGCGATGCCGGTGGCGGGGTCCATCAAAAAGCGCGAGAAGAACTGCGGCTGGCCTTTTTTGGCATCAGGGTCGAGCACCAGCATAGTGCCTTTGCCGTGCGTTAGCGCGTTCTGCACCGAGCCCGAGAGGCGAAACCGGTCTTCCTCCTTCACCAGCAGCCGGTCAATCACGATTTCGATATCGTGGATTTTGTAGCGGTCCACCTGCATCTTGGGCGTGATGTCGAGGATTTCGCCATCGACGCGCACCTTGGTGAAGCCCAGCTTGGCAATCTTCTGAAAATCCTCGCGGTAATGGCCTTTGCGGCCTTTTACCACCGGCGCCAGCACCACCAGCTTCTTGCCATCGAAGTGCTTAATGATGTAGTTGATAATCTGGTCGTCGCTCTGCCGAATCATCTTCTTGCCCGTGGCGTAGCTGAAAGCTTCGGCTGTACGCGCGTAGAGCAAGCGCAGGAAATCGTAGATTTCGGTGATGGTGCCCACCGTGGAGCGCGGGTTGCGCGAGGTGGTTTTCTGCTCGATGCTGATAACCGGCGACAGGCCCTCAATCTTGTCCACGTCGGGCCGCTCCAGCCCGCCCATGAAACTGCGAGCATAGGCCGAAAACGTCTCCATGTAGCGCCGCTGCCCCTCGGCGTAGATGGTATCGAAGGCCAGGCTCGACTTGCCCGAGCCCGAAATGCCCGTGAACACCACCAACCGGTTGCGCGGAATTTTCACCGACACGTTTTTCAGGTTGTGCTCGCGTGCGCCGTACACCTCGATGTACTGCGCCTCCAGATGCTTGGATGCGGGGCTATGGCCGTTGAGTTGGCCGTGCACGTGCCCGGTCGTGGGCCCGGCAGCCGGCATTTCGGCGAGGTCGCGCACGGCGGCAGCCGTTTCGGCAGCGGCCGAAGCACCGTTTTTAGCAGAAGTCTTCTTGACGGTTTTCGGAGCTTTGGCTTGCGCCATTGGGGCTTCGGTAACCGGAGTTGCGGTGGATTTTTTGGCCATTCAGGAACGCAGCGAATAAGTGCGTAAAGGTACGGAAGAAGGGAGCCCGAAGACTACGAAAACGAGCAAATTGCCAGCCGCGTTAGCCAACCCATTGGGCCGGGCGTTGGTGCATAACACGGCAGCCGGGTGGTTTGTGCCCGCAGTTGGCCCCGATGAGCAAGCTGCAAGCAAGCGGACTTCCATTTTAAGTAGTTAAAGCCTCGTACAACACCAACCCCAGCTCCGCATAACCATCACACCTTCAGCACAGATTCGTTTCTGTACCCTTCCTGTGATAGGTCTGGTAATAATATTCATCGTTCACTCCCATTCACCCGTCATCTTGGCACTTGCCTTGCACCTATAGCTGCGGCGGTAGCCTTGGTGCCGCGCCTCATTCCTTACCTCAATCGTCATGAAATCCCTCGCTACACTTATCGGCGCCGCTTTGGTGGGCGCGCTTGCCTTGTTTGCCGCTCCTACCGCTCAGGCGCAAGTGGGGGTAAACATCAACATTGGCGCACCGGCTTGGGGGCCGCAGGTTTCCTACGGCACGCAGTACTACTACATCCCCGAGATTGATGGCTACTACGACCTGTACTCGCAGCAATACATCGTGTTCGATGACGGCTACTGGGTGCCCCTGCCGGAGTTGTATGGCTACGACCCCTACCAATTCCACCCGGTGGTTATCCAGTACCGGGGCCGTGAGCCCTGGTGCCAGCGCGACTACTATCACCAGCGCTACGCCTACCAGCCTTACTGCAACTACAGCCGCGGCTATGGCAACGGCTACTACAGCAATGGCTATGGCCGCAGCAACTACCCCAGCGGCGGCTACTATGGCGGCGGCCGGGGCCACTACGGTGGCGGCCGATACAACAACGGTAGCGGGTACGGCAACGGCGGGTACGGTAACAGCCCACGTGGCGGCCAGGGCCAATACCCCAGTGGCGGCGGTAGCTACGGTGCCAACCCTCGTGGTGGGTACGGTAGCCAGCCACAACAGCCGCAGTCGGGCGGCAATGGTAGCTACGGTGGCGGCCATGCCCATGGCAGTACCGGCAATAGCCCTAGTAATAACGGGCAAGGCACCAGCGGCCACAGCCAAGGGAGCGGCCGCCATGGCCGTGACTAGCTCGGCAGTACTCAACTTGCCGCCCAGAAACTTAGTATAAAGCCTGTGCCCGGCCGGACACGCGTCCGACCGGGCTTTTTTATTCACCTCTTGAATTCCTGCTGATGAAACGTCTTCCCACCCTGCTTTGCGCGGCCCTGCTGGGTAGTGCAGCCCTTGTGGCGGCCCCGGCCGCCCACGCCCAGATTAACATCAGCATGGCCCCACCCAGCTGGGGGCCGGCCGTGCCCGCTGGTGCGCAGTACTACTACATCCCCGAGACCAACGGGTTCTACGATGTGGCGGCCCGCCAGTACGTAGTGCGCCGCGATGGCAACTGGATTCGCACTGCTACCCTAGCGGGTTATAATCCCACCAATTTCCACCCGGTAGTGGTCGACTACGTGGGCGCGCAGCCTTGGTCGCGCTACGACGAGTACCGTACCCGCTACCCCCGCGGCGGCAATCCCAGCAACGGCGCGTTGCCCCCCGGCCAGGCCAAAAAGCAAGGCTACCGCAGCAACCCCAGCAACGGGGGCCTGCCGCCCGGGCAAGCCAAAAAGCAATACCGCAACCGCGACGCCGATAACCGCGACCGGAACCACGACGGCGGAATTTATATTCCCCTCCCCGGCGTACGCCAGCCCGATGGCCGCCGCGACGACGACCGTGACGATGATGACCGCGGTAAAGGTCGTGGAAACGGCAAAAACAAAGGTAAAGGCCGCGACTAACGTCTCATTCCAACCAAAAAAGGCAGCCCTTCGCGGGGCTGCCTTTTTTGCTGCGCTTTGTCAACCCAGGCCAGCGAGCTAAAGGAAGCACATTAAAACCCGGTCCTGCGCTGGAGACTTAAAACGCTGCGTTTTTGGGGTAGCGCGGGAAGGGAATTACGTCGCGGATGTTGCTCATGCCGGTCACGAACAGCACGAGGCGCTCGAAGCCCAGGCCGAAGCCCGCGTGCGGCGCGCTGCCGAAACGGCGGGTATCGAGGTACCAGTCGAGGTCTTCGGTGGGCACGTGCATCTCGGCCATGCGGGTGGTGAGCTTGGTGTAGTCCTCCTCGCGCTGCGAGCTGCCGATGATTTCGCCGATGCCGGGAAATAGCGCGTCCATAGCGCGCACCTCGGCAGCAGTTTTCCGGCTCTGAACTTGGCCACTCACAGTAGTGTACACCCACCGTCCTGGCTTGGCACTGTCCTTGCCAAGGCCAGCTCACAGTTCATCTTCTCAACTAAATTTGTCCCATGAACACGCTTCAGAAAACGCTTTGCGTGGCCGTACTCGGCTTGCTGTCCCTTGCCATCGCGCCCACTGCCCAAGCCCAAACGGCGGTGGTCAACCCCACCCAACCCAACTGGGGCCCTCCTACGCCGTTGGGTGTGCAATATTATTACGTACCTGAGATTGCGGGCTACTACGAACTTGCTACCCGGCAGTACATAGTGCAGCGCAACGGCCAGTGGATACGCACGGAGACCTTGCCTGGCTACGACTCAGCGAACTTCCACCCTGTTATCCTTGACTACAACGGTACACAACCTTGGGTGCGTTATAATGAATACAGCAACAAGTACCCGAAGAAAGGGCACCCACACGGTATGCCTCCTGGCCAGGCTAAAAAGATGCAAGACGGCGGCAACGGCGGCTACAAACGCGATGAAGGCGACCGAGACGGTGGCAAGTACAAAAACAAGGGCAAGAACAAAGACAAAAACTAGTGGCTCACTAGACCTCTGAACTCACAAAAAAGGCGGCCCGATGGCCGCCTTTTTTATTTAAAACGCTGTTTTCTTCATTTAAAACGCTGCGTTTTTGGGGTAGCGCGGGAAGGGAATCACGTCGCGGATGTTGCTCATGCCGGTCACGAAGAGCACGAGGCGCTCGAAGCCCAGGCCGAAGCCCGCGTGTGGCGCGCTGCCGAAGCGGCGGGTGTCGAGGTACCAGTCGAGGTCTTCGGTGGGCACGTGCATTTCGGCCATGCGGGTGGTGAGCTTGGTGTAGTCCTCCTCGCGCTGCGAGCCGCCGATGATTTCGCCGATGCCGGGAAATAGCACGTCCATAGCGCGCACGGTGCGGCCGTCATCGTCCAGCTTCATGTAGAAGGCTTTGATTTCCTTCGGGTAGTTGGTGAGGATAACGGGCTTCTTGAAATGCTTCTCGACCAGGTACCGCTCGTGCTCCGACTGCAGGTCGGTGCCCCAATCCACGGGGAATTCAAACTTCTGCTTCGCCGATTTCAGGATATCGACGGCCTCGGTGTAGGTGAGGCGCTGGAAGGCGTTCTCGACCACAAAGTTGAGGCGGCCGAGCAGTTCCTTATCATACTGCTCATTGAGGAAAGCCAGGTCGTCGGCGCAGTGCTGCAGGGCATAGCGCACCAGGCTCTGGAGAAAGTCCTCCGCGAGGTCCATGTTTTCTTCGAGCTCGTTAAAGGCCACTTCGGGCTCAATCATCCAGAACTCGGCCAGGTGGCGGGCCGTGTTGGAGTTCTCGGCCCGGAAGGTGGGACCGAACGTGTAAATACTGCCCAGCGCCATGGCCGCCAATTCACCCTCGAGTTGGCCCGACACGGTGAGGTTGGTTTGCTTACCGAAGAAGTCCTGGGTGTAGTCGACCGAACCGTCCTCGGCCAGCGGTGGCTTGTCGGCCGATAGCGTGGTGACGCGGAACATCTGGCCCGCGCCCTCGGCATCGGAGCCGGTGATGATGGGCGTGTGGACGTAGAAAAAACCGTGGTCGTTGAAATACTGGTGCACGGCGAAGGCCAGCGCGTGCCGGATGCGCAGCACCGCGCCAAACGTGTTGGTGCGGGGGCGCAGGTGGGCGATGTCGCGCAGGTGCTCGAGCGAAGTGGCTTTCTTTTGCAGCGGGTAAGCTTCGGCATCGGCCGCGCCCAGCACCGTAATTTCAGTAGCCTGAATCTCGACCGCCTGGCCTTTGCCCTGCGACGCTACCAGCATGCCCCGAATGGCCACAGCCGCGCCATTGCCCACGTCTTTGAGGCTTTCCTCGGGGAAATTCTCGGCGGCGGCCACGGCCTGAATGGTGTGGATGGTGGAGCCGTCGTTCACGATGATGAACTGCACGTACTTGTTGCCGCGGCGGGAGCGAACCCAGCCTTTAACCAGGACTTCGCGGTCGAGGTCCTGGCTGGCCAGGAGTTCTTTGACGGTGGACCGTTTGAGGGACATAACTTGCGGGGAAGCGGATGAATGAGCAAAGGTAGGGCGCAGCCTTTGCTGCGCCATGCCCAGCCATGCAAGCGAACAACGCCGGCACCGACGCAGCAAAGGCTGCGCCTTGCGTCAACTTTTCAGGCTCAAGCGCAGTAAAATTGACCTCCGCCTCCTCCTTTCCGTACTTTCGTCATTATGCAACGCCTCGACCTCAAACAGCTCCTCTCCCAAAAGCTTAGTCCGCAGCAGATTCAGTTTATCAAGCTGCTGCAAATCCCGACGGCGGAGCTGGAGACGCGCATCAAGGAGGAAATGGAGGTGAACCCGGCGCTAGAAGAGGACGAGCCGGACGACACCGAGGAGCTGGAGCGCGACGAGGACGACTCGGACGACGATGACCCGGATGCCAGCCTCGACAACGACGAAAACACGCTGGATGAGGACTTTGAAGACCGCAGCAGCGGCAACGACGCGGAAACGGCCGACGAGATGCCGGAGCCCGAAATCCAGCCCAAGGACGAAGGCCCGGCCGACAGCGAAACCGCCGCAGACAACACCGACCTCGACCTGAGCGACTACCTCAACGACGACGAAATTGCGGGCTACAAGATGCAGGGCGACGGCCCCGGCGAGGAAGAAGAGCGCGACACCCCGCTGGCCGACACCAGCGGTTCGCTGCTCGATTCGCTGCTCGACCAGCTGCATTTCGCCAGCCTCGACGAGCGCCAGGAGGCCATCGGTCAGCAGCTCATCGGCTCGATTGACGGCGACGGCTACATCCGGCGCGACCTCTCGGCCATTGCCAACGACCTCGCTTTTTCGCAGAACCTGGAGGTAACCGTGGCCGAAATTGAGGCCGTGTTGCGCGTGGTGCAGCAGTTCGACCCGCCCGGCATTGCCGCCCGCGACCTGCCCGAGTGCCTGCTGCTGCAACTGGAGCGCCGGCCCCAGGACGAGAACACGGTGAACGCCGAGCGCATCCTCACCGAAACCTTCGACGAGTTCAGCAAGAAGCACTACCCGCGCATTCAGCAGAAGCTGGATTTGGAGGACGACGAGCTGAAAGAGGCCATTGGCGTGATTCTCAAGCTAAACCCCAAGCCCGGCGGCAGCGGCCCCAGCGGCCTGGGCAAAACGCAGTACCTGATGCCCGACTTCATTCTGACGAATGACAATGGCGTATTCAACCTCACCCTGAACGCCCGCAATGCCCCCGAGCTGCGCGTGAGCCCGGCCTACACCGAGATGTTCCGGACCTACGACAAGGCGGCCAAGAAGGACCAGAAAATGAAGGAGGCCGTGACCTTCGTGAAGCAAAAGCTGGACTCGGCCAAGTGGTTTATCGACGCCATTCGGCAGCGCCAGAACACGCTGCTGCGCACCATGAATGCCATTGTGGAGCTGCAGCGCGACTTCTTTGCCGAAGGCGACGAGGGCAAGCTGAAGCCCATGATTCTGAAGGACATTGCCCTGCGCATCAGCATGGACATTTCGACAGTGAGCCGGGTGGCCAACTCCAAATCCATCCAGACGGAATTCGGCATCTATCCCCTCAAATACTTTTTCTCGGAAGGCATCGCCACCGACTCGGGCGAAGATGCCAGCAGCCGCGAGGTGAAGAGCATTCTGAAGGAGCTCATCGGCAAGGAAAGCAAAGAGCGCCCCCTAAGTGACGACAAACTGGAGAAGATGCTCAATGCCCGCGGCTACAACATTGCCCGCCGCACCGTGGCCAAGTACCGCGAGCAGCTCAACATTCCGGTAGCCCGGCTGCGCAAGGAGCTGTAGGACTTTTTGAGTGCAATTGGCCGTCATGCAGAGCGCAGCGAAGCATCTTTACCGCCGAAGTAATTGATTTTACAATTGCGGTAAAGATGCTTCGCTGCGCTCTGCATGACGGGCTTTTATAACGTTCTTTATCCTTTCCCTGGCTATCCCCCTTCTCGTATCCCACCCGCTTTGATGCAACCTGACCACCTTCCTTCCGACCCGGCGGCGCTGCGCGACCTCTACCTGGCCGAGCGTGCCCGCCGTGTGCAGGCCGAAGAAGCAACGGCACAGCTGCAAGCCCGCGCCCAGGTACCCGAGTTGAACCCCAACCCCGTGCTGCGGCTCGATGCCAGCGGCACGCTACGCTACGCCAACGCCGCTGCCACGCCTATTGTGGCCGAATTGATGGCGGCCGGCCCCTCGCGGTTGCGCTCGCAGCTGTTGCAGGCGATGGGCCAGGCCCTGCGCCAGCAGCAACTCGAGCAGCAGAGCATCACGGCAAACGGCCTGTTTTACGTACTCTCGGCCGTACCGATTGCGGAGGACAACTCGGTACTGTTGTTCCTGACCGACGTGACCGCCCAGCGGCAGGCCGAGCAGGCCGTGGCCGACCAGCGCGAGTTCTACGAAACCATTATGGCCTACCTGCCAGCGGTGGTGACCGTGCTGGGCCCCGATGAGCACTACCGCTACGTGAACCCCTACGCCGAGCCCGACCCAGTAAGGCGGCGCGCGCGCATCGGCCGCACCTTTGCTGAACACTGCGCCGTGCGCGGCCTGCCCCCGGAAGTAGCCCTGCGCCGCCACCGCCTGTTCGAACGGGCCGTGAGCACCCGTGCGCTCGTGAGCTGGGAGGAGCGCTGGCCCGGCCCCGACGGTACGCCCATGCTGTACTGGCTGTGCTACTACCAGCCCGTGTTTGGGCCGGGTGGGGTGCTGCGCCAGGTAGTGTGCTACGGCTTCGATATTACGACCCGGCGGCTGGCCGAGGCGCGCACCCGCCAGAGCGAGGCCCAGGTGAAAGCCCAGCAAACCTTTACCGAGCAGGTGCTCGACCTGGCGCCCAACCTCATTTACGTGCGCGAGCAGTACCGTACGGGCCACCTGAGCCGCATCATCTTCCAGAACCGCACCATGGCCCTCATGCGCGAGCGCCTGCTGAATCTCACCGGTTCCGACTCGCTCGATGAGGCCCTGCGGCCCGACGACATCCAGGCCATTGCCAAAGCCGATGAAGAGGCCCTGCGCACGGGCTCGTCGGTAACCAGCGAAGACCGGGTGGTGCTGCCCAACGGCGACGAACACTGGTTTCAGAGCGTGCGCCGCCCCATTACCATGGCCGATGGCACCGTGTGCATACTGGGCGTGAGCACCAACGTTACCGACTTAAAAGCCGCGCAGCACGTAGCCGAGGCGGCCGCCGTGGCCCGCGAAAACTTCCTGGCCAACATGAGCCACGAAATACGTACGCCGCTAAACGGGGTGCTGGGCATGACCGGCCTATTGGCCAAAACCTCGCTCAGCGAGCAGCAGCGCAATTACACCGACATCATTCAGTACTCGGGGCGCCACCTGCTGAACGTGGTGAACGATGTGCTCGACATGGCCAAAATCACGTCAGGCAAGCTGGAGCTGGAGCAGCGCGTATTCAACCTGTGTGAAACGACGGCCCACGCCACCGAACCGCTGGTGCTGCAGGCCGCCGAAAAAGGCATTCGGGTGTTGAGCACCCGCCTGAGCGAGTCCTGCTCCCTGCCCTGGGTAGTCGGCGACTCGCACCGCATCAACCAGATTCTGCTCAACCTGCTGGCCAATGCCGTGAAGTTCACGCCCGCCGGCGGCACCATCACGGTAGGCAGTTACCTAGTGAGCGACTTGGATGAGACACTTACCGTCGAGTTTCGGGTGACCGATACGGGCATTGGCATTGCGCCCAACAAGCTCGAGACCATCTTCCAGGAGTTTGCCCAGGCCTATGCTGACACTACCCGGCAATTTGGCGGCACGGGACTGGGGCTGAGCATTAGCCGGGCGCTGGTAACGCGCATGGGCGGCCGCCTCACGGTGCAGAGCGAGTTGGGCCAGGGCAGCTCCTTTGCCTTCACCCTCACGCTGCCCAAGGCCTCGGCCCAGCAATTGGCTCCGTCGGCCCCCGCCCAGCCGCTGCCCGAAGCCGCCGTGCGCGGCCGCCGCGTGCTGCTGGTCGAGGACAATCCTGTGAACCGCGAAGTGGCCCTGTTGCTGCTCGAAAGCCACGGCGTGCTCGTGGACGAAGCTGGCAGCGGCCTGGAGGCCCTGGACTTGTTCGAGCTGCACCACTACGACGCCATCCTGATGGATATTCAGATGCCGGGCATTAATGGCCTGGACGCCACGGCCCGCATCCGGGCGCACGCCGACGCCCGGCGGGCGGCAACGCCCATCCTGGCCCTCACGGCCAACGCTTTTCCGGCCGATGCGGAAAAGTACCTGGCAGCCGGCCTGAACGACACCCTGCCTAAGCCCTTCGACGAGGCCGAGCTCCTGCTGAAACTGGCTGGCCTCATTGCCGGTACGCCGGCGCTGTTGTCGGCGCCGGCCGGACCGGTGGCACCGCCCCCGCGCCGCCGACGCAATGCGCGCACCGCCACGTTGCCCACAGCGGTGGCGGTGTCGGTGGCCCGTCCCCGTCCAGTCCTCCCCGTTCCAACCACCGGTCCGCTTCCGGTATTCGACCTCGGCTTGCTGCGCCAGACGGCTCACGGCAACACCACGTTCATGAACCGGGTGCTGACCTCCTTCCATACCAACACCCCCGCCAGCGTAGTCGAGTTGCGTGCTGCCGCTATCGCTGCCCAATGGCCAGCCGTGGCAGCGGTAGCGCACAAGCTGCGCCCCTCCCTGCGCCTACTGGGCGCCGCCAGCCTAACCCCGCTGCTCGACACCGTGGAAACCCTGGGCCTCCCCGCACCTGAACTCACCGCTGCCGCCGAAGCCTTGCAACAGGGCTTGGAAGAGCTACTGGCGGCGCTTCCGAGACAAGTAGAAGCATAAGCGCCGCTGACAAATTGCTCGTGGTAGCTCACGCAGTAGGCCGCCTTCAGCTCCAGCGTTTCGAGCACGCTGCCCCCGTCGCCGTCGCGGAAAAACACCTGAGCTGGCTGGCGCTTCTGCGCCTCGTTGGCCCAGCCAAACAGCGTGTCGCCCTCGGGCACCGACAGCACCAACTGCACCGGGCCGTAGCGCACTTTCGTGCTCACCCGCCCCCGCTGGTGTGTGGCTTGCGTATTTTGGTTGAGAAAAGCTTAGTCGAACTTCGCCACTCGGTTAGAAAGTGGCTTTATACCTCACTAACCACGAAAACGGGTTCCGTCCAGGGACCTACCGCTAGCAGTGATTGTTCGCTGGCCGGAAACGGGTCGATGTAATAAGCGGTACCAGATGAAGTACGAACGGAAGTAATAAAGTCTTCTGTATGCGGTGAAGCCAGGAAGTAACCCAATTCAAACACAAGCTTGCGCGACACAGGTTTTCCTGTTGACGGAGAGTAGTCGTACACAGTATAGGGCATTAGCGGTAACGACAAATCGAAAGTTTCCTCCCACTCCTCGCCGGGAAGTATGCGGCTGAGGCAAGGTATCTGGTGAGATTCCACAAACATCCACTCCGGTACATCCACTACTGTTTTACCCACTACCACATGCTCCGATTCCAAGCGCACATTCGCAAGGTTTGGCTGAACTGCATAGACCAGTTCACCCGTAGTGTGGTCGCGGGTAATTACCTTATAAAGCTGATTACACAGGTACAGTGGCAGGTCCGAATGGTTGTGTACCCAATAGTGTAGCCGCAGTACGTTAGGCACCGGGCAAGCTATGGCTACTTTTAGCGTACAGTCGCTTCCCATCACCGTCAGAGTTTTGTCTAACGACATGGCTTGTTCTAAGGTATTCATTGCGTTGATAATCGAAAAACAAAGAAAATAACCCGGATTAATACCTAGGTCGTATCGGTTGGGGGGCTGCCCATTCCGCACGTATTTTATTTTCAGTAACGTGGTAATCGTCATGAGGTGGCACGCCCACCGTTTCCAACTCAAGTATGGAAGTCAGGGTCGGTTTAGTTGCATCCATTTTGTTGACTACGCCCGGATTAACGGCCTGTCCTCTACGCATCCTGCCATAAGCTGCCTGCTCCGCGTGAATCAACTCGTGCGCGAGTCCAATTGCTGGTGGCCGGCTCTGCCATTCTTCTTGTCCGCCAAGAAATTCTCGGGCTGGGGAATAGTTCACCGTCAGTCCCTGTCCTGCACCCGGGGTAATGCCGTCTGCTTGGTAAAAGCAATTATTGATGCTGGTGGCGTCTTTGGGTATAAGAGCCCGGTTTAGGCCATCCTGCAATGGATATTGAATGGTCATCTGCTTACCGGATGCGTGTAACGACTCTAATA
Source organism: Hymenobacter glaciei (assembly GCF_039539585.1). Taxonomy (NCBI): domain Bacteria; kingdom Pseudomonadati; phylum Bacteroidota; class Cytophagia; order Cytophagales; family Hymenobacteraceae; genus Hymenobacter; species Hymenobacter glaciei. The sequence goes on along the minus strand of NZ_BAABDK010000032.1, from coordinate 150,062 downwards.
GCTTACGCCCCGTCGAAGTATTGTAAATCTCCTGAAGATGCGATTTTACGATTTCTTGAAATGCATCGGGGCCATCCTCTCCTCCAGCACGCTCAACCACAATCGACTGACCTAACATTGCTGCCAGTTCTGGACTCAAAGCCAAGTCAGTTACCCCTGATGAGGGAAGTAGGTTTCCCCCTAGTGGCGAAGCATCAGACTCATTTAAAGTCAAATGTGCTGCTAGTGTATTCACCACCGCCCCCGGTAGCCTATGATTCCGCGCGGCCGGGGCCACAAAGGCCGCGGCCGGGCCGCCCGCCGTCAGGGTCCAGCCGCCTGGGTCCGACAGGGTCAGCCGGCACTGGTAGGCCCGCTTCTATAGCAGGGTTTCACGCCTCTTTATTACTACAGCAAGACCTCAATACTTGGCAGTAAAGGGCCCGCACCAACGAGTAGTTGGTCCTCTGGCTCGGTAGCCCAGAAATATGCCGGTTCCTGCGAAGTGGCGACCTGCGTGATTATTGCCTCTCGCTCGGGGCTAACAACTAGGTAACCCAGTTCGAAATACAATGGACGAAGCGCTAACTGTTCTGTTCCGGCAGCTGGTATGTTCCAAGGGGCTTGGTACCATGTAAATGGCACCAGTGGGACAGGGATTTCCAACGTCTCTTCGTACGTATCATGAGGCCCCAACCTGCTCAAACATGGCGTATAGTGCTTTTCCACCTCCATATCCTCCGGTACTGCTACCACTGCCTTGCTTACGACAACGCGGGCAGAACTCGCTTGTACGTTTACCATATTGGGCTGTACTTGATACTCGCCATTGGCATTGATAGAAGTCCAGAAACGGTTAAACAAGAACAGGATTTGGTCCGTGTTATTCCGCACCCGGTAATGTAACTTCACGGAAGCTGGCGAGTTTAATAACGCGGTGACCTCTAGGGTGCAATGGTGAGATTGCTGTTCGATAGGGAAAGCCATGAGCGGAAAAAAGGAAGAAGGGATTAAGAATAACAACCTAATTAGCTACTTGCTAATACCAGTCGCGCGGTGGTTGCTTCGGGTCCCATTCAGCACGGATTTTATTTTCTGAAAACGGATATTTATCATGCGGTGGTACTCCCACTGCTTCAAGCTCTCGAATATCCGCTAATTTTTCAGCCTTTGAATCGGGGTGTTTTAGTAGCGGTCCATTGGGTGCTTTTCCGGTCGGCATACGGCCATAAGCCGCTTGCTCGGCATGTATTAACTCGTGTGCCAAACCAATAGCAGGAGGCCGCGTCTCCCAAACATCTTCTTTTCCTACACTCTCTACCGAGGGGTTGTAGGCAATATTGCTGTCGGTACCGATACCAGGACCATCAACTTGCAGAAAACGGCCTTCGGGCACCCGATAACCACCGATGGCATTACCATTTATTGAGTGATGAATGGTGACCTTCTTACCCGAATCAGCCAAAGACTCAAGCATCTTTTTGCCTGTGTGTGTTGCATAGATTTTCTCTAAATCTGTGATTACTTGATTGCGAAACAGATTAGGGTCAATTTCAGGGTCGAAAACCTGGGGTTGCTTGATACTTAAGCAACTTGCTAATACTACTGCCAGCCCTTGACTAGGCTCAACTAATGATGCAAAATGGGGAGTGGGTACAACACCCATTTCTTCATCGTTACTCGTTTCTCGCTCTAGTGCGTCTGCCGCTGCCCCCGGCAGGCCGTGGTTGCGGGCGGCCGGGGCCACGAAGGCCGAGGCCGGGCCACCGGCCGTCAGGGTCCAGCCGCCGGGGTCGGACAGGGTCAGGTAGCACTGGTAGGCCCCGCCCCGCGCGTCGCCGCTGACAAACTGCTCGTGGTAGCTCACGCAGTAGGCGGCTTTCAGCTCCAGCGTTTCGAGCACGCTGCCGCCGTCGCTGCCGCCGTCGCTGTCGCGGAAGAAGACCTGGGCCGGCTGCCGTTTTTGGGCGTCGTTGGCCCAACCGAACAGGGTGTCGTCCTCGGGCACGGAAAGCACGAGCTGCACCGGGCCGTAGCGCACTTTCGTGCTCACCCGCCCCCGCTGGTGCGTGGCTTGTTCGACTCCAAAAGCGCACTGCAACACCGGGAAGGACTGCCCGGATACGCGTAATTCAGCAGAAAATGAAGTCATCGGGGCTGGGTAAAGCCGTGGAAAGGAGGTGCGAATATAGGGGTTTGACCCTGAGAGACCGGGCAGGATTCCAAAGTCAGCAGTTGCCCGAGATGGAATTTTACGACTTCCCCGCTCCCACCGCTGGCCTACGCGTCACTCGGCCGCTACCTCGAAATACAGTAGCAACTGGCGCGTCTTGCAATTCAAATCGGCTACTGGATGACGGCTAACCTCGCCGCATGGGCAGGGAATGGGACGGTATGGCCACGGGGCATGGCTTTCGGCAAGGACCCAACAACCGTTTCTAGAGGCAGCCGTACTTTTCACGGATTGGCCCCGACGACTTGGTAAGTCCGTGGCCTCCTGTATCTCTCCTCCTCTTCCCCATCGCTATGAACTTCAATTTCGCGCCCCTTCATTTCAAACTTGCTTGTTCTGCGGCCCTGCTGAGTGCGGCCCTGGGCCTCGGCAGCTGCGCCGGCGTGAACCGCCAGAAAGAAGAAGGCCAGAACTTCCGCAACTGCACGTTTCGGCTGCAATCCATCGAGCAGGCCACCTTGGGCGGCATCGACGTAACCAATGTGCGCACGGCGGCCGACCTGAGCGGCACCGACCGCGCCCGCCTGCTAGCCGCCTACGCCACCGGCTCGCTGCCCCTGGCCATGCGCGTGAACCTGCAGGTAACCAACCCCAACAACGCCGTGGCGGCCCTCAACGCCCTCGACTATAAAATCCTGCTCGACGGCAACGAGGTAGCCAGCGGCGCCACTACCGAACGCATCGAGGTAGGCCCCAACAGCACGGCCGTGGCCTCGGTGCCCGTGACCGCCGACGTGCGCCGGGCCCTGACCAACGGCGGCGGCGAGGCCCTCGGCAACTTCGCGCTGGGCCTGGCCGACCGCAACCGCCAGCCCAGCCGCGTCAGCATTGCCATCCGGCCCAGCGTGCGGTTTTTGGGCAGCACCATCAAGAGCCCCGATTACATCACCATCGACAAAGACGTCAGCGCCCAGCAATTGCTAAACCGCCGCGATTCGCTGGCCGCCCCGCGGCCGTAACCGGCCCTCCCTCCTACCGCCGGCCCACGCGCCATTCGGCGGCCACCTCGAAATACGGCAGCACCCGGCGCGTCTCGCGGGCCAAATCGGCCGCCGCGTAGCTCGTGCCGTTGAAGCCGCCCTTGCCGGTTTGGTAGGCGTAATAGGTACGCAGCCACTGCAGCCACAGGCTGGCTGTGAGGGTAAGCCCCCCGGCGCGGCGCTCGATGCCCACCTCGGGCCCCTGCTGGCGGGTGATGTTGTGTAGGTAGATGAGCGAGGTAGCCGGGCCGGTGGGCTGGTCGAGCAGCAGGGCGGCGCGGCCGTAGTTGCGCTGCTCGAGCAGGCGGTACCCTAGGCGCAGGCTGGTGCTGCCGCGCGGCCCGGCCCAACTCTGCCGCGCCCCCACGCTCAGGTCGTGCGTCACGCTGGTGTCGAGCGGGCTCTCCCGAAACCGCGCCCAGTTGAGCTGGCCCACGCGGTTCTCGCGGCGCTGGTAGTCGGCCAGCAGCAGCAGGCGCGGCCGCAGCTGGTAGCTCAGGCTCTGGCTTTGCTCGAGCACACGACTGGCGCGGCTGCGGGCCTGCTCGGTGGCCTGGTCGCGCACCTGGTAGCTCACCCACAAGTGGTAGGTCGAGCGGATGCTCCAGCGCCCGGGGGCCCACGTGAAGCCCGGCTCCCAGTGTAGCAGGTGGTCGGCGTAGTTCTCGGCACTCAGCCCGGCCCTGATGAACACCGTCTGGCGGTACTCGCCCGCCACGGCCAGCGTGGTGCGGAAAGCCCCGGCCCAGCGCCCGGTCCAGGTCAGGCGCAGCAGGTGCTGGGCTTCGTCGCGGGTTTGCTGGTTGTCCTTGCTGGGGGCATCCACGCGCAGCAGCTGGGCCGTGCCTAATAAGGCCAGCGCGTGGCGAGGCGTGGGCAGCCAAGTCAGCGAGCCCTGCCAGAGCGTGGTTTGCTCGGTGATGTCCTTCACCTGCTCGCGGGCCAGCGCAGTGGCCAGCCGGGCCGCATTCAGGTAGCGCGAGTTGTCGAGGTAGTACCCCCGCTTGCGTTCGCGGTAGGCAAAGCTGAAGCTGGTTTGCAGCCGGGGCCGGGCAAAGCGCAGCTCCTGCCGGGTGTCGAGTTCTCGCTGGCGGTAGCCCACGTCCTGCAAGGTGTCGGCCTCCTCGCTCAGCCGCCGGTAGCGGAAGGCGCGGGTGGGCAGCAGCACACTGTTGTCGGAGCGCAGGGTGGTGTAGGAATTCAGCCGGTAGCTGGCCCCCGCCTGCGCCAGCACCGTGTCGGACTGAATGCGCTGCACCGAGCCCCCCAGGTAGTCCTCAGCGCGGTTGGTGCGGTAGCCCACCCGCCCCTGCACGGTCAGGGCCGCGTTTTCCAGAAAAGCCTGCTCGCCGGTGGCCTCGGCTACCAGCCGCTGCATGGTGCGCGGCCCCAGCGCGGCGCGGGTACCCAGCACGCGCGACACCAGCGGCGCGGCGGTGGCCCCGTTCAAGAAGTAGATAGCCGCCGCATCGAAGCCGTAGGCCAGGCCGGCATCCTGGCGGCTGTTGCGGCGGTCGGTGGCCAGGCCGCCCAGCACCGTGAGGCGCAGTTGGCTGAGCGAGTCGGTGGCCAGGCCGGGGCGCAGGCGGGCCTGGTAGCCCACGCGGCCCAGCCACAGGCCGGTGCGGGTGTTGTTGGCGCGGCTCTGGTCGTAGTGCAGCTGCTGGCCCACCTGCCAGTGTTGAGATGCCCCCAAACTGATGATGTGCGCCAGGTCGGCGCCGTAGTCTTCGCGCACAAAGGGTGGCAGCCCGCGCGAGTCGTACACCCACTCGGTGCCCACGCGGTAGCGCAGCTGCTGGCGCGGGCCCAGCAGCAGGTAGCCGCGGGCGCCGCTGGTTTGCACAAAGGTGCTCACGCCCACCCGGCGGGCCCGGGCCAGCAGCAGCAGCGAGGTATCGGCCCCGGCTGGCCGCAGCTTTCGAAACACCGGCCCGAACGGCGTGGCTCCTACCAGCACCTGCGCCCGCCCGGGGTGCGGCAGCCCGGCGGCCAGCAGCAGCAGCAGCCCCAGCAACAGGCGGGCTTTGGTGCGTGAGGCATCGGTTGCGCTTTGGCCAAACGGGTGCGCCCGCGCCGCCCGCCGCTGCGCCGCTGCCCGCCCACCCGCCAAAGGCCACCGAATATTCACATTGCTTGCCCGGGCGCGTTAGGCGGCCCGCGGGTTGTAGCGGGAAGGTACTACAGCGGAACCACTGGCTGGAAAAATACTTTTTCGTTAGGTTAGGTGTCTGTTAACCCATCGAAACAACCCGGCAATTTTGTACATTTGCTGGACAACGCCCGGCTAGTACTACTTTTTGCCATTTTAGCTATGAATAATCGTCGTTTGAATTATCTGCTGGCGACTGTGCCGGCGGTCCTGGGCCTGCTGGCGGCGGCCCCGGCCCAGGCCCAGCACGTGCAGTGGGCCGCTCGCCTGGTCGAAGCATCGTCGCAAAAAGCCGAGGGCAAAGAGGCCTTCTCTCCCTCGCAGGTGCTGGGTGCCCCCAACGCCCTGCCGCTGGGCGAAATCAGCAACAACGCTTGGATTCCGCGCAAGGAGGGAGCCGGCGAATTCATCGAAGTGAAGTTCCTCCGCTCGGTGGCTGCTCAGCAGGTGACGGTCGTCGAAAGCTTCAACCCCGGCTCCATCACCAAAATCGAGCTGATTGACACCAAAGGCGTGCACCACGAAGTGTATGCCAACGCCAACCCCGGCCCCCTGCCCGAGCCCTCGCGCTCGCTCGAAGTGAAGTTCCCGGCCGCCGAGTACCGCACCCTGGGCGTGAAAGTGTACATGAACACGGGCAAGGTCGAAGGCATCAATCAGATTGACGCCATTGGCATCGCCGACGTGGCCTCGACCATGGTGAAGCAGGCATTCGCCGGCGAGAAAGGCCCCGAGGCCGTGAAATCGACGCAATTCGACTCGTCGCTGGTGAACCTGGGCCCCACCGTGAACACGCGCTACGTAGACACCCACCCGGTTATCTCGCCCGACGGCCGCACCCTGTATTTTGCCCGTCAGAGTGCCCCTACCAACGTGGGCGGCGCCCGCGACCCGCAGGACATCTATGTTTCCAGGCTGGTGTCGGGTCGCAACAAAACCTGGGGCACTGCCAAGAACATGGGCGAGCCCAGCAACACCCCGGAAGACCCCAACGGCCTGGCCTCGGTATCGGCCGACGGCCGCACGGCACTGCTCATCGGCGTGTACGAAGACGGCCTGATGGAGCCCAAAGGCTTCAGCATGAGCAAGCGCGGTGCTGGCGGCTGGACCAAGCCGGTGAAGGTGGACATCGAAGACTACTACAACAAAGACCCGATGAACATCGATGCCTACTTGTCGACTTCGGGCAAAGCCCTGCTCATGGCAGTGGAGCGCAACGACGGCCTGGGCGGTCAGGACATTTTCGTGAGCTTCCCGAAGGACGACAACCTGCCCGGCGTAATGCACGACACCAAAAGTCAGAAGAAGTGGACCAAGCCCAAAAGCCTGGGCCCGAACGTGAACACGGCGGGTGCCGACTTCGCCCCCTTCCTGGCAGCCGATGAAAAGACCCTGTACTTTGCCAGCGACGGCCGGGGCGGCTACGGCAAGTCTGACATCTTTTACACCAAGCGCCTCGACGATACCTGGACCAACTGGAGCCCGCCGCGCAACCTGGGCCCGGTGGTAAACTCGCCCGACTTCGACGCCTACTACACCATTTCGGCCGCCGGCCAGGATGCTTACCTGGTATCGTCGCGCAACGGCACGGGCGGCTCGAAGGACATCTTCCGCATCTCGCTGGCCCCCGCCTTCCAGCCCGAAGTGGTGACGCTGGTAACCGGCAAGGTACTCGACCAGGCCACCGGCAAGCCCATCAAGGCCATTATTCACTACGAAAACCTGCTGACCGGCGAGGAAATCGGCTCGACGGAAACCGACCCCGCCACCGGCGAATACACCATTGTGCTGCCCAGCGGCGTGCAGTACGGCTACCGCGCCGAAGCCAAGGGCTACCTGGCCGAAAGCGCCAACCTCGATGTGACGGCCAAGGACAAGTATACCGAGCAGAAGCAGGACCTGTACCTCGTGCCCTTCAACGTGGGCCAGACGGTGAAGATGAACAACATCTTCTTCCAGCAGAGCCGCTACTACCTTACCACCAGTTCCTACCCCGAACTGCTGCGCCTCATCCGCATCATGAAGGATTACCCGACGGTGGAAATCAAGCTCTCGGGCCACACCGACAACCAGGGCGACCCCGCCCTGAACCTGAAGCTCAGCCTCGACCGCGTGAACGAGGTGAAGAAGTACCTCAGCAGCCACGGCATCAACGGTGGCCGCATCACCACGGAGGGCTTTGGCGATACCAAGCCACTTTCCAGCAACGACCAGGAAGAAACGCGCATGAAAAACCGCCGCGTCGAATTCACTATTACCAAGAAATAACCGCTTAGTTTTGCCAGCAAAAAGCCCCGGCTCAGTACTGAGTCGGGGCTTTTTGCTGGGCTGGCAGCCGTGCTAGTTAGAGGCCTTGAGCGGGGAGGCTGGCTGCCTGGCCGCGAATGCATCGAGCCGCCCATCGGAACTATCGATGCCAACAATATCCATCAGGTCGATGTAGAAGTTTGCTATTTCGCGGCGGTCGCCCGGCGTCATCATGAGGGCGTCGAGGCGTGCCAGGCCGCGGTCCATGGCGTCCAAGTAAGCCTCACGGCTGGGCGCGGTGCGCGTTATCTGCACGAAGTCGAAGGCTGCAATTACCAGCAGTCGGTTTAGCTCGGGCCGGGCTTCAACCTGGCTTTTGAGGGAAGCGTTGGGCTCGGCTACATGCTTGGTAGCTTCAATAAAATCTTCGAGTCGGCCCACGACCAGGCTCGAGCCCGGCCGGGTAGGGGCTTGCGCATGCGAAAGAAAAGCCAGGCAGCTCAAGAGCAAGCTGCAGCAAAAGCGCTTCATAAAGTATAAGTATAACTATCCGACTACTTTAAAGTGATTAATAGCTGGAAAAGCACAAAGGTGAAGACTATTTTACAAATATGGCAACAACAAGGCCAAGCATGGGATGTGCCGTCCCTATTATCCCAAGGGCCTACTTTGCATCAAGCTGATGCCCTTGGCGGGTACCCGGCGAATTCCAATTTCTTTCCAGACGCAAAAAAGCCCGGGCTCATGACGAGGCCGGGCTCTTTGCCTGTAAAGGAGCGGCTGGTTACCGACTTGCCTGCACCTGCGCCACAAACCCATTCAGTCGTCCCTCAGAAGTTTCGAGGCCAACAATATTCATCAGGTCCAGATAGAATTCGGCCACGACCTGGCGGTCTTGTGCCGTTCTGGTGTACGGTGATAGTCGGGCCAGGCCTTCATCAATGCAACGCAGGTAGGCTTCGCGCGTGGGCCGGCCGGCGGCTACCCAGGCAAATTCGTCGGCCGACTGCACCAGCAGCCGATTGATTTCGGGGCGCACCTCGCTATGGCTACGAGTAGCGCTGCCCGAGGCTGTCGCATCATGCTTGGTTAGGTCTTTGTAGCGCTCGAGCTGCGCTAATACTTTGGCCGGCGTTGCCAAGCGGTTGGCCGATTGTGCATTGCCCGCGAGTGCCGCGCAGCTTAAAAGGCCGAACAGTAAGATTTTTTTCATAGGTAAGCAAGAAGTGTATGTGGGAATTGGGAGAAAATGAAAAAGGAAGCGGGCAGTTATAGGCGGCGGGGTTCCGTCTCCAGCCGCAAGGGCCATTCAACCTAAGCAAGGCCCTTAGGGGCGGGGACTGTTTCCTTCTACGAAGGCGGTCAAGCGGCCTTCGGAGCTATCGAGCCCAACTATGTCGAGTATATCCTGGAAGTACTCGGCTACTTGCTGGCGCTCCTGTACCTCGGGCACCAGCGGTTTGAGACGAGCCAGCCCGGTATCCAGGCTTTTATAAAAGTCCTTGCGCGTGGGTTTGCGGCCAGCCAGTGTCATAAACTCCGATGCGGTTTGCACCAGCATCTTGTTGAGCATGGGCCGGGTTTCCGGTGGCAGGGCACTGCGGCGGCTCCCTATTATTACTTCCGCCTGCGTTTGGCGCACCAAGCGCTCCAGTTGCGAAATGGCCGTGGGAGGAATTGCCACCGGCGTTTGCGCATGGCTGGTGCCAATTGCTGCCACCAACAGGCCGGTCAAGAGAATGTGCCGCATAAAAAGCTAGTAAAGAACCATAACACGCTCCGTCTCTTCTGCACGACTTCCTACATTCCGCGATGCAAGATAATTATTAATGGGAATAATGATGATAAAAAAGAAAATTTTTTCTTCAATAAATAATGGCAGGTATCGTTCCCTTGCTTTTGGTTTATGGCCAGCAGCATAAAAAAAGGCCGGGCAGCAATGCTGCCCGGCCGGACCGGTGCGGGTTCAATGGCGGCGCAACGCAGCGAGTAGCCGGGCTGCGGTAAGCTATTCTAGTAGGCGCGGGCGAAATAGGCGCGGCGCGGACTCGGCTTGCCTGTTACCATGCAGATGCCTTCTTCATCGGCCTCGTTTAGGGGCAGGCAGCGCACGGTGGCTTTCGTTTCATCCTTGATGCGCTCTTCGGTTTCGGAAGTGCCGTCGTAGTGGGCCAGCAGGAAGCCGGGCTCCTCGTCCAGCATCCGCTTGAATTCGTCGTAGCTGTCGACGCGCGTAGTGTGGGCAGCACGGAAGCTTTTGGCACGCTCGTAAATATTGGTTTGGATATCGGTGAGGAGCTGGTCGACGCTGGCCACGATATCGGCCAGGGGCAGGCTCATCTTCTGCTTGGTGTCGCGGCGCACCACTTCCACCATGCCGGCGTCGAGGTCGCGCGCGCCAATGGCCAGGCGCACCGGCACACCTTTCAGTTCCCACTCGGCAAACTTGAAGCCGGGACGCTCGGTGTCGCGGGCGTCCAGCTTCACCGAAATACCGCGGGCAATCAGGCCCATCTGAATGGGTTTGATGCGTTCGAGCAGGGCATCGAGCTCGCCGGTTTTGTAAATGGGTATGATGACCACCTGAATGGGGGCCAGCTTGGGCGGCAGCACGAGGCCTTCGTCGTCGGAGTGGGCCATCACAAGGGCGCCCATCAGGCGGGTACTTACGCCCCAGCTGGTGCCCCACACATGTTCGCGCACGCCGTCTTTATTTGCAAACTGCACATCAAAGGCTTTGGCAAAGTTCTGGCCCAGAAAGTGGCTGGTGCCGGCCTGCAGGGCTTTGCCGTCCTGCATCAATGCTTCAATGCAATAGGTGTCTTCGGCTCCGGCAAACCGCTCGTTGGGGGTTTTCACGCCCTTCACCACGGGCAGGGCCATGTGCTCTTCGGCAAACTCGGCGTACACGTCGAGCATCTGGCGGGTTTCAGCTACGGCTTCTTCGGCGGTAGCATGGGCCGTGTGGCCTTCCTGCCACAGGAACTCAGCGGTGCGCAGAAACAAGCGGGTGCGCATTTCCCAGCGCACCACGTTGGCCCACTGGTTGATGAGCAGGGGCAGGTCGCGGTAGCTCTGCACCCAGTTTTTGTAGGTGCTCCAAATAATGGCTTCCGAGGTAGGACGCACCACCAGCTCTTCTTCGAGTTTGGCGTTGGGGTCGACGCGCAGCTTGCCGGGCCGGTCGGGGTCAGTCTGGAGGCGGTAGTGGGTAACCACGGCGCACTCTTTAGCGAAGCCTTCGGCGTTTTTTTCCTCGGCTTCGAACAGGCTTTTGGGTACGAAAAGCGGAAAGTAGGCGTTTTCGTGGCCGGTGCGCTTGAACATATCGTCCAGTTGGCGCTGCATTTTTTCCCAGATGGCGTAGCCGTAGGGTTTAATAACCATACAGCCGCGCACAGCGGAGTTTTCGGCCAGGCCGGCTCGTTTCACCAACTCGTTGTACCACAACGAGTAATCTTCCTGGCGGGTAGGCAACTTTTTGCTCATGGGAGGCATCTAAGAAGTAATTGAAAAAGTTCCTGAATCTGGTACAAGAATTGAGTAGATACCAGGGCACGGTTTCGGGCCCAAATTACGTTACTAAAGCCCGGACCACGCCACAAATTCCTAATTCGCCGAATGACTGCCGGGCCTACCTGCTTTCCAGTATTTTTAGCCATTATAGCCCTTATTAGTAGCTTCTTCACCTCGTTTCCAGCGTATAGGTCGTTACTTTACAACAAGCTACCCACCCTCATTTTTTTTCAGCCATGAGAAACCTACTCACCGCCTGTTTGCCCGCATTGGCCCTGTTTGCGCTGGGTGGTTGTGCCGGCACGTCGGCCCTGACGTCGTCGGAAGATGACGGCGTGTACTATTCGTCGAAAGACCGCACCACCGCCGTGGTACGGGCCGCGCCCACGCCAGCCAGCACCAACGAAGAGGCCAACCCCGACTACAACGGCAATACGTCCTCGTCGAGGGCCCAGCAGGGCAGTGGCGCTACGCAGTACTACGACAACACCTACTCCTACATGCAGGGCGTACCTGGCTACGGCGTCAGCGGTTATGCGCCTTACAGCCCGTACACCACGCTTAGCTACGCGCCCTTCGGCAGCGTTTGCACCGGTTTCGGCTACGGTTGGGGTGGTGGGGCCTGCGGGTATTCGCCCTATGCTTACGGCGGCTACGACCCGTTCTACAGCTCTTTCTATAGCCCCTATGGCTATGGCTACAGCCCTTATTACGGCTACGGTTCGGGGGTAAGTATCAGCTTCGGATTTGGTCGTCCTTATTACGGTGGGTATGGCTATAGCCCGTACGGTTATGGCTACGGCTATTCGCCTTACTACTATGGCAGCTCTTACTATGGGGGTTACTATGGCCGCGGTGGCTATTACGGCAACGGCTACGGGGGCAACAACGGCGGCTACTATGGCAGCAACAACGGCGACAGTCGCAACAACGGCCGCACCCGCGGCCACCGCACCGACCGCGCCTCGGAGAGCAGCTACAGCGCAACTCCCGGCGGTAGCGGAGGTGGCACCTCGACCGGAGGCCACGTACGCAGCGAGCGGGTGACTGGCAATGGCGGCCAAATGGTCGAGGTTGCGCCTGACGGTGCAGAACGCACCCGTCGTAATGGCGTAACGCCTATTGCAGGCTTCGACAACCAGCCCCGACCCATTGATGACGCCGTGCGCCCCCGCTACCGCAGTGCGGAAGCACCCATAGCGGCCGACCCCAACAACGGCCGGAACCGTGCCGATGACCTGCAGCCCCAGAGCCAGCCGGCTACCGCTCCGCAGGAAGGCCGCCGCCGGGGTGGCTTCATCCAGCACGTATTGGGTGAGCCCGTTGGCAATGGTGGCCAGGCAGCCGGACAACCCACCTACGAGCAGCCCCGTCAGCGTAGCTACGACCAACCTCGCCAGCAAACGTACGAGCAGCCCCGCCAGCAGACGTATGAGCAGCCGCAGCGCAGCAGCCAGCCGTCGTACTCATCTCCAGCTTCGGCCCCGTCGTACGGCGGTGGCGGCGGTAACAGTGGTGGCGAGGGCCGCCGGGGCCGTGATTAAGTAAATAGTGTTACTCTCTGCAAGAAATTACCCAGCGAGCCGGCCCAACGGCCGGCTCCTTTTCTTTCCTCCTTCCTATGAAAAAACGGATTTTATGGCTTAGCCTGGCCCTCGTTGCGGGGCAGGCCAGCCACGCCTATGCCCAGGGCGCCAACGATGCTTTGCGCTACTCGCGCCTGCAATTTGGCGGCCCGGCCCGCACCCAGGGCATTGCCGGGGCCAATGTGGCCCTCGGCGCCGATTTTGGTAACCTCACCAGTAATCCGGCCGGATTGGGCTTGTTTCAGAAATCGGAGCTGCACCTAGCGCCCGGCGTTGGCATTGGCCAGAGCGACAGCCGCATTGATGGCGGCACGGGTGCGGCGACCAATGAGAGCAAGAACAGCTTTCACATTGCCAGCGCGGGAGTGGTATTCGCCACGCGCAAGGCTGACACCGAAGAAGGCGACTGGCGCGGCGGGGCACTGGCCCTGGGCTTTACCCGGCAGGCCGACTTTAACATGAGCACAAACTACCAGGGTACCTTTGGCCTGGAAAAGGGTTCCTTTCTGGAGCGGCTGCAGCCGTATGCCGGCGTGCGCAATCAGAGTTATTACGATGCCCTCGACGCGCAGGCTGTTGCTAACCGTTACACTTCCGACCTCGGCCTGGCTTACGGCGCTTACCTAGCCAATATTTCTTCTTACCGCAGGGCGGGCACTCAATTCGGGAAAGATTCGGCCGTGGTGCTACGCAAGCAGGGCAGCCAGATAACCCAGGGCGAGCTGGTAACGAATTCTGGTTCGCTGTCGCAATTCGATATCGGCTACGGGGCTAGCTACCGCGACCGGCTGTACATCGGGGGAGCCATCGGGTTCGTTAGCTCGAACTTTAACCAGGACCGCACGCTCACCGAATCGGACAACGACCCGAACACCCACTTCCAGAGCCTAACCAGCAGCACGCAGCTGCGCACCAAAGGCAGTGGCTTTAATGCCCGTTTGGGGGTAATTGTGCGTGCTCTGGACAACCTGCGCCTCGGAGCGTCGGTGCAAACGCCAACCTATATGCACCTGAGCGACACGTACAGCGAGAGTCTGGTAGGCACCTTCAGCGCAAATGGTACTGACCGCGTGCCCAGGGACCTACCCGTGGGCACCGGCCCGAAGGTATCGATGCCAACCAACGACTACGACTATACCCTTACCACGCCCTTCCGGGCCAACGGAGGCGCGGCTCTCACGCTGGGCAAGCACGGATTTGTGACGGGCGATGCGGAGTACGTGGGCTACCGGCAGTCCCGCCTGCACAACGACCCCAACGCCGCCAACGGCGACGATTACACCTTCACCAACGAGAACGCCGACGTACAGCGCTTGTACCGGAACACCGTGAACCTGCGCTTCGGGGCTGAAGGCCGCTTCGACGTGTTCCGGGTGCGAGCTGGCTACGCCCGCTACGGCGACCCCTACCAGGCCGATACCAACAACGAGCGCGCCCAGAACTTCTACACGGCCGGCCTGGGCCTGCGCCAGGGCAACTTTTTCCTCGATGCGGCGGCTGTTTACACCACCTTTGGCCAGAGCTATAGCCCCTACCACGTCTACGATGCCAAAGGGACGGATATAGCGCCAGTTATCAAAAGCACTGCTACCCGCTACACCACCACCGTAACGGCAGGCATCACTTTTTAGGACTTGTCCAAGTGTATTGAAGTGCTGAGAACTGTTTTCGGTGCTCACTACGAAAACAAAGAAGGGCTTCCCAACTGGGAAGCCCTCCTTTGTTGTGTACTCTCAGGTTAATACTTCTGCAACTTGACCTGACAGGTGAGCAGAGGATTGGTGCCGCCGGTGAAAGCCGTTACCTGAAGCAGGCCGTAATATGGTTTGTCATTAACGTCGAATGCTTTGAAGGCGATAACCTGCCCTGCGGCCAGTGGGCCGGTGGTTTTGTCGCTGGTGGAGCCAGCAGGGGACTCGTAGGGTTTGCTAGCGTCGAAAGCGGCCTGGAAGCTAGCCGCGTTGGCAGCATTGGTAAACTGCGTAGGGGTGAGCCCAACGGCATGCACAACAGTAAGCTGGCGATTGGCGGTAGGCCAGTTGGCGCTATTGGCAGGGGTTGCCAAGCTCACGGCAGTACCGGCTTGGTTGGCTACCGCTACCAAATCAATCAGCTTCTGGTTGCCCTGCAGCGAATTTTGATTTGCCCCTACATTGGTTTTGTTAAGCAGCGCATACTTAGGCAGTAGCAAACCGTAGCGCAGATTCAGGAACACGCGGCGACTGTCGCGCACGCTGGCGGGCCGGGCGGCAAGGTTTGGCAACGGGCGCAGTATGAGTGGGTAGCTGTGAAAAACAGCTGCCGAATCGGACTTGTGTACCGTGAGGTGGTAGCCGCGCGCAGCCGTCTGGCCACTGGCATCGGTGGCAGTATAGGTCCAGGTTTCTTTGCCTGAAGTAGTGCGCGCCATCAGTCCGTTTGCGAACAGGGCCTCGGTTCCACGGCCGCTTCCGGTGCTGCTGGCGGGCAACAACGAATCGAGATAAGTAATGGTAAGAGGCTGGGGAGCCTTGTTCGCATCGAAACTGCTGGTGGGAATGGGGTAGAGAATTGGTGCAGGGCCGGGCTCGTAGGTAACCTCGATGCGCAGGTTTTTGAGGGGCTGGTCGTTGCCCACAGCATAGGCATGCGTAACAAGGGTGTCGCCGGCGCCCAACGTGCGATTGCCGGAGGTAAGGCCCGTGGCGCCCACGAAATCGATTCGTACGGGCGCATCGGTTTTGGAGCAGGCAGCCAATAGGGCCAACGCCGGCAGGCAAGCAAAAAGAGAGCGAATACGCATAGGGCAAAGATACTGGGACTGGCCGCGCAACGCTGCAGCGGCCAATAGTACCTTTAACGTCTTAATCCCGCCCAACTGTATTTTGAAGTCGTTTCTTTTTATTCCGCCTATGCGTTTTCGCTATTTTGCCCTGGCTGTGCTGCTGGCCGCCAACGGCCCAGCCCTGCTGCCGGGCTTCACCCCTACCGTGGCCCTGGCCCAGCAGAAGCAGGCGCTCACCTTGGAAGATATCTGGACCAAGCCCACCTTCCGCGCCGCCAGCGTGCCGGGCTTCAATTGGATGAATGACGGCCGCTACTACTCGGCCCTGGAAAACGGGAGCCTGGTGCAGCACGAGGTAACGACCGGCAAAGCGGTGCAAACCCTCGTTACGCCCGCCGAACTGCAACTGCCCGGCGAGGCCAAGCCCCTGGCCGTAGATGGCTACAGCTTCAACGCCAACGAGCAGAAAATCCTGTTCACGACCGGGACCGAGCCCATTTACCGACGCAGCGCCCGCGCCAGCTACTACGTGTTCGACCGCGGCAGCAAGAAGCTGACGCCGCTGAGCGCTGGCGGCAAGCAGGGCTATGGCACCTTCTCGCCCGATGGCCGCTACGTGGCTTTCACCCGCGACAACAACGTGTTTGTAACGGACTTGACCACGATGAAGGAAGCGACCGTGACAACCAACGGCCTTAAAAACAGCATCATCAACGGCTCGGCCGACTGGGTGTACGAGGAGGAGTTCAGCTTTGCTCAGGGCTTTTTCTGGTCGCCCGACAGCCGGCAGATTGCCTTTTACACCTTCGATGAAAGCCAGGTCCCCGAGTACGACATGCAGGAATGGGGCGGCCTTTACCCCAAGGAATACCGCTTCAAATACCCCAAGGCCGGCGAAAAAAACTCGGTGGTATCGGTGAGCAGCTACGACGTGGCCAGCGCCCGCACCACGAAGATGGACGTGGGCCCCAACCCCGACCAATACCTGCCGCGCCTGACGTGGACGCAGGCTCCCAACACACTCAGCATTCAGCGCCTGAACCGCCTGCAGAACAAGCTCGAAATTCTGCACGGCGACGTTACCACCGGCAAAACCCAGGTAGTGCTCACCGATGCCAGCCCGGCTTATGTCGACATCAGCGACGACCTGCGCTACCTGCCCGGCGGCACGCAATTTTTGTTCACCAGCGAGAAGGACGGCTACCAGCACCTCTACCTGTACGATATGAGCGGCAAGCAGCTACGCCAGCTCACAAAGGGCAGTTGGGAGATTACGGCCGTGAATGGCTTCGACCCCAAAACCGGCTTCGTGTACTTCACCAGCACCGAAGCCTCGCCTCTGCAGCGCCACCTCTACCGCGTGAACCTGAGCGGCAGCGGCAAGCAGCGCCTCAGCGCAGCCGGCTCCGGCACCGACGCCGTGAACATGAGCCCCGACACTCAGTATTTCCTGAACACGCACTCCTCGGTTGGGCAGCCGGCGGTGGTGAGCCTGCACGAGGGCAGCACCGGCAAGCTGGCGAAGACCCTGGAAGACAACGCCAAGCTGCGCGAAACACTGGGCCAATACGACCTGGGCAAGCTGGAGTTCTTCACCTTCAAAACCAGCGAAGGCAGCGAGTTGAATGCCTCGATGCTGAAACCCAGCAACTTCGACCCCAGCAAAAAATACCCCGTGCTGATGTACGTGTACGGCGGCCCCGGCTCACAGACGGTTGCCGACAACACCGGCGGCGGCATTTCGGCTACCAACTACCTCTGGCACCAGCTGCTGGCGCAGAAGGGCTACATTGTGGTGTCGGTAGATAACCGGGGCACCGGGGCGCGGGGCAGCAACTTCCGCAAGCTCACCTATGCCAACCTAGGTAAGCTCGAAACCATCGACCAGGGGGAGGGGGCCAAATACCTGGCCAAGTTGCCCTACGTTGACAAAAGCCGCATTGGCATTTGGGGCTGGAGCTTCGGCGGCTACATGACGGCCCTGGCCATGACCAAAAACGCCGACCTGTTCAAGATGGGTATTTCGGTGGCTCCGGTCACGAACTGGCGCTACTACGACACCGTGTACACCGAACGCTACCTAAAAACGCCCCAGGAGAACCCCGGCGGCTACGACGACAACTCGCCGGTGCAGTTCGCCCAGAACCTGCGCGGCAAGTTCCTGCTCGTGCACGGCACCGGCGACGACAACGTGCATTTCCAGAATTCCATTGCCTTCGTTGATGCCATGATTAAGGCCAACAAGGACTACCAGACGCTGTACTATCCCAACCGCAACCACGGCATCCGGGGCGGCAACACCTCGCTGCACCTCTACCGCCAGATGACCAACTTCGTGCTGCAAAACTTGTAAGTAAGGGGTTAGGGCGCATGGCGCATTTGGGCAAGAGCCCGTCCTGCTGGATACTTCGGCAAGACGGGCTTTTTGCGGCGACTTCATTCCAGTTCTTCGGCCCGATGCGTCGGTTCATCGGCAGGCTTCTACGCTTGGGCAACGTCGGTTTTCGCCTCGTGGCTCTCCTATGCAGGTTTGGGGCATGAAAACGCTCCTCCTTCTCCGTCAGGCCTTGCTGCCGCTTCTTGTTGTATTGCTGGCAGCCAGCACCTCTCCCGGCCGCTCCATCGCCAACGGCACACCCACCGTCACCACCTCCGATGGGGTGCGGCTGTACGTGCGGGTAGCGGGCCAGGGCCGCCCCTGCGTGTTTGTGCACGGCGGACCGGGCGCGGGCGCCGCCGTGCAGGAGGCCCTGGCTGGCCCCATGCTGGAGCAACAGTTCCAGATGATTTATCTCGACCAGCGCGGCAGCGGCCGCTCGGCCAGCGCGCCGGCCGGAGCGTATGGGCTTGCGCGCCTGGTGCAGGATTTGGAAGAGCTACGCCAGCAGCTGCACATCGATAAATGGGTGCTGCTTTCGCACTCCTTCGGCGGAATCATTGCCACAGCCTACGCCCGGCAGTATCCGCAGCACACGCTGGGGTTGGTGCTCAGCAACAGCATCCTGAATTTGCCGGCCTCGATGGAAAGCCTGGCCACCCACGGCTACGCCCTGCTGCCGGCTGCTACCCGCCCGCCCCTCGACCCGGCAGCTCCCCTACCCCAGCGCTTCGGCATGGTGATGGCGCTGCTCAACCAGCAGCGCCTCATGAACCAGATGATGTACACCCACGACTCGACGGCCGCGCGGGTAGCTCGGGTGCAGCGCGCTCAGACCGCAGGAAACCACGATTTTGCGGCCTCTCTGTACCAGCCCGGCGTTATCGGCGGCTACCTGGAGGATTTCAGCGCCGCAACTGCGAGCATGACGATGCCCGTGCTGGTGCTGCCCGGCCAGGCTGATGATGTCACCGGCCCTCAATACCAATCCTTACACTTTCCTCATCAGCAGGTGGTGATAATGCCCGGCAAACACAATGCCCTGCTTGAAAGCCCGCTGGAAATGCGCGGGGCCCTGGCTGCTTTCAGCCGCAAACTGCCGCGCTAAGGGTTACTAACATCCCTTTTCTTAGACCCGAGCCGCGCGTACCATGCGCGGCTTGCCAAACATGTCTTCGACCACCCGCACGTCGGCAAAGCCCTGGGCAGTGAACAGCGCAGCCGTTTCTGCACCCAGCGCCTCGTTTATTTCGAGGTAAGCCACGCCATCTGCCGCCAATAGCAGAGCGCCGATTTCGGCCAGCCGACGGTAGAACAGCAATGGGTCCTCGTCCGGCACGAACAAGGCCGTGGCAGGCTCCCAGGCCAATACGTTTTCGCGCATCTCGGCACGCTCACTTTCGCGTACGTAGGGCGGGTTGCTCACCAGCACATCGAGTTGACCGGGGGCCAGGCCAGCAGGAATTTCCTGCAAAATATCAACTTGCTGAAACGCTACTGTCGGCGCCCAAACCTTGGCGTTGCGACGGGCTACGGCCAGCGCTTCGGCCGAAATATCCACGGCCAGCACCTCGGCGCTAGGTAGCACGCGGGCCAGCGCCAGCGCCAGGCAGCCCGAACCGGTGCCCACGTCGAGCACGCGGCAGCCGGGCCGGTGGGCCTGCTCCTGCTCGATGAGGCGCACCAACTCCTCGGTTTCGGGGCGGGGAATGAGGGTGGCGGGAGTTACTTCGAGGTCCATACCCGCAAAGTGGGCCGTGCCCAGCACGTACTGCACCGGTTCGTGGGCCAGCAGCCGGGCTTGCAGGGGGGGTATTTGCGCCAACACCTCGGGGGCTACTGCTTCGCGGGCCCCCATTCGGAACGCCAGGCCCTCCAGCTGCAACAGCTGCTGAAACACGAGCGTAGCAATGGCCTCGGCTTCGCGTTCGGGATATTGGGTGGTTAGAGCAGCGGTAAGGGCCGCCGTCGCGTCGCGTAGAATCATCGAAAACAAAGGTAGGGCCGGGCTGTAGCTACGGGGTAGAACCTACCTTCGCCCCATGAAACCAGACGACGCCCTGTTCATGCGCCGCGCCCTCGATTTGGCG
Organism: Hymenobacter glaciei; assembly: GCF_039539585.1. NCBI lineage: Bacteria > Pseudomonadati > Bacteroidota > Cytophagia > Cytophagales > Hymenobacteraceae > Hymenobacter > Hymenobacter glaciei. Next base: position 130,138 of record NZ_BAABDK010000032.1, on the reverse strand, counting down.
CAACTTGGCACGGGCTATGCCCGGCCCAACCCACTCGTCGGCTGCGTGGTTACGCACCAGGGCCGCATCATCGGGGAAGGCTGGCATAAGCAATACGGCGGCCCGCACGCCGAAGTAAATGCCCTGGCCGCCGTCGAAAACCAGGCCTTATTGAAGGAAAGCCGCGTATATGTGACCCTCGAGCCCTGCGCCCACCACGGCAAAACCCCGCCCTGCGCCGACCTGCTCATCGAAAAAGGCGTGCCCGAAGTCGTCATCTGCAACGACGACCCATTTGCCTTGGTGGCGGGCCGTGGCATCGAGAAACTGCGCGCCGCCGGCGTGCACGTCGAAACCGGCCTGCTGGCCGAAGAAGGTCGTTGGCTGAACCGCCGCTTCTTCACCTTCCACGAAAAAAAGCGGCCGTATCTGGTGCTGAAGTGGGCCGAAACAGCCGATGGCTTCCTGGCCGGTCGCTATTTTCAGCCGGTGCAAATTAGTGGGCCGCAAGCGGGGCTACTCACCCACCAGTGGCGCGCCGAGGAAGCCGGCATTCTGGTGGGCACGCGCACGGCCCTGCACGACAACCCCCGCCTGAACGTGCGCGACTGGCCCGGCCCCCAGCCCACCCGCCTCGTCATCGATAAAAACCTGAGTTTGCCGCCCACCCACCACCTGCTCGACGGCTCGCAGCCCACCCGCCTCTACACCTACCGCCAGCCCCACCACACCCCCAACCTCGACCTGGTGACGCTCTCCGAAGCCGACGACCTGCTGCCCCAGGTATTGGCCGACTTGCACGCGCAAAACATCCAGTCGGTACTGGTGGAAGGCGGCCCTACGGTGCTCAACGCCCTGCTTGCGGCGGGCCTGTGGGACGAAGTCCGCGTTTTCCGTTCGCCCATGCGGCTGGGGCAGGGCATTGCGGCCCCGCGCCTGGGCCACACCGGCCGCCGCTCGGTCGAGAATGTGGGGCCCGACGAGCTGTTGTGGTATGTAAATGCCTAACTTGGCAGCCACCACCCGCCCGGCAAGCTACCTCCTTCCCTTCTGCGTGCGTAATGGATGTTCAAGAGCTCCTTTCCAAGATACTCGCTTCCCGCCAGCCGGACGACATTTTTAGCCGCGCCAACTTCCGGAAAGAATACCTCGCCTACCTCAAGCTGCTGCACCCCGACGTGTGCCACCTGCCGCAGGCCAACGACGCCGTGGCCCGCCTCAACCAGTATGTAGAGCAGCTCGAAGCGGCCCTGCGCTTCACCGACGATGCCGGGCCGTTGCGCGTGCTGCCTAATCACCAGCTGCGCTTCGACGGCGACCGGGCCCTGCTGCGCCAGTCGCAAGCCAATTACGAGCGGTTGATGGCACTGCGCGACCCTTCGGCTCAGCATTTCCATCAATACCTGCCTTCGGTGCTGACCTGGAATGACCCTCACCTATTGGCGACCACTGCCGCCCGGGTGGTGCCGCTGGCCGGACTGGTGCTGCCCCAGCAGCACGTAGTTTGGGTGCTGAGCCGCCTACTGGAATTCGTGGCATGGCTGCATCAGAGCGGGTATTGCCACGCGGGTCTGCATCCCGAGTCGCTGGCGCTGGTGCCCGAAACGCACGGCTTGGTGTGCCTGTCGTTCTACCACATGGCCCGGCTGAACGGGACGCTAACCACCATTTCGGGCAAATACCGGCTGTGGTACCCCGATGCGGTATTTGCCGATAAGCGCGCCACCCCCGGCATCGACCTGGCCCTGGCCCAGCGCACCGCAGTGTGCCTGCTCGGCGATGCCTCGGGCAATGGCGTGCGCCTGCGCAACACTGTGGACGACCGGCTGGTCGACTTCCTGCTCACGCCCTGGCACAATGCCTACGCGGCCTTCAGCGACTACCGTAAGCTGGTGCAGCAACTGTACCCCAAACGCGAATTTCACCCTTTAAACCTCTAATCTCATGGGCTACTCAAAATGGTCGGACGATGCGTATGACTTCCTCAAAGACACCCGGGTGGGCGCCAGCGCGGACGACATTTTCACTAACAACCGCACCGGCCGCGCCAGCGACCAGATGCTACCCAAGGGCGTGAAATTCCGCGAAAGCCGCGACTCCGACATCCACCCCGACTCGCTGGCCATTGCCGTGTTTCTGGACGAGACCGGGAGCATGGGCCGCATTCCAGAGGTGCTGGTGCGTGAGAAGCTGGGCCCGCTGATGAACACCCTCATCGACCACGGCGTCCCGCATCCCCAGATTTTGTTTGGCGGTATCGGCGACCACCATTCCGATAGCTACCCGTTGCAAGTGGGCCAGTTTGAGAGCGGCACCGCTGAGCTCGACCAGTGGCTCACCGACCTGTACCTGGAGGGCAACGGCGGCGGCCAGAGCCGGGAGTCGTACACGCTGGCCTGGCTGTTTGCCGCTCGCCATACCTCGTGCGACTGCTTCGAAAAGCGCGGGCAGAAAGGCTTTCTGTTTACCATCGGCGACGAGGCCGCCTGGGATGTGCTACAGGGCACCGCCCTCAAGGCCCTCATGGGCTACCCCGAAGCCCAGGACCTCACCGACCAGCAGCTGCTCGAAGAAGCGCAACGCACCTACCACGTGTTCCACATCCACGTGAACGAGGGCAGCTACCGCGACGACCCCAAGGTGCTTGGCTACTGGAAGAAGATGCTGGCCGAGCGGCTCATCGTGCTCAACGATTACAACGCCATTGCCGAAACCATTGCCAGCGCCGTGGCTCTGGTGCATGGCGTGGACCTGCAGGACATCCTGGCTTCCTTCGATAAGCGTACAGCCGGGGCGGTACAGCACGCGTTGGTGCACGTTACCAAGGGCCTGGCCACGACCAAAAAGAGCAGCTGGCTGGGCGGCATCTTCAAGCTGTAGGCCGGGTGACGCAGGAGGCACACATTGTTGTCGGGCTGGGGTTTGGCGATGAGGGCAAGGGCGTAGCGACCGATTGGCTTTGCCGCCGGGCGCTGGCCCAGGGCCGCACGCCGCTGGTGGTGCGCTTCAACGGCGGCCACCAGGCCGGCCACACCGTAACCACCGCCACCGGCCTACGCCACGTGTTTTCCAACTTCGGGGCCGGCACGCTGCGCGACGTGCCCACGTATTGGTCGAGCTACTGCACCTTTTCGCCGGGCTCGATGCTGAAGGAATGCGAGGCCCTGCAAGCCGCTGGCGTGCAGCCCCGCCTGCTGGTCGACGCCCTCTGCCCCGTAACCACGCACTACGACGTGCTTTACAACCGCGCCCTGGAAATTGGCCGGGGCCCGGCGCGCCACGGCAGCTGTGGCCTGGGCTTTGGGGCAACCGTTGAGCGGCACGAGCAAACTCCCCTGCGCCTCTATGCCCAGGATTTGCGTTTCCCGGCCGTGTACGGCCACAAGCTGCGTCAGATTTGTGCCCACTACCGGGCCCGCATTCAGGCCGAAACCAGCTTCGACTTCGACCAGCTCAACCATGACGCCGAAGACCAGCGCTTTGCCGACCACGCCGAAGCACTGGGCCGCCTGCTCGCGGACAACACCGTGCAAATCGTAACCGAGGCCGCCGTTTTTGGCGCCGGTGCGCCCTGGGAAACCTACGTTTTTGAAGGGGCGCAGGGCATTTTGCTCGACATGGACTTCGGCCTGTTTCCGCACGTTACGCGCAGCCGCACCAGCTCGGCCAACGCGCTGGCGCTGCTCCAGCGGCACCAGCCGGCCCTTGCCGCCACGGCGCAAATACACTACGTCAGCCGCGCCTACCACACCCGCCACGGCGCCGGGCCTCTGCCCCACGAAGCGCCCGTTGCGCTCGTCAATACCGCCGCCGAAACCAATCAGCAGAACGATTATCAGGGGACTTTTCGCACCGGGCCGCTGGCCATCGAGCTACTCAACTACGCCCTGGCCTGCGATGCAACCCATGCCGCCGGCCTGCCCCGGCACCTGCTCGTCACCTGCCTCGACCAGTTGCCCGATGGCCGGTTGCCGTGTTGGCACCAGGGCAAGCTGCACCAGATTCAGCCGTCCGAATTACCCGGGCTGGTCGAAACTGAGTTTGCCAGCTGCCGGTTTAGCTACAGCAATGCCGGCGATGGGTTGGGTTGAGCCCCGTCAGAGTTGTTGCAGCGCCAGCAACATCTGCCCGTCCTTTGTGCAGCAACTGCCCTTGCTCATCCCCGAGCGCGCCGCTGCCTGTCTCTTTCTCTCTAAAATTATCATGTCCGAATCTCTCACTCTCGATACCACGCTTACCAAAGCCGAGCAGTACCGCCAGCTGCTGCCCCAGATTGAGGCCCTCACCACCGGCGAGCCCGACCTGACCGCCAACCTCGCCAACACGGCCGCCGCGCTGCGCCAGGCCTTCGGATTTTTCTGGGTGGGCTTTTACCTGGTGAAAGGTGATGAGCTGGTGCTCGGTCCTTTCCAGGGACCTATTGCCTGCACGCGCATCCGCCATGGCAAGGGCGTATGCGGCGCCAGCTGGGCGCGGGCCGAAACCTTGCTGGTGCCCGACGTAGAAGCTTTCCCCGGCCACATCGCCTGCAGCTCCGATTCAAAATCAGAAATCGTCGTACCAATCCTTAAAAACGGTCAGGTGGTAGCGGTGCTTGATGTCGACAGCGACCAGCTCAACGATTTCGACCACGACGACCAGGCCGCGCTGGAACAGCTGATGCAGCTGGCGGCGCAGTGGTTTTAAAGCAGCGCTATTCCCCTTTTATTTCATCTCCTTTCCTCTCCATGAAAAAGCACTTTCACTCCCTCGGCGACTGGCGCCGCAACGTGTTGCTGCTAGCCGCCGCCAGCAGCCTGGGCCTCGCGCTGCCCGCTTGTTCCTCCAACGACACGGTGGAAAGCCGCGCCGCCGAAAACGGGGCGGATGCCAGTTGGGGCGGCGAAACCTACAGCCAGGGCGTCATCACCGAAATGACCGAGGTGAAGCCCAACGAGTGGAAAGTAACCGCCGAACGTCCCGCCGGCAAGGAGGAGGTAGCCGCTATCCTGCACCATATCGACGGCAAAACCGATACCCTGCAAGGCCAGGCCCTGCAACGCCAGATGCAGGAGTACAGCCGCCAGAACCCCGAAAACCACGTCCAAAACAGCGGCATGATGAACGTGCTGATGTGGAGTGGTATTGGCTTCATGGCGGGCCGCTACATGACGCCCAACCCCGGCTACTACGCCAACCCCGGCGTGATGCAGCAAAACCAAGGCTGGCGCGCCAACGTGGCCCGCGAGCGCCAGAGCGGCCGGGGCTTCTTCGGCCGCGGGTTCGGCGGTGGCCGCACTTCGCCCACGGCGGGCATTCAGGAAAGCCGCTCTACGCTGCGGGCTTCCCCACGCCCCAGCTTCCGTAGCAGCGCGCCGGCGGGCCGCAGCAGCGGCTTTGGCAGCCGCGGCGGCTTCCGGGGCTTCGGGGGGTAGTGGGTAGTGCAAGCCCGTAAATCAACGTCATGCTGAGCGCCGCCGAAGCATCTCGCTCGGGGCAGTAATTCAATTGCAAGAAATTAGTAGTTGCACGCGAGATGCTTCGCTGCGCTCTGCATGACGTTCTGTTTCAACATTGATTTCATTCCAAGGATGATTAATCTCCTCCCCCTCACCGGTGATGTATCGCCCGCTGTGCGCGCGCTGGGCTGGGAATGGGCCATCGAAGATGCCTGCCAGAATTACGTGGCCCGCGAAGCCGTGCAGCTGCCCGAAAACGAAGCTGAAGCCCTACTGCAAGCTGCCGACATGCTCTACGACATGCTGGTGCAGGCCATTCCCGACGCTTTGCCCGATGAGTTCCTGCAACAGTTGGCCATTCCGCCCAACCTGTGGGAAGCCGTGCGGCTCTCCTGGCACGACGAGCGGCACTGGCATATCTACGGCCGTTTCGACCTGGCCCTGACGGCGGAAGGGCCCAAGCTCCTCGAGTTCAACGCCGACACTGCCACCAGCCTACCCGAAACCATGGTGGTGCAGTGGGCCAGCCTGGTAGCCGCCGGCCAAGCTCAGGATGACCGCCAAGCCAATGGCCTGTTCGAATGCCTGGAGGACCAGTTTCGCCACTGGCGCGGCCTCAACAACGACCGGCAAGCCACCCTCCTGCTGGTATACTTGCCCGACAGTGCCGAGGACGAAGCCAACTGCACCACGCTGGCCGAAGCTGCGCGCATTGCTGGATTCGCCGATGTGTACGTGTGCCCAGTTGATGCCATGCGTGTATCCGTGGATGCAGAAGACCGCGGCGTGTGGGCCGAAACGGTGCCGGGCCAGTGGCAGCGGTTCGACTTCCTGTTCAAGTTGGTGCCGTGGGAAATTCTGGCCGAAGAAGAGCCCGCTCTCACCGCCGACCTGGTCGATTTGCTAGCCACGCGCAACGTAGTAATAGCAAACCCAGCCTACAGCCTCCTGTTCCAGAGCAAAGCCTTACTGGCCCACCTCTGGACGATGTTTCCGCACCACCCGCTGCTGCTTGAAGCCAGCGTGCAGCCCCTGGCCAGCCACAGCGTGCGCAAGCCAGTCTTTGGGCGCGAAGGCCAGAACGTAGCCGAAATCCAGGCCGACGGCAGCCCCGGCTCCGAGGTTCCTGGCGAGTTCAGCCAACAGCCGCAGCTGTACCAGCAGTGGGCTGAATTACCCACCGACGCACAGGGTCGTCGCTACCAGGCCGGCGTGTTCTGGGCCGGCGAGGCCTGCGCCATCGGCTTTCGCCGCGACACGGGCCTGATTACCAACCTGTCGGAATTCGTGCCGCACATTCTTACCTAGAGCCATTTCGGAGTCAGTGGATGTAGGGGTAGGGCTTGCCCCCGCCCGGACGTTGACGCCCGTTGACCGGTTCCGTCCAACGACGGGCGGGGGCAAGCCCTACCGGGTACGACCCCGCCCCTACATCGTTCAACCTGTACACTGACCACGAAACCGCTCTAGATTTGCAGTGTTGGACGACCAGGCACGAGGCACCGCCCACTACCCTGGCAACCATTTGCGAGTCGCGAGCCTCCATTGGCAAGTTGTTCCGCTAACCGTATCCCCTCTGATACCTTGTCGCATTCTTTCTACTCTTGTTATCAGCTGCTTTGGTTGCTGGCATTACTGCCAGTCACAGCTCAAGCCCAGCAGGCAGCCCTCACCGGCAACATAGTTGATGCCGCTTCTGGCCATGCAGTGCCGTTTGCGATTGTGGAAATCCCGACCCGGCATATTGGGGTGCAAGCCACCGAGCAGGGCACTTTTGTGCTGGCATTGCCCGGGGCTCTGACCTCAGCCGACTCGCTACGGGTCACCTCACTGGGTTACTACGCACGGCCTTTTGCTGTACCAACTGCTTCACCGTGCCGGTTGCCACTCCGGGCCTCTGCAGTAGCCCTGCCCGAAGCTGTAGTGCGCCCGCCCGGCCCCCCGACCGTACTGGGTCCGACTGCTAACGGCGACCACTTCGGTTTTAGCGGCAGCGTTGTGAGTGCCATAAGTAGCAAAGGCTGGCAGGTTGCGCGCAAGTTCGAGCCGGGTTCCCAGGGCGTAATTCAGGCGGCGCGGTTTTTTATTAAACCCGGTTCTCACTGCGGAAAAACTTCCTTGCAGGCTCCGTTCCGGGTGCGGATTTATGCTGCCGATGGACCAAACGGTTCCCCCGGCACCGATTTGCTAACGACATCTGTGCTCACTGCGGCCAGCCGCAAAGGCTGGCACCAAGTCGATTTGCTGTTGTATCAGCTAGCGGTGCCAGCCGCGGGCTTCTACGTAGCGATGGAATGGGTATACACGGACGCAAAATTCGGGTGCGAATACATTTATAACACTTCTAGCGAGAAGGAAAAGAAAACCGGCCACTCCTACGGTCCCAGTTTGGGGGGCTACTACGATGCCTCTCCTTCCTCCACTTGGTACCTCACTACCGGCCACCCGTGGCAACCATCTCTGCACCGGCTCATACCAGGCATTCCCGACAAGGGCGAGATTTCCAACGCGGCCATTCAAGCGCTTATCCAGCCCGATTGAGTTATCTAAAGCCGTTTCGGAGTCAGTGGATGTAGGGACGGGGTCGTACCCGGTAGGGCTTGCCCCCGCCCGGACGTTGACGCCCGTTGACCGGCTCCGTCCAACGACGGGCGGGGGCGAGCCCTACCGGGTACGACCCCGCCCCTACATCGTTCAACCTGTACACTGACCACGAAACCGCCCTAAGCATCATATCCTTTGCGCAAATCCATTAAAAAAGGCCACCTGAAGAGGTGGCCTTTTGCTTTGTCAGGTAACGACTGAAGAGCCAATCTACGACACCTTGAGCTGGCAGATAACCGTGGTGCCACCTTTTACTTTCTGGCCCAGCTCTACTTTTACCTCCGTGTCCATGGGCACGAATACATCGACGCGGGAGCCGAATTTAATGAAGCCGAACTCCTCACCCTGGGTTACTTCGTCGCCCTCGTTCACATACCACACAATGCGGCGGGCCATAGCCCCGGCAATCTGCCGGAAGAGCACCATTGGGCCAGCATCGGACTCGACGACTACCGTGGTGCGCTCGTTCTGGGTGCTGCTTTTGGGGTGCCAGGCCACCAGGTAGTTGCCCGGGTGGTACTTGAAATACTTCACAATGCCCGAAATCGGGTTGCGCGTGACGTGCACGTTGATGGGCGACATGAAAATGCTGATTTGCTTGCGCTCGTCCTCAAAATACTCGGGCTCGAACACGTTTTCAATCACCACCACCTTGCCGTCGGCCGGGGCCAGCAGCAGGTCTTCGTGGGTGAACATGTGCCGGAACGGGCTGCGGAAAAACTGCAAAATCAGCAGGAAGATGATGACCGTGGCGCCGGCAAACAGCCGGTTCACCAGCACCTGCCCCCGGTTGAACTGAAACATGAGCAGGTTGAGGGTCAGCAGAATCAGCAGCGTGACGAACAGGATGCGTCTTCCTTCTTTGTGAATCTTCATAATCGCGAATTGAAACCGCGTACACGACGCAGCTTCGGTAAACAATTGGTCTTAAACGGGGCGCGGCAGCCAACGGCTGACTAACACCCAACCCCTAAACTACCGCAAAGGTCAGCAACGAACAGCAAAAAGGCACGAGCTGGCTGGCCCGTGCCTTTCAAACCTACCGCTGAAACCGGCCCCGGCAGCCAATTGGCCCCGGTTGCCGGCTCGGTTTTTAGAAGCCGCCGCGGTACTTATAAGTCTGGGCTACTTTGTCGATAGCCACTACGTAGGCCGCAATGCGCATCGGGATTTTATACTTCTGGCTGGTCTGGTACACTTTCTCGAAGGCGTCGGACATGATGCGGTCGGCGCGCTCGGTTACCATTTCCAGGGTCCACTTGAAGCCCTGCTTGTTCTGTACCCACTCGAAGTACGACACCGTAACGCCGCCCGAGTTGGCCAGAATATCCGGCACCACCATAATGCCCTTTTCGTTAATAATCGGGTCGGCCGAAGCCGAAGTGGGGCCGTTGGCACCTTCCACGATGAGCTTGGCTTTGATGTCGTGCGCGTTGTGCTCGGTAATCACGTCCTCCACGGCGGCAGGCACCAGCACATCCACATCGGACGTCAGCAGGTCGTCAGGGTTCATCGGCGTGGCGCCGGCGAAGCCTTCGAGGCGGCCGTTGTGGGCATTCTTGTAGGCAATGGCTTCGTCGATGTTGATGCCATCGGCGTTCCAGTACGCACCCGAAATGTCGGACACAGCCTTGATTTTTACGCCCTGCTCGTGCAACAGCACGGCGGCCCACGAACCCACGTTGCCAAAGCCCTGGATGGCGGCCGATACTTCGGTCGGCTTCAGGCCCAGCTTTTTGAGGGCGGCCAGGGCCGACACCATTACGCCGCGGCCCGTGGCCTCGGTGCGGCCCAGCGAGCCCCCCATTACCAGGGGCTTGCCGGTTACCACCGCCGGCGAAGTCATGCCGTTGGTTTTCGAGAATTCGTCCATCAGCCACGCCATTTCGCGGGGGCCGGTGCCCATGTCGGGCGCCGGAATGTCGCGGTCGGGGCCGAAAATGTCTTTCAGGGCCAGCGTGTAGCCGCGCGTCATGCGCTCGATTTCGCCGGCGCTCATCGTGGTCGGGTCGCAGATGATGCCACCCTTGGCACCGCCGTAGGGGATGTCCACCACGGCGCACTTCCAGGTCATCCAGGCCGCGAGAGCCTTCACCTCGTCGAGGTGCACATTTTTATCGTAGCGGATGCCGCCCTTGCTCGGGCCCAGAATAGTGTTGTGAATAACGCGGTAGCCTTCGAAAACGCGGATTTTACCGTTGTCCATCGTCACCGGAATGTGCACGATAACCTGCTTGTCGGGTGCTTTGAGCACGTTGTAGGTTTCTTCGTCGAGGCCGAGGATTTCGGCGGCGATGTTGAAACGCGACATCATCGACTCGAGCGGGTTTTCGCGGTCGACTTTGGGGGCCGGTTCTTTATACACGGTGTGGGCTGCCATAAAAGGGTGAGGGAGGGTTGGGTGGGACGTTGGATACGGTTTAGGGCCGCAAAGGTATTGCTTTTGGCTTGAAGCGGAAGGCAATGGCCGCAAACGCCCGGGCAGCCAGTACGCCCCTAGCGCCACCACGCGGCAGATAGCATACAGCCGGCTGCCGCGCAGCGCGGTAGTACTCAACCTAAAAAAACCAGGGCTCCCGCGCGGCGCGGGAGCCCTGGTTTTTTTATTTTCAGGCCGTCGCTGAGCGCGGGAGCCCTGGTTTTTTTATTTTCAGGCCGTCGCTGAGCGCGGGAGCCCTGGTTTTTTTATTTTCAGGATTGCCGCTGGGCGCGGCAGCCTGGTTTTTTTTTTACACCACACTCGCTGGGCGCGGCAGCCCTGGTTTTTCTTTGGAGTTCCTGCCCTTCGCCTAACCGGCCAGCAACTGCAGCAGCGCCAGCACGGGCAGCACCAGCAGAAACGCGTCGAACCTATCGAGCAGCCCGCCGTGGCCGGGCATGATGCTGCCCGAGTCCTTCACTCCCACGCTGCGCTTGAGCATGGACTCGGCCAAGTCGCCGAGCGGCGCGAACACTGCTACCACGCCGGCCGCCATTAGGCGGTGCGTGAGGGGCATGTCGGGCAGCATGAAGCCCAGGGCCCAGCCCACTACCAGGGTTAAGATAAAGCCGCCGGCCCAGCCCTCCCAGGTTTTGCCGGGCGAGATTTTGGGGGCCATTTTGTGCTTGCCGAAGGTTTTGCCAGCCGCGTACGCGCCGATGTCGGAAGCCCAAATGAGGAAGAGCAGAGCGAAGATGCGGCGGTAATCGTAGTGCAGGAGGTCAGTGGAATACCGCTGAGTGTAAGCAATGACCTGAAGCAAAGCAATGGGAACCCCGACGTAAAATATGCCTCCAAACGTCGTCGCAATATTCACGAATGGCGTAGTGGAATGGGGCCACAAAAAAATCTCGCGTAAAACGAGCACCAGAAATAAAATCAGTAAAATGGTCCCAATCGCAGAAAGCGCCCACCCCACAACAACCATTTGTTGCTCAGGCAACGCACCGCCACCTACTGGAACAGACGTTTTGCCTATCTGAACATAAGTATTGTTGGCTTGGGCATGCCAGTACTGAGTTAGTCCTTGCCACATGTGAATTATTGCAAAAAGCAACGTGCTTGCTCCAACTCCAATCCACGTAGCTGGCACGTAGCCGCCCGCCCGCATCATGCGGTAGAACTCCCACAGCATCACGGCCTGCACGGCGGCGAAGAACAGCCCAAACGTCCAGGGGCTGAACCAGACGCTACCCAGCAGCATGGCGGCTCCGATGAGGCCGTAGATGATGCGCAGGCGCAGGTTGCTGGGGCCGGCAGGAGCGGCAGCAGTTTCGGGAGTAACGGGAATAGTAGAATCGGCCAAGTTGGGCGGAATGTAGAGACGCGTATTCGCGTGTCGTCGTTGAACGGAATCGTTGTTGGTTGTGCGGTTACGGACGTTTCGGGAAAGTCGTTCGACCTGAGGCAGGCGGCGCGAACGCTGAGACGCAATTATGCGTCTCTACGCCGTTTGGCGCACGCCGTCGCTGCCGATAGTCAGCATTTGGGTTGGCGCGGCGGGGGCCGTCATGCTGCGATAGAGCACGTAGAGCAGGCCGGCCGTGAGCAGCGCCGAGGGAATTACCAGCGTCCAGGGCAGGGCGTCGGTCGAATCAGGGTCGAAGCCCCAGCCGAACTGGCCGCGCTGGGTGAGGTAGAGGATGAGCAGTTGCAAGAAATTCTGGGTGAAGTGCGCCGCCATGCTCACCAGAATATTTCCGCTCCAGAGGTAGAGGTAGCCCAGCACCAGCCCCAGCACGAAGCGCGGCACAAACCCAAAAAACTGGAAGTGAATAGCCGAGAAAATGGCGGCCCCCACCCACACGCCTATGTGCGGCGAAAACCAGCGCACCAGGTTTTTCTGAATCACGCCGCGAAACACCAGCTCCTCGGCAATGGCCGGCACCAGCGCAATCACGACCACGCCCACCGCAAACCGCGCCCCGGAGTTGAACTTGGTGAGAAACTTGGTGAGCACGGCGGCGCGGTCTTCGCTGGCGCGGGCCCACACCTCAAAATCGTGCAGCGCGGCCGGAAAGTGCGCGCCCGCGTTCCAGGCAATGATGACGGACATCAGCGGCAGAATTACTACGATGAGCAGCGCAGCGGCCAGTAGCCACCAACCCGCCCCCAGCCGGCGCGGGTTGAAGTACTCGGCCCAGCGGTAGCCCATTGCCGAGGCCAGCGCCAGCGCCCCGCCCCCAAACGCCGACAGCAGCAGCACGCCCTGAAACATCATCAGCAGCCCCCAGCCCTCAGGTGAGGCCGATGGGTTGGTCATTATCCCGAGTGCCTGCAGCATCGACACGCCGAAGCCTGCCTGCGCCCACAAAAACACAATAGCGTAGCCCACGCAGGCCCCCATAAACATCGTAGCCAGCAGCAGCAGAATCTGCAAGCCGGGGTGCAGCGTGCGGGGCAGGAAACCTTTCATCGTAGGGCGTAAGTTGGGAAGGGCGTAAATTTACCGGAGTTTTTAACTTAGGCCCGCCTGTCATCCTGAGCGGAGCGAAGGACCTTATCACCGCAGAACGGTTCGCAGTAAATCTAACGGCGCAAACGTGATAAGGTCCTTCGCTCCGCTCAGGATGACAGGCGGGACTGGACGAAGCATAACGTTCCAATAAATAAACTTATCCCCCGTGGTCAACATCGGTCCCAACATCCAGCTTCCCGACTTCCCGCTCCTGCTCGCGCCCATGGAGGACGTGAGCGACCCGCCCTTCCGCGCCGTGTGCAAAGCCAACGGGGCCGATTTGATGTACACCGAATTCATCTCGTCGGAAGGTCTAATTCGGGCCGCAGCCAAGAGCCGCAAAAAGCTCGACATCTTCGACTACGAGCGGCCCATTGGCATCCAGCTCTTCGGCTCCGACATTGAGACGATGGGCGAGTGCGCGGCCATCAGCACCGAAGCGGGGCCCGATTTGATTGACATCAACTACGGCTGCCCGGTGAAGCAGGTGGCCTGCCGGGGCGCGGGCGCGGCCCTGCTCCAGGACATCCCCAAAATGGTGGCCATGACGGCCGCTGTGATACGCCACACCCACCTGCCCGTGACCGTGAAAACCCGCCTGGGCTGGGACGAAGGCACCAAAAACGTGGAAGAAGTGGCTGAGCGCCTGCAGGACATCGGCATTGCTGCCTTTACGGTGCACGGCCGTACCCGCGCCCAGCTCTACAAGGGCGAGGCCGACTGGCGCCTCATCGCCAGCATCAAAAACAACCCGCGCATCAAAATCCCCATCTTCGGCAACGGCGACATCGACTCGCCCCAAAAGGCCGTGGAGTATAAAAACCGCTACGGCGTGGACGGCGTGATGATTGGCCGGGCCAGCATCGGCTACCCCTGGATTTTCCGGGAGGTGAAGCACTTTGTGGCCACCGGCGAGCTGCTGGCCCCGCCCACACTCGAAGAGCGCGTGGCTGCCTGCCAAATGCACTTCGACCGCAGCATTGAATGGAAAGGGCCCAAAGTGGGCATCTTCGAAATGCGCCGCCACTACGCGCACTACTTCCGCGGCCTGGAGGGCGCCAAAGCCTGGCGCACCAGCCTGGTGAATGCCGATACGCCCGCCGATGTAATGGAGATTCTGCAGGAGATTGCCGCCAGCGACGCCGTGCTGGTGGGGTAGGACGCAGCCTTTGCTGCGTCGCGTGGTTCGCATGCAACACGTGTTGCTGATACCACCTTTACCGCCTGCTCATATGGCGCGGGCCCGCGACGCAGCGAAGGCTGCGTCCTACTTTACACTTCATGATTCCGATTTACGAGAAGAAAACCCGCATAAAAATCCTGGTGGCGGTGCTGGCGCTGCTCATCGGAGCGGCCACCATCATCTACACCAACTGGCTGGTGCAGCGCGTGTCGGAGCGCGAGCAGCAGCAGATTCAGCTCTACGCCAAGGCGCAGGAGTACATCATCAACGCCGAATCGGAATCCAGCACCTTCGTCGTTAACGAGATTGTGAATGCCAATGCGACCATCCCGGTCATTCTCAGCAGCGATGGCCAAGATATAATCGCTGCCAAAAACGTACCCCTGCCCCTGCACGTGGCCGAGGCCGACTCGGTGGCGCTGCTCCAGCACGAGCTGCTGCTGATGAAGCAGCAGCACCCGCCCATCGTGGTGAGGTTTGGGGCGGGACAGGTGAACTACATTTTCTACCGCGACTCGCAGCTACTGCGGCAGCTGCGCACCTACCCATTGGTGCAGCTGGTCGTGATTGGCTGCCTGGGTGTTATCGCCTACTTTGCCTTCAGCTCGTCGCGCCGGGCCGAGCAAAACCGCGTGTGGGTGGGCCTGGCCAAGGAAACGGCTCATCAGTTGGGCACCCCACTCAGCAGCCTGGTGGGCTGGCAAAATTACCTGCGCGACTCCGACCGGTTCAAGGATGAGCCCATTGTAGAGGAGTTGGGCAAGGACATCCGCCGCCTGGAAATCATCACGGAACGGTTTTCTAACATTGGCTCGGTGCCGGTGCTTAGAGATGAAAACCTGTACCAGACTACCCGCAATGCCATTGAATACCTGCAAAGCCGGGTGTCGAAAAAGGTCATCTTCAAGATTGAATCGGACCTGCCAATGGATACGCCCGCCCGCATCAACGTGCCGCTGTTCGACTGGGTGGTGGAAAACATCTGCAAAAACGCGGTCGATGCCATGGACGGCCGCGGTTCCATCACGCTGCACCTACGGCGCGTGCGTACCCGCCGCTCCTGGTACCGCCGCGGCGACCCGCCCCGGCAGGTCGCCATCGACATCACCGACACCGGCAAGGGCATCCCCAAAAACAAGCTCGAAAGCGTGTTCATGCCTGGTTTCACCACCAAAAGGCGTGGCTGGGGCCTGGGCCTCGCTTTGGCCAAGCGCATTATCGAGAACTACCACGAGGGCCGGCTCTTCGTGAAATGGAGCGAGATGGGACGTGGCACTACCTTCCGAGTGGTGCTGAACCAGTAGCCGTAGCCTTTGCTGCGTTGGGCATTGAACGAGGGTAGGACGCAGCCTTTGCTGCGTTAGGCATTGAACGAGCATGGCACGCAGCCTTTGCCGGTTCGCTGTGAAAAACACTCGCTGTGCTCGTGGACGCAGCAAAGGCTGCGTTCTACCTGTTTGTAATCTCCACGTAGGCCTGGCCGGTTACGGGCTTGCCGTTACGCGTGCCTTTCACGCGGCACATGCCCTCCCAGTAATACATGGTGAAGGCGTGGAAAAACCGCAGCGCCAACTCTTGCTGCGGCACCAGCGGCTCCACGGTGAGGTCGTAGCCCTGGGCGGGTACCTGCACGCGCCAGGTGGCAGGGTACTTCCTCTTCGATTTCGGGCTCGTCCAGTACGTGAGGGGCGTGAGGGTGAAATCAGGACCGGACAGGTGCAGGTCGCCGCCAGTGGGGCGGCTCAGGGTGCCGTTGTTGAGCTGTAGGCCGGTGGCGGAGTTGCGCAGCGTGTTCAGCATGAACTCCTCGCGGGGCTCATCGAGTTGGATGCTGAGCCAATCCCAGCCCACGTTTTTGTCGACGATGCTGGTGCAGTTCCACTGCCGGTCGTACCACAGCTCGCCGGCTACCTGGCGGGTTTTGCCGCCGATGGTAAGCGTGCCGGTGGTAGCCAGTCGCGGGTAGGAGTAGTAGCCGGCCGTGATGCCATTGCCGTAGTTTTCGTAACCGGTGCCGCTGTGTAGCACCACGGGGCGCGTGGGCCGGGTGGTCAGGTCGAGGGCATAGCCGGCGTTGGCTTTGCCGGTAAGGGCAGCCTGGAGGTGATAGGCTCCCTCCTGCCCGTCGAACGTCCATACCTGCCCAGCCTTGCGCTCGCGCAGCCGCACAGGCAGCGAGTCGGTGAGCAGGCGCGGCAGTTTGCCCAGGTCGTAGTCGTAGTGAAACTGCTGGCCCTGCGGGTCGGTGAGGGCCACGTTCACCATTTGCCAGTCCTGCTTGCCGTCCTTCAGGTTGAAGTGGAAGAAGACGTACTCAACCCCGAAAGATTCGCCGGTGGCCTGGTCGCGCAGGTGGCCGGTGAGGTACCACCATTCAAGCGAGTTTTTTGGGTGCGGGGCTTCCTCGTGGGGCAGCTCGGCGCGCTGGGCGGTGGGGTTGAAACGGGTAGTGGGCCGTGGGGCCGCACAGGCCGCCAGCAGGCAAAGGAGGGCAAAACGCAGCACTTTCATACCCTGCCACAAGGCTTTTAGGGGGCGAAAGGTTTGATTGTTCAGCGAAGGCTTTTGCGCACTTTAGGCAGTGATACAGGCGCAGGTCTATCAAACAATGCCAATCCCCTGATTCGTCCTCGTGACGGGGTAGAGCTCAACCGAATCAGGAACGGAACAGAAATTTCATCTTGAAGATTGATTCTTAGCTTTTTTTCCTTGAATCCAAACCCAACCGCTGGCACTATTAAGTCCAGATACCCATCGCGTGCTGGTTCCCAGTCGGAAGCAAATCGGAGAGTGAATTCTCCTTTTTCATCCGTGGTAGCGCCGTATTTAGTGTCGTCGATATAAACCCGTATTCCCTGCTCAACTGGCACATTGAGTGAGTCATCTATCACCACAACACGAAGGGTGATAATAGTCTGCGGAGTCGTTTGCTTCAGCAGCGAAGCCCTAACTGGTGGCAGTTGGGGAGGCAGCCCAAGAGCTGAAACGTGCTGCTGTCCGCTCAGAAAAGCCGCTACCGCCAACACCCAACGCCATGGCCTGCTAATCCGCTTGGGATGGCGCGGCACCATCGGCGGGGCCAAGACAGAAGCGCAGACGTGCTGCCCCTGCCGCGCCGTCATAAATGCCATCACTTCTGCGTCGGTCATACGAGTGAAATCCACTACTTCGGTCTGGCAGCGGCTACAATAGCGGCCAGCAGTAGTAGGTGTCATCGCATCCCAGTTTTCGGAGCAGGGCTTGGGAATCGAAATCATAGCAGCGGAAAAGCTGAAGATTAGAAAAGTCTACCCCTTGGGCGGAGCTACCGGCGGCTCGGGCTGGCGAATCTTGCCCATAATCTGGCCCCGGCCCTCTACCGATTCCATGCGGACAACCAACTCGACCGGCGCGCCGGCTGCGGGCAGCTTCACCGCCACTTCCTGGGGCTTGAACACAAACGGGCTGCCCTGCACGCGCAGCGTGAGCGCACCAGCGCGGATGGGTTCCCAGCTGCGGGCCAGCACCAGCTCGAAGCGGCCGTTTTCGTCGGTTACCGCACCATACTGGGTATCGTTGATGAAGACGAACGCGCCAGCCACACCGGGCCCATTGGCCCCGTCGAGAACGACGCCGCGAATAACGACCGACTGCTGCTGTTCGGCAGTTGCCGGCATGGGCGCGGCCGCAGTAGTGGGTGGCTGCTGGGGTGGCTGCGTGGCGCACGAGGTGGCCGACTGCCAGCCCAGCAGCGCCAGGCCTGCCAGCGCCCAACGTCGCCAGCGCCCCACCGGCAAAGGGGCTGCTTGTGTAGCATAAGCATTGGCGCACACCGGCCGCCCGCCCTGCCGCGCCAGGAATGCCAGAATCTCCGCCTCGCTGAGGTTGGTGAAGTCGACGACTTCGGTAGCGCAGGCCGCGCAGAAACGGCCGGCCGCGGTGGGCGACATGGCAGCCCACGGCTGCGTGCAGGGCTGCGGAATAGAAAACGAGGAAGTGGCCATAAGGCTAAGGTATCGGTTTTTGAAAGAAGCCTCCGACCATTAAGGCAGCATTAGTCGCGGCGAAAAGGTCGGGTGAGCCAGTATTTACCCCAGGAGTATAAGGCACGGGGATGCCAGGATTGTGGGCTGACTACCATTAAGGCTCCCATTGTTTGCCCTTGCAAGCAAAAATCCTGCGGGCTTTCTGTAGCTTTTGTGGCAAGCACTCGCTCTTGCGTGATGAAACCTAGAGATGACACAGAAACAGTAACCTGAGAAGCCTCTACCATTTCCGCTGGCAGCGTTAATTCGTACGAGCCATCGGCTTGCGTACTCACTCCAATCGTAGAGCCTTTGAGCAGTACGGTAACTCCCGGAAGCTCTTGGCTGGTTGACCTATCAGTAACAACACCCCGCAGAACCAGGGGCGGCACTTTCATAGTATTTAGGTACTCCGGAAAGTTGTGAATAATGGGCATCCCTACAGAGACGGCTTCCTTAGAAATTATGTTATTTACCGAAGGGGCACTTGCAGTCGCAGCAGTATCGTCGGAACGTTGCGCTTTGCTTTCAACCGCCGGCACGGCGGGCACGGGGCCACCCCAATAGCGGGCGCGCCATTCGCTAGCAGCCTGCGCTTTAGCCTCATTGCCAATGCCTTCACGCAAGCCCCACATGGCCACGGCTGCTGCCAGCCAGGCCCGCCAGTGCCCGTTTGGGGCAACCGGCATGGCGCGCTGCAACGGCCGGTCCAGCTGCCCCGCCGCGAAACGGCCGCAGGTGCGGCCGCTAGCAGCCCCGGCCAGGTAGGCCAGGATTTCGGCATCGGTTTTCAGGGTAAAATCAACTACTGTGTGGGAGCAAGCAGCGCAGTGCCGACCGGTGTTGGCGGGCACCATGGCATCCCAGCTTTCATGGCAGGGCTGTGGGATTTGGAGAGAAGTTGAGCGCATTGAAAAAGGCATCAAAGGGTGCGTGCTGCATGACGGAAAGGGCGGCTGAGCCAGTCAAAAAAGCGGCGTGGGCTTCTGGGTGGCTTACAGCGGGTCGACATTTCAGCCCCAACAATTGTCGAAACACTTCCACTCATCTGGTGTCGATATGGAGTAGAACCGTACCCTACCACTTCCACTCCGGCGGCGGCATTATTGGCTTGTAAACCGATGAAAATAGCGCGGGCCGCCTGCGCAGAAACGGGCACAGCCACTATGTGCGAGTTGTAGCCAAACGAATGTAGCACCAACGAATGGTGCCGCTTAGCCAACTGCCCGGTTGGCACCCGCAGACTAAAGCGCCCAGCTGAATCGGTGATAGCACTCCGATTCTCGCCTTTCAGGAAAACCGCAACCCCTGGTAATGGTGCCTGGGTAGCTACATCGCGCACTATTCCTCGAATAATTAACGCCGCGCCTTTCCGGCCTGGTACTGCCCGGCCTGCTCTTTTCTGCGGACGATGGGTGGGTGGTACTGCCCGTGCAGCAACCGCCACTTGGCCCGAAGCTTCCCGCAAACTCCAGGCAATGGCGGTGGCCGCCAGCCAGGCCCTCCACCGGCTGGCCGGAGCCGGTAGTAGGGCCGCGCGCAGGGGGCGTGCCAATTGGTCGGCCCAGAACCGTCCGCACGTAGTCTGCCCTGGGTTGGCGAAGTACGCCAGGAGTTCAGCATCGGTCTTGAGGGTGAAATCAATGACGGTTTTGGCGCACGCAGCGCAGTGGCGCCCCGTGACGGCGGGCGACATAGCATCCCAGTTTTCGGAGCAGGGCTGCGGAATAACGAGCGAAGTGGAGGGGTGCATAGACAGACAGCTAACGTCTTTTGCTTTTCGATGCCCGAGCTCCCAGGAATGCACACGGCTGCTGCGGAAAAACTTGTATCTTGAGTGCCTATCCGGCTGCTACAGATTATCTGCATGAAAACCCTTACTCGCCTGGTGCCACTGGCGCTGGTTGCCTTACCCTTTTTCAGTCTGGCCCAAGCGCGCACCAGCAGTGCGGTGGGGCTGGAAATTCCAGCTTCGGCCGTACCAGCCAGTGGGCATTGGCTGGCCGGAGCTTACGTAACAGGCAGCTACTCGCCAGTGCTGGCGCCGGGCCTGGCTGGCTACGGGGTGCAGCCCTACCTGCGGTACACACTGGGCACCGGCGAGCGGGCGCGACCCTTCGTGCAGTACAGCTTGTCGCCGTACTGGGTGCAGCCCTATGGCAGCGCCGCGCCGTTTGCCAGCACCGATGGTGGCTTTGGTAACCCGGCGTTTTCGCCATTGGGGCTGCGCGGGCCAGTGCCCAATAGCTTCGGCTACAATGGCTACGGCGGGGGCCTGGGCAGCGTTTCGGTGGGCGTGCCGGTGCGGGTAGGCGGCGGCACCATGACGGTGCACGTGGCTGGCAGCATCGTGAGCGGCCTGCTGCGCTAGGGGCCTCGAACGGGGCCGGATGCACCGCAAGCCGCGCCGGGGCGCTATCTTTTCGCCCCCAAACCCGCCCACCGTTCTTTCATGAGCTCTGAAAAATCCTTGTTTCGTCGCAAAACCATTGCGGCCATTCTGCAAAATCCCCCGGCCGACCACGAAGGCCACACCGGCCCCGGCGGCCTCGAACGCCACCTCACCGTACGCGACCTCACGGCGCTGGGCATAGCCGCCATTATCGGGGCCGGCATTTTCAGCACCATTGGTAAAGCCAGCCTTGATGGTGGGCCCGCAGTGTCGCTGCTGTTCGTGTTCACGGCTATTGCCTGCGCTTTCTCGGCGCTGTGCTACGCGCAGTTCGCAGCTACCATTCCGGTTAGCGGGTCGGCTTACACCTACGCCTATGCCTCGTTTGGCGAGCTGGCGGCCTGGATTATTGGCTGGGCGTTGATAATGGAATACGCGGTGGGCAACATCGTGGTGGCCATTTCATGGTCCGACTATTTTACGGGCCTGATGGACGGCATTGGGCTGCACATTCCGCTCTGGCTCACGATGGGCACCCAAACGGGCCACGCCGGCTACGAAGCCGTGCAGACGCTGGTGCAATCGGGCAAGTCGCTGGCTGAGGCCACGGCGGCCGTGTCGCCGGCCCAGCTCGACGGCTACAAGGCCTGGATGCAGGCCCCAGCCCTCACCGACAGCCTGCACCTGGTTATCGACCTGCCCGCCTTCGCCATCACGGTGGCCATTACGGCGCTGGTGTACGTGGGCATCAAGGAGAGCAAAAACGCTTCGAACCTGCTGGTGCTGCTCAAGCTTATCATCGTCTTCATCGTGATTGTGGTGGGCGCGTTCTACGTGAACCCAGCCAACTGGACGCCCTTCGCCCCCAACGGCGTAGGCGGCGTGCTCAAGGGCGTGTCGGCGGTGTTCTTCGCTTATATCGGCTTCGATGCCATCTCGACCACGGCCGAGGAATGCAAGAACCCGCAGCGCGATTTGCCCAAGGCCATGATGTACGCGCTGGTGATTTGCACGGTGCTGTATGTAATTATTACGCTGGTACTCACGGGCATGGTGTCGTACAAGGAGCTCGGCGTGGGCGACCCGCTCTCCTTCGTATTTGCCCGAGTGGGGCTGTCGCGCCTCTCGGGCCTGGTGGCGGTGAGTGCGGTGTTTGCCATGGCCTCGGTGCTGCTGGTGTTCCAGCTGGGCCAGCCGCGCATCTGGCTCACCATGAGCCGTGATGGGTTGCTCCCATCGGTGTTCTCGAAGATTCACCCACGCTTCCATACGCCGTCGTTTGCTACCATCGTCACGGGCTTTTTCGTGGCGGTGCCGGCGCTCATTCTGAACATGGATTTGGTGGTCGACCTCACCAGCATCGGCACGCTGTTCGCGTTTGCGCTGGTGTGCGGCGGCATTCTCATCATCGACCCCTACGGCAAGTCGGAGGCTCGCTTCAAGGTGCCCTACATCAACGGGCAATGGCTGGTGCCCCTGATTCTAGCGGTGGGCGCCTTCTTCATCGTGCGCTACAACGCGGTCAGCAACCACGAATTCATGCTCGACATTACCGGCCAGCGCGGCTGGATTGAACACGACGCGCTGAGCGGCAAGGTGACGGGCGGCTTCGCCCACCAGATTCCGACGCTGGTGTTTTTCCTGTTCTGCGTGGGCCTGTCCATCCTCTCCTTCCGCAAGAAGCTCTCGTTGCTACCCACCCTGGGCCTGCTCATCAACCTGTATCTGATGACGGAACTGGGCATCAGCAACTGGACGCTGTTTTTCGTGTGGCTGCTCATTGGCCTGGCCGTGTACTTCACCTACGGCTACAAGCACTCGAAGCTGGGCCGCACGCCGGAGCTGGTGGCGTAAAGCGCAAGATTGGCAGGATTTTAAGCCATAAAACAGCTCTGTAATGCGGCAATAAGACTGCGTTCGTTTACAACAGAAGGCCCCCAGCACATTGCCATTATAGATGGCAACTGTACTGGGGGCTTTCTGTTGGCAAACTGGATTGCTGACAGTAAGAGTTACTTACTCATTATTCCAGTCGTAGCATCAAGCTTGTATCCTTTGCTCAGCAGGTATTGGTATTCAAAATTCGTGTAGCTCAACACCTTGCTGATATTTGCGCCATCCTTTACTGTATCGAATTTGGCCCCTTTGGGCTTTTCCGAATATTTATACTTGTCCAATCGCGGGTCAACAATCCACCTTATCTCGGCGTTTTGCGCCACCGCATTAGCAAGGAATGGCTTATTTGTTTCTTCCCAGTAGCGTTTGGTTTGCGCTTCATAGGAATTGCTTTTCCAGGCAGCGTCTTCCGGGAACGGAATATCCAGGACCAATACTCCGGAAATCTGCTGCTCATCGGCTGCTTTCTTCACGGATAACGTGTTGACCGGTGTGCCCACTTTTCCTAGAATACACAAAGCCACGTCCCGTTTCTTCATGATTTTCCCACCAAACTCAGCCATGGGTTTTACATAGATTTCTCTGGAAGCAGGTTCGCTGCTTAGGCTTCGGGGCTTGTTCGTATCCGTCGAAATTCCTTCAAAAGACCAGGACTTCGGTTCCTTTTCAGAGGTGCCGTTTGATGACCTTCCTGAAATCACAGCCGGACTTTCATACAGGCTCAAATGCACTCCCTTATCGCCATTGTTATCAGGGGAAGGCTCTTCACCCATAATGGTGGTGTTGCCATCTGAGGTAAGTGTGCTAATGGTGTAGGAGTCGCTTCCATAGGAGATTTTGATTTTATTCTCTCCAATTTTCGAAATTGATACCGTCCCTTTCGTCTTTTGGTATTCGCCTTTACCGTACTCCGCCGAGGTGATTTCGCATTTATAGCTTCCGCTAATTATTTGTGCCAAATCCGGTTTCTGCGAGTATGCAGCGTTTGATAATAATACCAGTGCCAAAAACAACACTACTTTCAAAGATTCCATTTTTCGACTTTAGAGGGGTTGAATTGCTTGCCCTTTTCTTGTTTTACAAGCTGGATTCAAGGGTAAAATATTAATAAAAATTAATATTTTTTATTGCAAATATAAGGCGCAAAATATTGCGCTATCAATGCTCTTATCGCTCGGGGCCGCCTCTTCGTGTTCGTGCACGGGCAAGCCATGTGGTCTGCACACGCGACTATTTTTAAGTGGCGCTATCGATTTGGCTATTCAACGCGAGTAATTTCAGTTTGCGTAACGCCGAGCAGGAAATATAACGAGCAGATTACGTTGCGCTTGTGCCCATTACACTGCCCTGCCCCTTGACCGACGCAACACCTTTCGCTGCCGCCCCTACCTTCGCCGCCCGCCTCGACGCCTCGCGCCGGGAGCTGCTCGACCTGGGCCTGCGCAACCCGCTGCTCAACTTCCGGCCCTCGGCCAGCCGGGGCGTAGGCGTGGTGCGCGAAGAAGCCGCCGCCGTATACGAGGTGCTCGTGCGCCAGGGCAAAACCATGTACTTCCAGGGCGTGCCGGAAGCCCAGCTTTCCAAACTGAAGTCATCGGCCAACTCCATTCGGTCTACCGCTGGTTTTACATCGCTGGAGGCCGTTCAGGCCGGGCTTACCGAAGCGGAGAAAGAGGCGCGGCGCACCGAATATCTGGAGCAACTGAATGCGGCCTACGACCCTACAGTGGCACAATCTACCCCCGCGGCCGAGCCCAACGAAACGGCCCGCCAGGCCCTGCTCACCGATAATAAGCTGCAAACCGACGAAGCCCTGGCCCGCCTCGAACGCCGCCTGCTGAACACCTACTACACCGCCCGCACCAGCCTGGAGGAGCAGGGCGTAAACGTCCTGTACCTCGCGCTGGGAATGCTGACCTGGTACGAGAGCGACAGCAGCCCCGAGCCCCGCCACGCCCCCCTGGTGCTGGTGCCCGTGCTGCTGGAGCGCGGCACGGCCGCCGAGCGTTTCCGGCTGCGGCACACCGGAGCCGAGCTGGAAGACAACCTCTCACTGCAAGCCCGGCTGAAGGCTGATTTCGGGATAACGCTGCCGCAGCTGGACGAAGACGGCACCCTGGCCGACTATTACGCGGCTGCGCAACAGGCCGTGGCTAGCCAACCGCGCTGGCAGGTGGCCCCGGACAACATCGTACTGGGCTTCTTCTCCTTTGGAAAGCTCCGGCTCTACCGCGACCTGGACCCAACCAACTGGCCGGCGGGCCACGGCCTGCTCGACCATCCCGCCATTCAGGCGCTATTGGGTTCGGAAGCTGGCTTTACCGACGCCCCGCCTACGGTGGGCGACGAGGCTTTCCTCGACACCGATAGCCCGGCCGCCGAGCTGCACCAGGTGCTCGACGCTGACTCGTCGCAGCTGCTGGCGCTGCTGGCAGTGCACGAAGGGCGCAACCTGGTTATTCAGGGCCCACCGGGCACGGGCAAGTCGCAAACCATTGCCAACCTGCTGGCCGAAGCCATTGGAGCGGGCAAGAAGGTGCTGTTTGTGGCCGAGAAAATGGCGGCGCTGGAAGTCGTGAAGCGCCGCCTCGATGCCCTGGGCCTGGGCGCCGCCTGCCTGGAGCTGCACAGCCACAAGGCCAACAAAAAGCTCGTGCTCGATGAGCTGCGCCACACCCTAAGCCTGGGCCGCCCCGCCCCTGCTACCGCCCTGGCCGACCAGCTGGCCCAGCTGCCGCGCTACCGCCAGGCCCTGAACGACTACGCCCTGGCCGTGAATGCGCCCCTGGGCCGCAGCCGCCGCACCGCGCAGCAGGTAGCCGGCGAGCTGCTGAAGCTGCACGAAGAGCGGGGCGCAGTGGAATTGCCCAGATTGGCTTTTGCCCGGTTAGCTGACTGGACCGATGCCGACGCCGCCCACACCGAAGCCCTGGCTTCGGGCCTGCAGGCCACCTTGCAAAAAACCGGCATTCCGAAGAACTTACTTTTCTGGGGCAGCGAGCTGACCATGCTGCTGCCCGCCGCGCAAGCCGCGCTGGCCGCCCAGTTGCGCGACGCGCCCGCCGCAGTGCTGGCTTTGCAGGCTGCCGCCGAAACGCTGGCCCACCAGCTGGGGCTCCCTGCTCCCGCCAACCGCGCCGCGGCCGAGGCGCTGCTGCCCGCTGCCCGCCACATCTTGCTGGCACCGCCGCTCGCCGGTGTGGCCGTGGCCGACGCAGCCTGGATGGGGCAGGCCAATTACGTCAGCGAAACGCTGCAAGCAGGCAGGGCTTACGCCACTCTTCATCAGCAGTATGAGGCCGTATTGCTACCCGATGCCTGGGAGCAACACCTGCTGCCTGAGCGTGCTGCTGTGCTGGCCGCTGGCAACAAATGGTGGAAATTTCTGAGCGGTGACTACCGCCGCGCCCGCCAGCGCCTGCAAGGCCTCTGGCGCGGCCCGCTGCCGGAAGAGGCGGGCACCCTACTTCTTGTTATTGAAGCCATTCATGGGGCCCGCGGCCATGCTCAAGCCCTCGCGGAAGCAGACCCGTTGATGCGGCAGTTGCTGGGCTTCGGCTGGCAGGGCCTACGCTCGAATTGGCTACCCTTGCGCCGCATAGCCGATTACGTGCTGCTGACCCACCAGCGCATTGCCCGCCGCGAGCTGCCGCCTGAACTACTGGAATACCTGGCTCCGGCAAATTTGGCTAATCTCTCCACTGATGAGAAATTAGCAATAAAGCTAAATGCCCTCGAAAATGCCCTCGCCCAGCACCGCGCCACCGTGCAGGCGCTGGCCGATGCGCTGCACCTAAACGAAGCCCGCCGCTTCGGTCCCGATGGCCGCCTGCAGTTTCAGCCCTTCGCGGCTCAACTGACCACACTCCACACCTGGGCCGCCAACCTGCCGGCTCTGCACCTCACCACCGAATGGAACAACGTGGCGGCCAGTGCACGCGCCGAGCAGCGGCCGGAGCTGCTGCTATTGGCCGAAAGCTGGCCCGAAGCAGCCCACTTTCTCGCGATGGCCGTGCGCCAGACCTGGCTCGAATTCCTGCAGAAAATGTCGCTTGAAGAGCACCCCGCCCTGCGACAGTTTGAGCGGGCGAGCCACGAAGAACTGGCCGCCCGCTTCCGGCAGGTCGACCGCGACTCACTTTATTACAACCGCATCCGGGCCATGTTGCGGCATTTTGAGGGGCTGCCCAACCCGCAGGCCGGCGGCCAGATGCAGGTGCTCGGCCGGGAATTTGCCAAGAAAAGCCGCCACCTGCCGCTGCGCCGCCTGATGCAGGATGCCGGCCGGGCCGTGCAGGCCATCAAGCCGGTGATGATGATGTCGCCGCTATCGATAGCCACCTACCTGCCGCCCGGCGCGGTAGCATTCGACCTGGTGGTGTTCGATGAAGCCAGCCAGGTGAAACCCATGGATGCGCTGGGCGCCATTGCCCGCGGCCGGCAGCTGGTGGTAGTCGGCGACTCGAAGCAACTGCCGCCCAGCAGCTTTTTCGAGTCGCTGAATGGCCCAGCCGACGAGGCCGATGAGGAAAGCGTCACCGCCGACATCCCCAGCATTCTGGAGCTCTGCAAAGCCTGCCAGATGCCCGAGCGCATGCTCCGCTGGCACTACCGCTCGCGCCACGAGTCACTGATTGCGCCTTCCAACCACCTGTTTTACAACGACCAGCTAGTGGTTTTTCCCAGCCCGGGCGGGTCCGAAAATTTGGGGTTGAGGTACCATCATTTGCCCGAAGCCTGGTACGAACGCGGCACTACCCGCACCAATCCGCAGGAAGCCGCCACCGTGGCCGAGGCCGTGCTGCACCATGCCCGCCACACTCCGGGGCTCACGCTGGGCGTGGTGGCCTTCAGCATGGCGCAGCGGCAGGCTTTGGAGGATGCGCTCGAAGCCAAGCGTCGGCAACAGCCCGAAACGGAGGCATTTTTCAACCAGCACCCGCACGAGCCTTTTTTCATCAAAAACCTCGAAAACGTGCAGGGCGACGAGCGCGACGTCATCTTCATCAGTGTTGGCTACGGCCGCACCCGCGAGGGCTACCTAGCCATGAGCTTCGGCCCGCTAAACGGAAACGGCGGCGAGCGGCGGCTCAACGTGCTCATCACCCGCGCCCGTCAGCGCTGCGAGGTCTTCACCAACCTCACCGCCGACGACCTCGACCTGAGCCGCACCAATGCCCGGGGGGTGGCAGCGCTCAAAACCTTCCTCCAAGTCGCTCAAACCGGCCGCCTGAACCAGAACGAAGAAACCGACCGCGCGCCAGAGTCGCCGTTTGAAGAAGTCGTGCACCGGGCTCTCACGGCGCGGGGCTACCAGCTGCGCCCACAGGTGGGCAGCCAAGGTTTTTATATTGATTTGGCGGTGGTCGACCCCGACCAGCCGGGCCGCTACGTGCTAGGCATTGAGTGCGACGGCGCCACGTACCACGCCGCCCGCTCGGCCCGCGACCGCGACCGCCTGCGCCAGCAGGTACTCGAAGCTGTGGGCTGGCGCCTGCACCGCATCTGGAGCACCGATTGGTTCCGCGACCCCAGCGGCGCCACCAACCGAGCCGTGGCGGCCATCGAAGCCGCCCGCCAGCCCGCCCACCTTACGGAGCTTGCTGATGCCGAGCCATCAGCAGGTACGCCAACGGCGGGGCTAACCCGCGAAGCGCCCGGTCGGCCGAATGGCCCGGCTGCTCCTCCCTATCAGCTGGCCCAGCTGCCTCCTGTTATTCGTCAAAAGGAAATTCACCAGCATCCGGCCGGCCGCCTGGCGGCCTGGGTGGCCGAAGTAGTAGCGGTGGAAAGCCCCGTGCACGTTGACGAAGTGACGCGCCGGCTGGCCCTGGCCGTCGGGGCTACCCAGGTGGGCTCGCGCATCCGGGCCAGCGTGGCAGCGGCCATCCGGGTCGCGGGACAAATGGGCAGCATCCGCCCGCAGGGCGACTTTTTATGGACGCCTAGCATGCGGTCCGTGGCAGTGGTAGTGCGCGACCGCAGCACCCTGCCGGCCGCTTCAAGAAAATTCAGCCTGATTGCACCCGAAGAGCTGGCTGCGGCCGTGGTTGCCGTAGTGGGCGACAGCTTCTCGCTGGGAAAGGTCGACGCGCCAGCTGCCGCCGCGCGCCGGCTGGGCTTCGCGCGCCCCAGCGAGGAGCAGCGGCAGGTGCTGGCCGCAGTAATAGAACAACTGCTCACCAACCAGCGCTTACACGATACCGACGGCAAGCTGACTGTGGTGTAGAGACGCATATTTGCGTCTCGGCGTTGAACAACTGGCATTTGCAAGACATCGCCATTGTGTTCAACAACCTTTAAATAACGCGGCGCTAAACAGGACCTGCTCCTCTCCTCCTCACATATGCTCAGCCTGCTCACCTTCCGCCTGCACGGCACCATTCCGGCCGCCATCGGCCGCGAGTTGAAGGCCAGCTTGCGCGGAGCACAGGAAGCAGGCACCGACCGCCGCCGCGCCCAAAAGCAGTTTTTTGCCCGGTTCGATGCCGTGCTCGACCGTGCACCCATCGGCCCGCGTTATTTCGAAAATGAGAAAATAGCCGAGGTGCTGGCCGGTGAAATCCTGATGCTGGAGGAAACCGGCTTCCGCGTGCACGGCTTCGCCATTTTGCCCAACCACGCCCACCTCGTGCTGGAGCTACCCGACGACAGCCCGCTCTCCTTCGCCAAAGCCATCGACTTGCTGCACTTGCGCACCAGCACCAACTGCCGCCGTCTGGTGCGCCCGAAACTCCCGCCCGAGGCCGAGTTCTGGCAGGTCGGCTGGCACGAGTTTGAGGTCCAGAAAGGGGCCGAGCTCATTCGGCTGCTGGCTTATGTGCGCGGCAATGCACGGCAGGCAGGCTTACCCGCCCGGTTTCAGGAGTGGCCGTATGTGAACGACTGACTGGGAAAAGGGCCGCCTTTCAATCCTCAATGTCCGCTAGCGCGTACCTCCGGCCACTTATGCGCCTGCTGCTTTTGCTGTTTCTATGGTCGATGCCCCGGCTGGTGCAAGCAGCGCCTGTGCCCGTCGATACGCTACGCCCTGTCAGCCCCATCCGGCTGTTGCGCTACACCTACGCCAACGACCTGTTTTTCCGTACCGATTACTACTTCACGCAAGGCATGACGCTCACGCTGGTGCATCCGGTCCTGGCTTGCCTGCCGGTGCGGCACCTGCTGGCGGCCGGGCCACGGGCTAGCACGCAACAACACGGCCTCACGCTGCGCTACGATGGCTTTACGCCCCTGCGCATTCAGGACGCCTTTGTTCGAGTGGGCGACCGACCTTATGCAGCGTACTTATACGCCTCGTTCTTCCGCGTCAGTAACTTGCCTGCCCAACACCAGCGCCTGACTACGGCGCTAGAACTTGGTTTTATTGGCCCGGCAGCGGGTGGCAAGGAGTTGCAAACCGCAATTCACCGCGTCATGGGCAACGCTGAACCTTGCGGCTGGGACTACCAGATTCGCAACGCGCCCATCGTTGGCTACCGCGTGGCCTTCGAAAAGCAATTAGCTACCAGCCGCCACACCGAGTTACTGGCCGAAACTGAAGCTTCGTTGGGCACGCTCTACACATATGCTGGCACGGGCCTGCACCTGCGCGCCGGGCAGTTCAATCCGTATTTCGCCAATCCAAGCCCATTCAGCTATTCGCCCAGTTGGCAGCTTTATGGCGAGGCTGCTTTGGCCGGCCGCTTCATCGGCTACGATGCCACCTTGCAGGGCAGCCCATTCACCAGCCGCGACCCGTACACGCTGGCCGCAGGCGACGTACGCCGGGCCGTGTTGCGCAGCTCCGGCGGGGTTGTAGTGGCGCACGGCTATATAAGCTTTGCGGCTACCGCCACCTGGGTTTCGCCTGAATTTGCGGGTGGCCGCTCGCACCGCTGGGGGCAATTGGGCCTGACAGTCGGGTTCTGACGTTTTGCTTAATAGAGGAATGAAGAAGTTCTGTCTGTTGAGTCATTTCGCCCGGTGAATAATGAGCACACCGCCCAGAATTACGACCATTCCCACGAAATGCCAGATGTTGAAGGCCTCGCCATCGAGTGCGCCCAAGGCCAGCGCCACAATGGGAATGAGGTAGGTGCTAGAGGAGGCAAACAGGGCTGTGGATTGCTGAATTAGCTTATTGAACAGCACCATGGCCACGGCCGTGCTCATGGTGGCCAGCAGCGCGATGTAGCCAAAGGCCGTCCAGGCGCCCGCGGCAGTGGTGAGCTTATGCACAAAGCCAGTGCCCAGCAGCAGAAACGCCAGTGCTGGTCCGCCGATGAGCATGAGCAGCATCGACGTCACGGCCACCGGAGTCATTCCGCCCAGCTTGTATTTTATAACATTCACACTCAGACCATAGCCGATAGTAGCTGCCAGAATGTAGAGACCATACCAGGCATTGCCCTCGCCGGCGGGCGTGGCATCGCCGCCGCTACCACCAAGCTGCAGCATGACCACCGTGCCTACTAGCCCCAGCGCAATGCCCAGCACCCGCAGCCCCGTGAGGCGCTGGCCAAACAGCAGCGCCCCCACCAGCAGCGTGAACACCGCCGTGAGGGCATTGAGCACGCCCGCCAGCCCCGAGGCCAGTTTCGTTTCGGCATAAGCAAACAGAAAGGCCGGAATCAGGGTACCGAATACCCCGCTTAATGCCAACCACTTGAACCGGCTGCGCTCGACGCTGCCCACGTGCCGCAGGGCAAACGGCAGCAGCAGCAGCGCCGCCACGCTCACCCGGATGGCGCCCAGTTCCACCGCCGAGAACACCACCAGGCCCTTCTTCATCAGAATAAACGAGGTGCCCCAGATGCAGGCCAGAATAATGAGTAGCGCCCACGCCATCGGGGTGGTGGCAGGGGGCGCGGCCGGCGCCAGGGCCTCGGTAGCCTCCAACGACGCGGTTGCCTCGGCGGCGCCCGGCCGCGGCATTTCGGCAGTGCCGGGCGCTACCGAGGCAACCTGGGTGGGCACCGGCCCGAGTGCAGAAGAAGTAGCGGGTGGGGGTTTCAGCGACATGGCGCAAAGGTACGAGGGCCCCACCTGGCCGACCTCCGGATTATTGCGCAATGTCCCGAACCGGAGACTTCCTCGGGCTGTTTCATACTTGCCGATTCCTGCCGTAATTTTGCAGCCCGGTTCCGTACCGAATTACTCTATGTCGCATCCGTTCAAGGCTGTCAGCCTCTCCTTTAAGAAAGCCCCGCTTGCCATTCGCGAGCTGCTTTCGCTGGACGAGGCCGCTTGCCGCCGCTTCCTGAATACGCTGCACAATGAGCTGGGCCTGACCGACCTGCTCGTGCTGAGCACCTGCAACCGCACCGAGGTGTACTACGCCGCCGAGGACGACCGCAGCCGCGAAATCATCCTCGCCCTGGGCCACCTCAAAGCCCGCGCCGACATCGGCCAGTTTCTGCCCTATTTCGACCTGTTGCCCGACGCCGAGGCGGCCGTGCAGCATCTTTTCGAAGTTGCCATGGGCCTCGACGCCCAGGTGGTGGGCGACCTGCAAATCAGCAACCAGGTAAAAATGGCCTACCAGTGGGCCGCCGATGCCGACGCCGCCGGCCCCTTCCTGCACCGCCTGCTCCACACGGTTTTCTTCACCAACAAGCGCGTGCAAACCGAAACCAGCTTCCGCGACGGAGCTGCTTCGGTGAGCTACGCCGCTCTGGAGCTGGTAGAAGAGCTGAC
Organism: Hymenobacter glaciei; assembly: GCF_039539585.1. NCBI lineage: Bacteria > Pseudomonadati > Bacteroidota > Cytophagia > Cytophagales > Hymenobacteraceae > Hymenobacter > Hymenobacter glaciei. The sequence continues at coordinate 98,027 of NZ_BAABDK010000032.1, read as the reverse complement.
CGCCGACGTGGCCAACCCCAAAGTATTGGTGGTGGGCCTGGGCGAAATCGGCGCCGATGTGTGCCGCCACTTGGCCGCCAGCAAGAGCTTTGGCGAAATCACCATCTGCAACCGCACCCGTGCCAAGGCCGAAGAGCTGACGGCCGAGTGTGGCATGCGCCTCGTCGATTTTGAAGACTTAGTGCCGGCCCTGAAAGAAGCCGACGTGGTTATTTCCTCCATCAACCGCGCCGAGCCATTCTTCACCAAAGAACTGGTGCGGCACCTCGACGTGCTCAGCTTCAAATTCCTGATTGACCTGAGCGTGCCCCGCAGCATCGCCGCCGATGTGGAACAGGTGCCCGGCGTGCTGGTGTACAACATCGACGCCATTCAGAGCAAAGCTTCGGCCGCGCTGCAAACCCGCCTGGCCGCCGTGCCGCAGGTACGCGCCATCATCGCCGAAAGCATTGCCGGCCTGAACGACTGGGCCAAGGAAATGCTGGTGTCCCCCCTTATTCAGAAGATGAAAGCCAGCTTGGAGCAGTTGCGCCAGGAAGAGCTCGACCGTTACCAGAAGAAAGCGACCCCCGCTGAAAGCAAGCTGCTCGACGAAGCCACCCGCTCGCTGATGCAGAAGATTCTCAAGCAGCACGTACTCCAGCTTAAAGCGGCCTGCAAGCGCGACGATGGCGGCCAGCTGGTGGAGTTGCTGGGCGAGCTGTTCGACTTGGAGAAGCAGAACGAGCCGGCATAGGTCACCTGTCATTGCGAGTGGAGCGCAGCGCAACGCGGCAATCTTTCCTTTCTGAGCGACCAGCCTTGAAATGTGACAAACTCTTATATACCAAAAGCCCCGACACTGAATAGTGCCGGGGCTTTTCACATTATTTAGGCTTGCTGCATTGGGAGGAAGGATTGCCGCGTTGCGCTGCGCTCCACTCGCAATTACATACGGGCCCTATGCCAGCATCTTCTCGCGCTGCTTGATGCGCTTGTCATTGTTCACGGCCGTGGGCACTACCGTTACCACCACGTATTTCGAGGTAGGCGTGTTGCTCACCTTGGCCACACTGGTGATGGGCACCAGCGGGTTGGCCTCGGGGAAGTAGGCCGACACGTTGCCCTTCGGAATGTCGTAGGGCACGGCCACGAACTTCTCTACGGTGCGCTCCTCGCCCTGGAAGTAGCTGGTGATGTCGATGAGGTCCTTGGCTTTGATGCCGCGGGCGGCCATGTCAGCCGGGTTCATGAACAGCACGCGGCGCTCGTTGTGGATGCCCCGGTACCGGTCGTTGTATTCATAAATCGTCGTGTTGAACTGGTCGTGCGAGCGCACGGTCATCAGAATCAGCTGGTCGGGGGCTACTTCGTACCGCTCCAGCGTGGTGGTGCTGAAGTGGGCCTTGCCGTCCTTGGTCGTGAACTTGCGCTCGCGGGGGCCGTTGGGCAGGTAGAAGCCGCCCGGCTGCCGCAGCTTCTTGTTGAAGTCCTCGAAGCCGGGGATGACGCGGGCAATGTGGTCGCGAATCACGTCGTAGTTCTCCGTCATAGCCACCCAGTCGGTGCGGGTTTTATCGCCGAGCGTGGCAATGGCCATGCCGCTGATGATGGCCACTTCGCTGAGCTGGTCGCCGGCCAGCGGCACCAGAATGCCCTTGTTCTGGCTTACCACGCCCATCGAGTTTTCACAGCTTGTCATCTGGTGGCCGCTCTTCTGCATGTCGATGTCGACGTGGGTGAAGGTGGGCAGCAGCAGGCTGGTTTCGCCGGTGGTGAGGTGGCCGCGGTTGAGCTTGGTGCCCACGAACACGGTCAGCTTCTGCTTGCGCATGGCTTCGGCAATGAACTCGGTGTCGGGGCCGGCGGCCAGCAGGTTGCCGCCCAGGCTGAAGTACACCCGGCTCTTGCCCGCGTGCATGGCCTTGAGACTTTCCACCACGTCGAGGCCATCCTCGCGCGGGGCGGTGAACTTGAACTCCTTCTCCAGCGCGTCGAGGAAGTCGCCCTTCACCCGCTCCCAGATGCCCATCGTGCGGTCGCCCTGCACGTTGGAGTGGCCGCGCACCGGGCAGGTGCCCGCGCCGGGCTTGCCGATGGCGCCCTTCATGAGGTGCAGGTTCACGATTTCCTGAATCGTCTGCACGCCCTGGCGCTGCTGCGTGACGCCCATGGCCCAGCAGGTGATGATTTTCTGCTTGTGGGCAATGATGTTGGCCGCTTCCAGCAGCTGAGCGCGGCTGATGCCGCTGATTTCCTCAATCTCGGCCCAGCTCGTGTTGCGGATGTTCTGCTCGAACGAGTCGAAACCTTCGGTGAATTCGGCCACAAAGCTGCGGTCGACCACCTGGCCGGGGTTCAGGTCCTCGGCCTCAAACAGGTGCTTCATGATGCCGCGCAGCAGGGCCATGTCGCCGTCCACGCGCACCTGCAGGAACACGTCGGTGAGTTGCGTGCCATCGCCCATGAGCGCGCCCAGCGCCCGCAGGGGGTTCATGAAATCCTGGGGGTTTTTGAAGGCGACGAGGCCGGCTTCAATCAGCGGGTTGATGCTGATGATTTTGGCTCCGTTGCGCTTGGCCGCTTGCAGGGCCGAGAGCATGCGCGGGTGGTTTGTGCCCGGGTTCTGGCCGATGACGAGGATGACTTCGGCCTCGTGAATGTCGTTGAGCGTAACCGAACCCTTGCCCAGGCCCAGCGTGGGGCTCAGGGCCGAGCCGCTGCTCTCGTGGCACATGTTGGAGCAGTCGGGCAGGTTGTTGGTGCCAAACTCGCGCACAAACAGCTGGAACAAAAAGGCCGGCTCGTTCGGAATCTTCCCCGAGGTGTAAAAGATGGCCTCGTCGGGTGTTTTACAGGCATTAAGCTCTTTGGCAATGAGGTCGAACGCATCGGGCCAGGCGATGGGCGAGTAGTGGTTGTCGCCGGGGCGCTTCACCATGGGGTGCGTGAGGCGGCCGGTGTTGTTCTGGTCGCGGTCGGTCAGGCGCGAGAGCTCGGCCAGGCTGTGCTTGGCGAAAAACTCGGGGCCGGCGGCCTTGTCGTCGGCATCGGAGGCGGTGGCCTTGGCCCCGTTCTCGCAGAACTCGGCCACCGAGCGGTGCTCGTCGGGGTCGGGCCAGGCGCAGCTCGAGCAGTCGAACCCGTTCTTCTGGTTCAGGCCCAGCAAGGCCTTGGTGCCGCGTCCCACGCCGCCCTCGCTCCAGCTGAACTGCATGGACTTGATAACGGCCGTGACGCCGGCCGCCACCTTCTCCCGGCCCTCCAGCCGCAGGCCGGTGAGGGCCTCGGGCGGCTGCGCCAGAATGGGGTGCAGGTACTTGGCCTCCATGGTGGGCGGGGCCGGGATGTGCTCCTCGGCGGGCGGGGCGCCGGCGCTGGCCTCGTGCATGGCTTTGGTGGGGTTGTCGGCGGTCGGGATTTCGTGGTCGGCTACCGGGGCGTGGCCCTGGTCGGGCCGCTCGCCGCTTTTGGGGGCGAGGCTGGCCTTTTGCTCTTCCGTTTTGCCGGCTTTGCCGGGGTCGGTTTGGGGGGAATCTTCCATAGGTTAGTGAACAGTTATCAGTGAGCAGTTATCAGATAACAATCATCAGTGCGCTTTTGAAACAAAATTGTTCGTTGCTCACTGTTAACGGTTAATTGGCTTCAGTGTCGGCAGTCCAGGTCTTTCTCAACCAGAATGCGGAGGTGCTGGTTATCAGCGAGCGGCAGGTTGTGCGTAAAGCCGGTCTGGTCGGTTTCTACCCAGGTTTTAGCCAACACAAACGGCACCAGCACCGTGAGTGCGCCGGGCTCGTAGTGAATTTGCACGGGCTCCTCGTTGGGCATGGTTTCGGGCCGTTCGGAACCGCGCTCCAGGGAGTAGGTCAGGCGTTGCTCCGGGTTGAGGCCGAAGTGCACGGCGCCTTCTACGCGGCCGTTTTGGGCAAATTCGTCCAGTTCGCCCTGCGAGAGGCGCAGGCGCAGGGTGTCGTCTTCGATGCGGAGTTTCATAGGGGTGAGATTGTACCTGAAAGTTAAACGGTTGGTATCGGAAGCCGTTGCCAAACTATAGCTATTGAGCAAGTTTGTTCCTTACCGCTCCACTTTGCCTTCTGCAGCCACGTCCGTTTGCAGCCGCCAGCCGTGGCTGTAGATATTGAACCGCTCGTTGCGCACGAAGCCCAGCACGGTCATCCCAAAGCTTTCGGCGGCCTGGATAGCTAAGCTACTCGGGGCCCCCACGGCTGCCAGCACGCCAATGCCCGCGGCAGCCGCTTTCTGCACCAACTCGAAACTGACCCGGCCACTCACCAGCAAAATATGCTGGTGCAATGGCAGCCAGCCGGCCAAAAGCGCAGCACCAATAACTTTGTCCAGGGCATTGTGGCGGCCCACGTCTTCGCGCAGCAGCAGCAACTCCCCCTCCGGCGAAAACAGGGCCGAAGCGTGCTGCCCGCCGGTTTGCTCGAAGCCAGCCTGGGCGGCGCGCAGCTTCTCGGGCAGCTGGTGCACCACTTCGGCTCGCAGGTGCGGGCCATTCGTGGGCAGCACGGGGCACGAGGCGGTGCGCACGGCGTCGATGCTGGTTTTGCCGCACACACCGCAGCTGGAGCTGGTGTAGAAATGCCGCTCCATGGCGGCAAAATCGACGGTTACGTGAGCCGCCAGCTCGGCGCGCACCACGTTGCCAGCTTCTTCGGCCTTCTGCACATCGGGGCAGGGAATGATGCCCAGCAGGTCGGCCTGGCTGTGAATGATGCCTTCGGTGAGCAGGAAGCCGGCGGCCAATTCCTCGTCGTGCCCGGGCGTGCGCATGGTTACGGACAGCGTACGGTGCTCGCGTTGGCCGTTCGCCTCGTAGCCGACGCGGATTTCGAGCGGCTCCTCGGCCGCGAGCTGGTCGGAGGCGGGCACGGCCGGGCCCGCACCACTCACTTTTTGGATGGTAGCGAATTCGTAGCTGGCAGCGGGGAGCAGGATGGATGGGTTCATCAAAATGAAAGCGCAAATGGGGAATGGACAGTGCCGCACGCCCGCCGAATCCTGGAATTCTGATACGGCAGTGAATGTCCAACTAAAACCATACATTGCATCGGGTGGTTTTTTCCTTGCAGTCCGGGGCGTCAATCAGTCCGGCCCACGTCCTCTCCGGTGTGCTTTTTCGCCCGGATTCCTCCTCTTTTATTTCCGCAATCAATTTTGTAGTTTCACGCTTCCGCAACGCTCTCCTACCTCCTTGGTTTCGATGAAAGTGCTTCCGTTATCGACCCGGCATTCGATGGCTTCGGTGGCGACCTGCGCGGACGCTGTGCTGCTACGTGCCCTGGCCCAAGACGACGAGCAGGCCTTTGCCGAAATCTACCAGCGGTATTGGGACGAGCTGCACGCCCACGCCTGCCGCAAGCTGGGCTGCCCCCACGAAGCCGATGAAGTGGTGCAGGACCTGTTCGTAGCCCTCTGGAACAAGCGCCATTCCGCTCCCGACATTCAGCAGCTCAACGCTTATTTGTTCACGGCCCTCAAGTACCGAGTCATTGACTACCTGCGGGCCCAAGCCGTGCGCCTGGCCCACGCGGCGGCCGCGCCCACCTCATCGGCCGACCGGGGCACCGAGGAATCCATGGCCGTGGCTGACCTCGCTGCCGCGCTGGCCGCCAGCCTGCGCCGCCTGCCAGCCCACGCCCGCGCCGTCTTTCAACTCAGCCGCCTGGAGCACCGCACCGTACCCGAAATTGCGGCGCAACTACAGGTATCGCCCAAAACCGTCGAGTACCACTTGGCGCGCTCGCTGCGGCTGCTGCGCATTAGCCTACGCGAGTTCATGGCCAGCGTGCTGCTGCTGGCCCTGCTGAATGCCTGATGGCGATGGCGACGGAGCGCTCAGCATGACCGGCCCTTCTGGTCATTGCTTTAAACTGCTTTTATCGCCGGGTCAGAAAATAAATTCAGCTTCCCCACTAGGGTAGCGGGGCCGTTAGCCGTCTTGTAAGCAGACCGCCTTTTTCGGCTTGCTCCGCATGAAGCCCTCTTACCTTGCCAACTTACTGAAGCGCTACCTCGACCACGACACCACCGACAGCGAAGCCTGGACCGTGGACCAGTGGTACGAGGCCCGCGACCTGCCCCGACCCGACCTCAGTCCGGCCGAGCAGGCAGTGGCCAAGGCGCGGAGCTGGGAGCAGATTCATCGGCGCACCCGGCCGCAAGCCTCGTCGCCGCTCCGTACCCGGCCCGCCGTGCGCTGGGCGGCGGCGGCCGCCGTGCTGCTGAGCCTGGGGCTGGGCGCCAAGCACCAAGGGCTGTTCACCCTGCCCACCGCTGATACGGCCGCTCAGCCGATGCCTGCGGTACCCAGCGCCGGCCAACTCCTGATATCCCTCGAAGCCGGAGGCAACCTGACGGCCCGCAACCTCGAGCACCACCCGCTGCCCCTGGCCTTGGCCGATGGCAGCACCGTAACCCTGCAGCCCGGCAGCCGGCTGCGCTACCCACCCCGGTTCGCCCCCGGTCGCGAGCGCTTGGTAGAGTTGCGCGGAGAAGCTTTCTTTGCGGTGTTTCACGATGCCAGCCGGCGCTTTCGGGTGCTCACGCCCCAACTCGAAACCACGGTGCTGGGCACTAGCTTTTGGGTGCGGGCCGCACCGGGGCATGCCGAAGCCACGGTGGAGGTGCGCACGGGGGCAGTGCGCGTAAGCCTGCGCACGGCCTCGGCGGTGGGAGCGGCCGTGGTGGTACGGCCCAATCAGCAAGTGGTATACTCCCCGGCTGTACCCGTGCTGCGGCCGGTACTGGTAGCGCAGCCGGCGCTGCTGCGGCCCCAGCCGCTGAGCTTCGAGGAGCGGCCGGTGGCGGAGGTGCTGGCCTCGCTTCAGGCCGGCTACGGCGTGCCCATTCGCTACGATGGGGCGGCGCTGGCAGGCTGCACCGTGACCCTGCGCTTCGGGCGCGAAACGCTGTTTGAAAAGCTTGATTTACTGAGCCGCGTGCTCGGGGCCAGCTACGAGCGCACCGACGAGGCCATTGTTTTCCGTAGTACTGGCTGCCAGAGCGAATAATTTCCTTTGCGTCTGCCCAAATTCTACTCCCACTTTTCACGCCAACGCTTACCATCAACACTTATCTCATGATGCATTATTCCCGCTTTTGCCGCGTGGCCGCGCGGCCCCTTCCCGTTGCTCTGCTGGCCGCGCTGCTGGCGACCGGCCCTGCCGGAGCCACGCCCGCCGCGCCCACCCCGGCCTATGCCCGGGCCGGCGACGTGCTGGCCCGCCACGTGACGCTGCAACTCGAAGCCCAGCCCGTGAAAACCGTGCTGGCCACCATCGAAAGCCAGGTGCACATCCGTTTTCTATACAGCCAGCAGCTCATTGGGGCCGAGCGCCGCGTGAGCGTGGCGGCCGTGGACGAGCCCCTGAGCGGCGTGCTGCAAACCCTGCTGGCGCCGCTGCGCATTGGCTACGAGGTGGTGAGCAGCGGCATTGTGCTGGCGCCATCGGCGGCAGTGGCCCCCATTCCGGTTTCGGGCCGGGTGGTAGATGAGCAGGGCGCGGGCATGCCCGGCGTAACGGTGCTGGAGCAGAACACGACCAACGGCACGGGCACCGACAACGAGGGCCGCTTCAGCCTGAATGTGCAGCCGGGCGCCACGCTGGTGATATCGGCGGTGGGATACAAGACCCAGCAGCTCGTGGTGGGCGAGCGCACCAGCTTCGACGTGCGCATGGCGCCCAGCGCCACCGACCTGGGCGACGTGACGGTGGTGGGCTCGCGCGGCCTGCCCCGCACCGACGTGGAGCGCCCCATGCCCGTCGATGTATTAAATGCCAAGGAATTGCAGCTCACGGGCCAAACCGACCTAGGCCAGCAGGTGCAGTTCAACTCGCCCTCGTTCAACTCGGCCAAAACCGGGGTGAACGGCGTGGCCAACTACGCCGACCCGGCTTCGCTGCGCGGCCTTTCGCCCGACCAGGTATTGGTGCTGGTAGATGGCAAGCGCCGCCACCAGTTCTCGGCCCTGAACCTGAACGTGACGGTAGGTGCCGGCACGGTGGTGACGGACTTGAACGCCATCCCGAGCTTGGCCATCGAGCGGATTGAGGTGCTGCGCGACGGCGCGGCGGCCCAGTATGGCTCCGACGCCATTGCCGGCGTAATTAACTTGGGCCTGAATAAAAGCACCGGCGTGGCCACGGCCAAGGTGCAGTACGGCATCACGAAGGAGGGCGACGGGGCCCAGTACCTGGCCGGCGCCAACTACGGCATCAAGCTGGGCAAGGAAAACCCCGGCTACCTCAACTTCACGCTGCAGTACCAGCACCAGGGCCAGACCAACCGCTCCGACGACTACCGCGGCGGCATCTACACGGCTTTCCCGGCCCTGAACTCGGCCAACCCTACCCCGACCGATGCCCAGATTACCGCCGAAAACAACGCCCGCGCCAAGGCCGGCAACGTGTACCCGGCGGTGGGCACGCCCTTTAAGGTGGGCGTGTACGGCAGCAACCGGGCCGACATCTACCAGGGCTTTTACAACCTGAGCGTGCCATTGGACGGAGCCGGCTGGTCGTTGTACAGCTTCGGTGGCTTTTCGCGCAAGGACATTCTGGCCTACGGCTTCTTCCGCAATGCCCAGCCCAACAACGTCAACTACAGCCCCATTCAGCCCAACGGCTACCTGCCCGAGCTGCCCGGCCGCTCCGACGACTACTCGACCGTGGTGGGCGTGCGGCGCAAGCTGACCAGCGGCTGGAATCTCGATTTCAGCTACGGGTATGGCTACAACTACCTCGACCTCTACGCCAACAAAACGGCCAACCCTTCGATGGGCGCGGCCTCGCTCACTGATTTTTACGTGGGCCGTAGCTCGTTTGGCCAAACCACCAACGAACTCAACATTTCGCGCAATTTCGGGGGGCTGTTCGGCACGAAATCTTTCAACGTGGCCTTGGGCACGCAGGTCCGGACCGACCAATTCATCTTGGAGAAGGGCAGCCCGGATTCGTACTTCGTGGGCCCGTTTGCGCTGGCGGCTCCGGCCACGCCCACCTCGCCGGCCCGCACGGCCAAGGCTCCTGGTTCGAGCGGCCGCCCCGGCATTGCGCCCGAAGACGAAACCAACGCCACCCGCAGCAACATCGGCGTGTACGTGGACCTCGAAAGCGACCTCACCGAGCGCCTGCTGCTGACCACGGCCCTGCGCTACGAAAACTACTCGGACTTCGGCAGCAACGTGTCGGGCAAGTTTGCTGGCCGCTATAAGGTGACGGAAGGCATCTCGCTGCGCGGCTCCGTGAACCGGGGCTTCCGCGCTCCGTCGTTGCAGCAAACTTTTAATAGCGTGTCGACTTCGACGGTGCAGGCCGGGGCCATTGTGCAAACCAAGCAGCTGCGCAACAACGACGCCCGCCTGCTGCCGCTGGGCGTGGCCGCGCCCAAGGCCGAAACCTCGTGGAACTACAGCGCCGGCGTGGCCGCCCAGCTGGGCGAACACCTGCTGCTGACGGTGGACGCCTACCAGATTGACATCCGGGACCGCATCATCGACAGCGAGCGCCTGATTAAATCCGACATCAAGGCCCTGCAAACGCCCGACTTCGCCAACATCAGCGAAATCCGCTTCTTCACCAACGCCATCGATACCCGCACCCGCGGCATCGACTTCGTGACGGCTTACAAGACCGATTTCAGCGAGCGCAGCCGCCTGAGCGCCAGCCTGGCCTTCACGCTGAACGCGACCGAAATCGTGCGCACCGGCGCCACGCCCGCGCTGCTGCAAGCCGGCACCGCCAACCGCATCCTGCTAATTGACACCGTGAGCATTGGCCTGATTGAGCGCGCCCAGCCCCGCCAGAAAGTGCTGGGCTCGGTGACGTACACGGTGGGCAAGTTCAGCATCACGCCCCGCGCTTCGTACTTCGGCCCGGTAACGGCCTACGAAAAGCCCGCCAACCGCACCACCACCAGCGGCGGCGTGACGACGACCACCTACGTGCCCCACATCAGCCAGGAGTTCCGCGGTAAAACCCTCGTTGACCTGGCCCTGGTGTACACGCCCGCCAAAGTGGTGTCGCTCACGGTGGGCGGCAACAACCTGTTCAACGTGTACCCCGACAAGGTGGACGCCACCCGCTTCGGCAGCTACTCGAACGGCGAGATTCCCTATACCCGCAACGCGGCGCAGTTCGGCTTCAACGGGGCCTACTACTACGCCAACGCGACGTTTACTTTTTAGGAAGTAATAGCGTGATGGAGAACGGTCATGCCGAGCGCAGCCGAGGCATCTCGCGTGGGGTAGTAACTCAATGGCTGAACGATGCGAGCGAGATGCCTCGGCTGCGCTCGGCATGACCGTTCCTTATCATCCCATTACCTCTAAGGCCCCATGACCAACCTCGTCCTGCTGCTGGTGTGCCTCGGGGCGGGAGCGGCGCTGCGACGCTGGCAGCTGGTGCCACCCGGCGCAGCCAGTGTGCTCAACCAGCTTATCATCATGCTGCTGCTGCCGGCGCTCACCTTCCTGCACCTAGTCGAGGCGCGGTTCGACCAGCGGTTTGTGCTGCCCGTGCTCATGCCCTGGCTAATTTTTGGGGCAGGCTGGGTGTTTTTTGCAGGACTGGGGCGGCGGCTGGGGTTGGCGCGCGGCACCGTGGGCGCCCTCATTCTCACCGGTGGCATCAGCAGCGTTTCGTTCGTGGGGTTTCCCATTTTTGAGGCGCTGTACGGCAAGCTGGGGCTGGAGCTGGGCCTGGTGATGAGCCTGGCCGGCTCCATTCTGGTGAGTGTGACGCTGGGCGTGGTGGTGGGCTCGTGGTACGGGGCCGCCGCGCCGTCGTGGCGGGCCGTGAGTGCCAATGCGCTGCGGTTTCCACCGTTTCTGGCCTTTGTGGCGGCTTTGGCGGCGCACGCGGTCGGCTACCGGCACCCAGCGCTGGTACGCGGCGTGCTCGAAAAGCTCAGCGCGCCGTTTCCGGTGCTGGCGTTGCTGTCGGTAGGCTTGCAGCTGCAGTTTGCCGTGCCGCATGGCCGAGGCCGGCTGCTGGCCTGGGGCCTGGGCTACAAGCTGCTGCTGGCCCCCTTGCTGGTGTGGGCCGTGTACGTAGGCCTGGCCCGGCAGCACGGCCCGGCCGTGGACCTCTGCCTGCTGGGCGCCGCCATCGGCCCCATGAACACCGCCGCCGTCATCGCCGACCGCTACGGCCTCGACCCACCCCTGGCCGCCCAAATGGTGGGCCTGGGCATTCCGCTTTCTTTGCCGCTGCTGGCCCTACTGGGCTGGTGGCTGCATTGATGGCAATGAGCAATAGGAACGTCATGCTGAGCGCAGTCGAAGCATCTCTACCGAGCAAGTAATTATTTACTCTTGCAGTAGAGATGCTTCGATAAGCTCAGCATGACGTTACACTGCCTTCGTTCTGACGTTTTGCCCTCTTTCCGCTACTATTCTTCTACCCGATATTCTGACGAATTACCTTGTCCGTCCCACTACGATGAAACTGAAGAAAATCACCCAAAACCTAACCCTGTGGGTGTTGCTGGCCATTGTGGCAGGGGCACTGCTGGGCCACTTCCAGTCCGCCACCGCCGTGAAGATGGAATTCCTCGGCAAGCGCTTCATCGAGGTGGTGAAGCTGTTCATCAACCCCATTATTTTCCTCACCATAACCCTCGGCATCAGCACGATGGGAGATTTGAAGAAAGTGGGGCGCATCGGAGGCAAGGCATTACTGTACTTCGAGATTGTAACCACGCTGGCGCTACTTATTGGCGTGGCAGTGGCGGCGGTGGTGCGGCCCGGCGACGGTGTAAGCACGGGCAAGCTTGATGCTGGCAAGGTGGGCGAATTCACGAAGCGGGCAGTCGAGTTTTCGTGGGGGCATTTCCTGGCCGACAACCTCACGCTGCAGGTGCTGCTGGTGGCCATCGTGCTGGGCGTGGTGCTCAGTAAGTACGCGGGCCGCAAGCCCATCATTCACTTCCTGAAGGAATGTTCGAAATACGTGTTTCGGGGGCTGCACCTGGTGATGCTGCTGGCTCCCATCGGCGCGTTTGGGGGCATGGCCTTCACCATCGGCAAGTTTGGCATTGCCACGCTGCTGCCGCTGGGCAAGCTCATGGTGACGGTGTACCTGACGATGGCCGTGTTCATTTTCCTCATCCTGGGGGGCATTTTGCGCTACTGCAGCATTGGCATGTGGTCGTTTCTCAAGTACATCAAGGCCGAATTGCTGATTGTGCTGGGCACTTCCTCGTCGGAAGCCGGCCTGCCGGGGCTTATGGAAAAGCTCGAGCGCATGGGCTGCGCCCAGCCGGTGGTGGGCCTAGTGGTGCCCACGGGCTACTCCTTTAACCTCGACGGCACCACCATCTACCTGTCGCTGGCCACGCTCTTTCTGGCCCAGGTGTTTCACGTCGATTTATCGACCGGGCAGATTATCACCATGATGGGCATCCTGATGGTGACGAGCAAGGGCGCGGCCGGCGTGGCGGGCAGCGGCTTCGTGGTACTGGCCAGCACCCTCACAGCCATGAAGGTGATTCCGGTGGAGGGCCTGGCTCTGCTGCTGGGCGTCGACCGTTTCATGTCGGAGGCCCGCTCCATCACCAACTTCATCGGCAACGGCGTGGCCACCATTTTCCTGGCCCACAACGAAGGCGCCCTCGACCACGAGCAGGCCGTGGAGGCGCTGGGCAAGCGCCTCAAGCCGCTGCGCTTCCGCAAAGGCTACACCAGCGGCGAGTACCTCGGCGAAGCCGCCGAGCAGGCCAGCGAAGTGGCGCGCCTGCTGAAAAACAAGAAGTAAGCAGTCACGCAGCAAGGCAAGGCATTATAATAACGTCATGCTGAGCGCAGTCGAAGCATCTCTACTGCGCAAGTAATAAGTTACTCTTTGCGGTAGAGATGCTTCGACTGCGCTCAGCATGACCGGCCTTCTTTGCTGCCTTCACTGTCAACTACTTCCCCTTCCCTCTCACCACAAATGAAAAACTACCACCTCGCCGTTTTCCCGGCCGACGGCATTGGGCCCGAAGTCATCGCGGCCAGTCAGCAGGTGTTGCGGCAACTGGAGCAGCTGCACGGCGGCCTGCGCTTCGAGACGCGGGAGTTTGGCTGGGGCTCGGCCCACTACGAGCACACCGGGGCCATGATGCCCGCCGACGGCTTGCAGCAGTTGGAGCGCGGCGGCTTCGATGGCTTGCTGATGGGGCCGGTGGGCAGCCCTGCCATTCCCGACCACGTCACGCTGTGGGGCCTGCTGCTGCCCATCCGCCAAGGCTTCGACCAGTACGTGAACCTGCGGCCCATGCGCCAGCTCGACGGCGTGGCCTCACCCCTGCGCAACGCCGGCCAGCACCCCATCGACATGGTGTGCGTGCGCGAAAACTCGGAGGGCGAGTACGCCGGCGTGGGCGGCCGGGTGCACCGCAGCCAGCCCCAGGAAGTGGCCGTGCAGTCTATCGTGTTCACGCGCACGGGCACGGAGCGCGTGATGCGCTTCGCCTTCGACTACGCCCGGCAACAGAGCCGGCGGCTGGTGACGAACGTGACGAAATCGAACAGCATGCAGCACAACATGGTGTTCTGGGACGATGTGTTCCGGGCCGTGGCGGCCGACTACCCCACCCAGGCCACCGACCAGCAGCTGGTGGATTCCATGACGGCCCGCATGGTGAGCCAGCCCGAAACCGTGGACGTGTTTGTGGCCTCCAACTTGTTCGGCGACATCCTCACCGACCTGGGGGCGGCCCTCACCGGCAGCCTGGGCCTGGCCCCCAGCGCCAACCTCAACCCCGAGCGGCGCTACCCCAGCCTGTTCCAGGCCATTCATGGCTCGGCTTTCGGTTTGGTGGGCCAGAACGTGGCCAACCCCATCGCCAGCATCTGGTCGGTGCAAATGATGCTAGAATTCCTGGGCGAAACCGAGTTGGCCGCCCGCCTCATGCAGGCCATTGAATCGGTGCTGCGCGAGCAGCGCGTGCGCACCCGCGACTTGGGCGGCAGCCACTCGACTACCGACATGACGGCCGCCGTGTGCCAGGCCCTGGCCGCCGGGAGCTGATGCGGTGGGGTTGGCCCCCGCGCCCGACCTTTGCCCCGATGGACTCCCCCACCCTTACCCCGCCGGCCCCTAGCCGCCCGCCCATCCGCTTCGACCGCAACGAGCTGGCCGGCGCATTTGGCGACCTCGGCACCGACTTGCCGCTGCTCATCGGCGTCATCGCCGCCTCGGGCATCGACAGCGCTTCGGTTTTAATTCTGTTCGGGCTGATGCAGGTGTTTACCGGGCTCTGGTACCGCATGCCCATGCCCGTGCAGCCGCTCAAGGCCTTCGCGGCACTGGTAATTGCGCAGAAGATTCCGGGCCGCGTCATCTTTGGCGGCGGACTGGCCATTGGCATCAGCATGTTTTTCCTTTCGATAACCGGGCTGATTGATGCGCTGGGGCGGCTGGTACCCAAGGCGGTGGTGCGCGGCATTCAGTTCGGGCTGGCGTTGCAGCTGGCCACGCTGGCCCTCAAGCAATACGTGGGCGCCGATGGCGCAGCCGGCTACGCATTGGCCGCGGCGGCCTTTGCCGTAACGGTGGTGCTGTTCGGCAACCGGCGCTGGCCGGCAGCCCTCATTGTTATTGGGTTGGGAGTGGCGTATGCGCTGGTATTCAAGCTCGATTTAGCCACGGCCCAAAAGGCAGTAGGCCTGCACCTGCCCACCTGGCACCTGCCGCAGTCAGCCGACATCCTCACCGGCGCCGTGCTGCTCGCGCTGCCCCAGATTCCGCTGTCGTTGGGCAATTCCATTCTGGCCACCAAGCAGGTAGCGCACGACTTATTCCCCGAGCGGGAGCCGCTTACCATTAAGAAAATCAGCTTCACCTATGCCTTGATGAACCTGGCCAACCCGTTTTTCGGGGGCTTCCCGGTGTGCCACGGCTCGGGCGGCATGGTGGGCCACTATGCGTTTGGGGCGCGCACGGGCGGTTCTGTCGTTATCTACGGTGGCATCTTCCTGGTGCTGGGGCTGTTTTTCAGCCAGGGCTTTGCTGATGTGGTGCAGATTTTTCCGTTGCCGGTGCTGGGGGTGCTGCTGCTGTTTGAGGCGCTCTCATTGGCCACGCTGCTGCGCGACGTGAGCAGCAACCGCAGCGACTTGCTGGTGGCGCTGTTGGTGGGCCTGCTTTGCGCCGGGCTGCCGTATGGCTACCTGGTGGGGCTGGTGGTGGGCACGGCCATTTACTACGCCATGCAGCGCGGCTGGGTGGGGCTGGGCAAGCAAACCCATATCTAAAACTAACTCACAGTGCATACCGCTCCAGCAGTACCGTGTTGGCGGCCCGCTGGTACCAGTCGTTGTACACCAACTCCAGCACATTCACCTCGAATGAGCCGAAGGGATGGTACTGGTATTGCTCGAGTTTTTTGAGCAGTGCCGGGCCGTTGCGCAGCTTGCTTCTGAAACGCAACACTGTGGTATGGGCTGTTTGAATGCTGTACCGCTGGTCGATGGACTGCTGGAAACCGGAGGCGCGGAAAAACAGGCGCAGCTCATCACGCAGGCCATTCAACGCGTTATCCGCTGCAAATCCCTGCACCATAATACCGCCCGGCGAGGCCGTGAGGCCAGTGAAGGTGATAGTGAATGGCCTAACATTATGCAGGATATTGCGCAAGGCTTCCACGTATTCAACAGAGCTAATATCAGTCAGCTTAAAGCCGCTGTAGCACGATATTATTGATAGAATAGTAAGGTGAATGTCCGAGGCTGGATAGTAGTACTGCTCCGGCTCGGTCAGCCGGAAATCGGCCAGCATAGCTTCGATGGCGGCGGTAATGGACGCGGCCGGCCGGGTGAGCAGCGTGATGCCCATGCGCAGATTTGCTTCGTAATCAATAAGTGGGTCCAGCTCGGCATCGCCCTGGGCCAGCCGCTGGATGGCGGCCTCGCGCATGGCATTGTAATGCGCTTGCAGGTTTGGATTCATGCGAAAAGGGAATGGCTGAGGGCGCCGAAAGATACTCGACGCCCCAGTCTGTGGCCCTGCTATTCGGCCTTAAGAATGCGCACGGGCCGCTTGTGCTCATCTACCGCCACGAAGGTGAACAGGCCCGTCACGGCTTTGTGGCGGTCGTCGGAATACATCTGCTCCACAAACAAATCGACGCGCACTTTCAGGCTGGTGCGGCCTACATGCTCGATGTTGGCCACCAGTTCTACCAGCGAGCCGCCGGGAATGGGGTGCGTGAAATCGACCCGCTCGGATGACACGGTTACCATTTTCAGGCGCGAAAAGCGGGTGGCGGCAATGAAGGCCACTTCGTCCATCAGCAGCAGGGTGGTGCCACCGAAAAGGGTATCGTAATGGTTGGTGGTATTGGGAAACACGGCTTTGAAAATGCGCGTTTCGGCACGGGCAATGCGGTCGGTTAGAAGCATGGGTAATGGGAAAGGAGGTGATAAACGGCCTCGGCCTGCTTTCAAGCCCATTCTCATAAAGCCAGCCACCGGCCGCACGCCATCCCGCCCGCGCCCATGGCGCGGCGGTACGGCACCGCCGATGCCAGCCCCAAAGCGCGAGGGCAGCATCACTCGGCGGCCGGCAGGTCTCCTGACTTGTTTCGGGTAGGCCCCGCCCTTCTCAGCCCGGTAATAGCGGGCCAATGGGCTTGCAATGGGGCCACCGGCTCCGGCCCATCGGGGCCGGGAAACTCACAGTAGCGCGTCTGTTCGGGAGTTGCACCCGATTCCCTTTTAATCTTTACCCAAGCCGAAGCCCAAGGAAAAAACCGTCCGCTGATTGAAGGAAATCAAACCGAGAACCAACGGCGCGAAGGTACACCATGTATGGCAGGGCGCTGGCCGAACAGAATAAACAGAACGTCATGCAGAGCGCAGCGAAGCATCTTGCCCGCCACCACTAACTCAATCGTGCGAACATCTTGGGTTAGCAACAGCACGCGAGATGCTTCGCTGCGCTCTGCATGACGTTCTGTTTGAAATACCTAACTACTCCGCTATCGTTGGCACTTTCTCGTTGGCTTTGCGCAGCGGCAGTTCTGGCACCAGCAGCGTGAGCAGCAAGCCTCCTACAACCAGTAGAATGTCAACCATGTAAACCCGGTGGATGGCCGTGGCGAAGGCTGCCCGCACTTGCGGGTTGGCGCGGGCTGTTGCGGCGGCTGAGGGCAGGGCCGGCCCTTCGGCCACCACCGTCTGGCTCGTGGCGGGGGCTTGCGCAGAGGTGGGCAGCTCGTGGGCCAGCGTGAAGCTGAGCACCGCACCCAGTGCCGAAGCTGCCAGCGCCCCGCCAATCTGCCGGAAAAACTGGCTGGCGGAAGTAGCCTGGCCCATGAGCGCAGGCTCCGTAGCATTTTGCACCGCCAGAGTGTAGAGCGGCATGGTGGGCCCGAGGCCCAGCCCGCATACAGCCAGATACATAAGTACCTGATAATACTGCACGGTGGGTGGCATGGTGGCCAGCAAGCTCAGCCCAACCAGCAGCAGCACAAGGCCGCCCAGCATCCAGCGCTTGTAGTGGCCGAAGCGCGACACCATCTGGCCGGCCAGCATCGAGCCCGTGACCACGCCCAACGACAGCGGCATGAGGCTGGCCCCGGCCCGCGTGGCCGACTCGCCCAGCACGTTCACCATGAACAGGGGCTCGAAGATGATGACGCCCAAAAAGGCCCCGCCCATGAAAAACAGCGCCGCGTTGGCCGACCGGAACACCGGGTTTTTGAACAGGCCGAAGTTGAGAATGGGGTTTTCGTGCCGCAGGCTGCGTACCACAAACAGCACCAGCGCCACCATCGCGCCGGCCAGCAGTCCCAGCGTAAGCGCCCCCGACCACGGGTGCTGCGCCCGGTTGAGTTGCAGAACGACAACCAACGACCCCAGCCCACCCATTAGCAGCGCCGCCGAGAGGTAATCGAAGGGCTTCGGCTCGGTGCGCGGGCGCAGCGGCGGCATTTGCGTGACGATGAACCAGAGGGCCAGCAGGCCCAGCGGCAGGTTTACGTAGAACACCAGCCGCCAGCCCGCTACCCCGGGAATAAGGCCGTTGCCCTTGTCGGTTAAAAAACCACCTAGCAGTGGCCCCAGCACCGACGACGTGCCGAATACGGCCCCCGTGAAGCCCTGGTAGCGCCCCCGCTCGGCTGGGGCAAACAAGTCGGCGATGATGATGAAGGCCATGGCAAACAGCCCGGCCCCGCCAAAGCCCTGGATGGCCCGAAACACCACCAGCTGCGTCATGCCATCGCCCAGCAGTGGCAATGTGCCGAACTCGCCCGCCAGCCCGCACAAGCCCGAACCCACCAGAAACACGCTCACGGCCACAATTTCGATGGTGCGCCGCGAGTACATGTCGGCCAGCTTGCCATAAATGGGCACCAGCGCCGTGCTGGCCACCAGGTAGGCCGTGGCTACCCACGTAAACCGGTCGAGTCCGTGCAAGTCAGCTACGATGCGCGGCAGGGCGGTACTTACGATGGTCTGGTCGAGCGCCCCCAAAAACATGGCCAGCAGAATGCCGGCGAAGGTGAGCATCTTCTGGCGATGAGTGAGGGCTTCGGTCAAGGCAGTAAGAAGAGGGAGTTTGGAGCAAAAAAGAACGTCATGCTGAGCTTGCCGAAGCATCTCTACCGCAGCAGTAATCAGGTTTACTATTGCGGTAGAGATGCTTCGGCAAGCTCAGCATGACGTTCGGCTATACGCTGCCGTCGGGAAATGTTACAGCAGTGAGCGAATCCAGCCGCCATCTACCGGTACCGACGTGCCAGTGATATAGCTGGCCCGCTCCGAGCACAGAAATGCCGCCAGCGCCGCAAACTCGCGCGGCTCGCCCAGCCGGCGCATGGGAATTTCATTCTCCCAGCGGGACGTAGCCTCTTCCGATGAAATCCCTTCGCGGGCAGCCGTGGCATTGGCCAGGCCCACCACACGCTCGGTGCGGGTGTAGCCGGGCAGAATGTTATTCACGGTGATGCCCTGGGCAGCAACTTCCGTGGCCAGCGTGCGGGCCATTCCCGTTACGGCCGCGCGCAGGCTGTTGGAGAGCATAAGGTTGGCTACGGGTTGCTTCACCGAAATGGAGGTGATGTTGAGGATACGACCCCAGCCATTCGCCTTCATGCTGGGCAGCACGGCGCGGGTCAGCTCTACCACGCTGGTGAGCAGCAGGCGGGTAGCAGCCTCCCACTGGGCAGCATTTAGCGTGTCGAAGGTGCCGGCGGGCGGGCCGCCGGCGTTGGTCACCAGAACATCGATGCGGCCGAAGCGGGCCAGGCCGGCTTCTACCAGGCGAGCCACGGCGGCGGGGTCGGCTACATCGGTGGTTAGGCCCAGTACAGGCGTGCCGTAGGCTTGTTCGATGGCGGCACAGGTTTCCTGCAGGGCCGCGTCGTGGCGGGCGCATAGGATGAGCGAGGCGCCTTCGGCAGCCAGCTCTTCGGCCACGGCGCGGCCCAGGCCCTGGCTGGCGGCGGCCACCAGGGCAACTTTTCCTTTCAGTCCGAGGTCCATAAGCGGGCTACTTCAGGCGCAGGTAATCGTCCGACTTGTCCAACCAATCCTGGCGGGGCGGGCTGAAAATATCCACGTCGAGCGTGTCTTCGATGGCCTCGGCCTTGTGCCACACATTGGACGGAATGTGCAGCACCTCGCCCACACCTACCACAATCGGCTCGGCATCTTCCGAGCCAATCCAGAAGCGCAACGCGCCTTCCAGAATGTAGGTAATCTGCTCGTTGTGGTGTTGGTGCAGGGGCACGATGGCGCCTTTTTTAAGGTAGACGTGGGCCAGCATCATCTTGTCGCCGGTGATGAGACGGCGCGAAAGCTGGTCGCTTACCTGTTCGACGGGCATAGCATCCCAGGTGTATTTGGTGGCGGTGGGGTTATCGGGCATTGAGAGGGCTTGGGGATTAGAAAAACGAGAACGTTATGCCGAGCGCAGCCGAGGCATCTCGCGTGCAAGTAGTAACTCAATCGCAACAAAAGGGTTGCTGCCGCACGTAAGAAGCCTCGGCTTCGCTCGGCATGACATGCTTTCTTGCTGTCCCTTCTCCCCTATTCCTAACCCTACACCCGCACCCGGCTCGCTACCGCCGATACGCACACGCCCATCACCGCAATCAGCGCAAACGACACGCGCAGGCTGCTGGCACCGGCCACAAAACCGATGACTGGCGGCCCCAGCAAAAACCCAAAGAAGCCGATAGTAGAAACCGCCGCCAGCGCCATTCCGGCCGACATTTTCGTCGACTTGCCCGCTGCCGAGTACACCAGCGGCACCACGGCCGACGTGCCAAAGCCCACCAGCAAAAAGCCCAGCAAGGCCGTGGGCAGCGTGGGCAGCGCCACGGCAATGCTCAGCCCCACAGCTGTGAGCAGGCCACTAAGCTGAATCACGCGCTTCGCCCCGAGCCGGTGCGCCAGCCAGTCGGCCCCGAAGCGGCCGGCGGCCATGGTGCACATAAAGGCCGTGTAGCCTGCTCCCACCCAATCCTTATCGGCATGAATGACCTTTTTGAAATACACCCCGCTCCAGTCGAACATGGCCCCCTCGCAGATGAGCGCACAGAAGGCAATTGCCCCCAGGCCCAATAGCTCTTTGTCAGGCTTCACGAAGATGGGCTGGTTGGGGTCGACGCCCGAATCTTCGCGCACGGTGTAGCCGGCACTCACCGCCAGCCCGACCAGAATGAAGGCGGTAATGAAAAGAAAATGCATACCCGGCGGCACCGCATGCCCAATCATCACCGAGCCAATGGCGGCCGCCACGAAGCCCGCTAAGCTCCACAGCCCGTGGAAGGAGGCCATGATGGGCTTGTGCTTATAGAGCCGTTCCACGCCCACAGCCTGGGTGTTCACCGAAATATTGGTGAGGTTGCCGCCGATGCCAAACACCACCAGGCAGGGCAGCAGCTGCCACAGGCTGGCAGCCCAGCCCAAGCCCGCCAGGGCCGCAGCATAGAGCACCACTCCCCACAGCACCACGCGCCGGCTGCCCTGCTTGGCCACCAGCCAGCCCGCCAGCGGCAACGACACGAGCTGGCCCATCGGAATGGCGAGCAGCACGCCGCCCAACGCGGCCTCCGAGATGCCCATGCGCTGCTGCACGCTCGGAATCCGCGATGCCCAGCTGGCGAAGCACAAGCCCAACAGGAAAAACAAAGCGCCCACCGCCACCCGATGAGCCTTGCGCGATAACCCGCGCGGCGAAACACTATCCAACGACATCATGCGCAAACGGCCGCTCGCCAACCTGGGAGCGGCCCTGTTCCTACGCAATTTCGGCACTAGCAGCCGGGCTACCGTAAGCTTCGGCGGCCAAATCGGTCACGATGCGGGAACTCACTTGCCCCAACAACTCAATGGCTTCGTCCACCACCGGCTGCACAGCAGCCAGTTCGAAGGGTTCAGGCCACTCATTCAGTAGCTCGACGCAGGGCAGGATGTGCAAGGCGCGCAGGTGCGTTAGGTTGGGGCGTAGGGTGTGGGCAGTTCCACGCAGCTGGCGCACATCAGCGGCCTCTACCGCTTGGCTAAAACCGGCAATGGCTTCGTGGCAGCTTTCCACGAAGGTTTCCAGCATAAAGCGCACAAACTCCACATCGCCCTGCCCCACGTGCAGCAGCTCATCGGTTTGGTAGAGCGGCGCGGCGGTATCCTTCTTTTCTGCTGTATTCACCGGTTCAGGCCCGGCAGCCGGCATGGCAGGTTGCTCAACCGGCCCGGTTGCGGGCGTGTTGTAAGCCTCCGCCTCCACATTTTCCAGCGCCTGGCACATCACCCAGCGGCTCACCTTGCGCAGCAGTTCGTCTTCCTTAAAGGGCTTGGTGAGGTAGTCATCCATGCCAGCAGCCAGGCATTTTTCGCGCTCGCCTTTGATGGCGTTGGCAGTGAGGGCTACGATGGGCACGGTGAGTCCCAGTTGCTGGCGCAGCAGCGCCGTGGCGGCGTAGCCGTCCATCACCGGCATCTGAATATCCATCAGCACCAAGTCGAAATCCTGCGTCTTAGACAGCTCCACCGCTACGGCTCCGTTCTCTGCCTCGGTCACTTCCACAAAGGCATGGTCGAGGAAGGTCTTGGCAATTTGCCGGTTGAAGCGGTTGTCTTCTACCAACAGCACGCGCTTGGCACGCAGGCTAGGCAGCATGCGGCTGCTGGGCGGCAGGGCGTCTTTGGGCACCAGGTCGGTGGGGGTACCCACGGGCAGCGGCAGCACAAAGCGCATCACGGTGCCTTTGCCCTTCACGCTTTCGGCTTCCACGTCGCAGCCCATCAGGCGCAGCAGGTTCCGGCTGATGCTCAGGCCCAAGCCCGTGCCGCCGTATTTGCGGGTCACGGACGAGTCTTCCTGGCTGAATTCCTGGAACAGGCTGTGCACAAACTCGGGCTCGATGCCGATGCCGGTATCAGCTACCCTGAATTCAATAGCCGCCCGGCCTTCGGGACCGGTCCCCACCAGGTCGCAGGTTACCGTCACACGCCCGGTTTCGGTGAATTTGATGGCGTTGCCGGCCAGGTTCAACAGCACCTGCCGAATGCGGTAGGGGTCGCCGATGAGCACGGGCGGTACTGTGGGGGCCACCCGGGTCACTAGGTTCAGCCCTTTTTCCACGGCTTTGTAGTGCAGCGTCTGCTCCACTTCGGCCAGTAGGTGCTGCGGGGTGAAGCCCATCTCCTCCAGCGTCATCTTGCCGGCTTCGAGTTTGCTCAAATCCAGGATGTCGTTGATGATAACCAGCAAATGCTCGGCCGAGGTGGTGATGGCCTGGCGGTAGCTGTCCTGCTCGGGGGCGAGCACCGTTTTGGCCAGCAGTTGGCTCATGCCCAGAATGGCGTTCATGGGCGTGCGAATTTCGTGGCTCATGTTGGCCAGAAACAGTTCGCGGGCCCGCACCGCCGACTCGGCTGCCAGCTTGGCGTGGCGCAGCTGCCGCTCGGTGTTCACCCGGTCGGTGATGTTGAGACCGTAGGCCACAATCATCTTGGGCGAGCCGTCGGGGTTGAACACGGGCTGCATGCAGCGCAGCTGGTGCACCATGCCCGTGGGCCGGTCAAACGCTTCTTCGAACGTCACCAGCTTGCGCGATTCGTACGCCTGGTTGATGTAGTGCTGACGCCCTTCGGCTATTGCCATGGGGTGGCCGTACTGCCGGCAATAGTCGAAGTTGTTTTTGCCAATAACCCAAGTCCGCTTTGCCGCATCATTAATGCCCGTTGCGTTCACGAACATGTAGCGGCCGGCCTCGTCGAATACGCCGATGTCGCAGGGAATGTGGTCGAGCACAAATTCGTAGAAAGCCCGCTGCTCCACCAGCTGTTGCTCGGCCAGCCGTCGCCGCGTGATGTTGGAGCCCGTGCCCACCATCATGCGCAGGGAGCCGTCGGGCCAGAACACCGGAATGAAATGCCGCCGCAGCTGCTGTGGCCCCTCGTTTGTGGTAAATGCTTCTTCCCAAATCACTTCGGCACGTGTCTGTACAGCTTCGGCAAACAGCTGCTGTCGGCGCTGCGCCAACTCGGCCGGGCGCCCCCGTCGCGCACTGAGGTCGTAATCATCCTTGCCAATTATCCACTCCAGCATGGCCTCCTCGTTGAAGCAACGGGCGTTGACAAACCGATAGCGGGCATCAGCGTCGAACACGGCCACTTCCACTTTCAACTGGTCGAGCAAGGTGGTGAACATCGCGCGCTGTTCAGCTAGCTCCTGCTCCAGCGCGGCCGCACGACGCGCAGCCGTTACGTCGCGAAACGAAAGCAGATGCCCCAGCATTTCATCGGCGGGCACGGCGTAGCGGCATTCGAGCACCCGGCCATCGGCCATCACAAAATCGTCGACGGCGGTGGCCGTGCGCGCCGCGCGCCAAGCCCGGGCGCGGCCAATAAAATCGGCGGGCTCACGGAAGCAGAGCTGCACGGCCGCCAACACATCGGGCTCCAGTCCGTGAAATCCGGGGTCGGCGGGAAGCCCGAACAGGTCGCGGCAGGCTTGGTTGGTGGCCAGCACGCGGCCTTGGGCAGTCGTAAGCAATATGGCTTCGCCCGTTGCCTGCATCAGCATGGCAAATCGCGCCTGATGCGCACGGTTTTCGGCCTGAGCTACGGCCAGGGCGCGTTGTAGGTCGGCTAGCTGTTCAGCAATGGTCTGTTCCTGATGACCAGCACGCAGTGATTCATTAGAGGTTGAATTAGAAGAATGATAATTATTGTAGAAAACAACCATATTTCAGATAATAATCGCCGGACTGAATTAACAAATATACAAGAATTGAACAAACCAACCTACTCATAATCTATCAATTAGCATAATGTACAGCACCATTATTTCACCATAAATTACAAAAATAGGTCGTCACAGAAATATGATTTAACGCATATAGCACACGTGCAAATTTGAACCCGGGGTAGCTTGATTTTAGACCTTCCTCGTACATAGCCATGTTATCATTTTGTTTTTCAATGCCTTACCAAACAACTCTGAGAGCTGTTCCTTAATTCGAGCAATATCGCTGCTGCGTGTAGACGATGGCTGGAGCAGGGCCGGCGGCCAGTATGCGGAGGGCTAGTGCAGCAGCCGCACCAGTGCCTGCTGATACTGTGGGTTGTTGGTCATGCCGTTGTGACGGGCCCCAGTCAACACGATAAGCGTATCGGTGGGCTTAAGTAGTGCCTTGAGTCGGAGGGTAGAATTGTAGTCAATCACCTCGTCGTGGTCGCCGTGAAACAATACGATGGACGCGCTCACTTGGCCAATTAACTCGTTGGTGGCCATGGGATAGCGCAGCAGAAAACCTGGCACGAAGGGGTAAAGCCGCGTCGCCATGTCGCGCATGCTGAAGTACGGGGCCTGCAAAATCAGCAGTTTGGGGTGGTGCCGGGCGGCCAGCCACGTAGCCGGCCCGGTGCCCAGGGAGTAGCCGAGAATAACCGTGCGGCTTTCGGGGTACTCGGGCAGCAGTTGCCGATAAACACTGTCTACATCGACCAGCATCTGGGCCTGGTTGCTAATGCGGCTACCGCTTTTGCCGTAGCCGCGGTAGTCCAGCATGAACACATCGTAGTGCAGTGCCGTGTAAGTGGCGGCGGCATCGCCCCAGCTGTCGAGCGCACCGCCATTGCCGTGCAGATAGAATACCAGCCCCTTGGAATCGGGCGCCTTGAAAAGCAGGCCGTGCAGGCGGGCACCGTCGGCAGCCGTTGTCCACCGCTCCTCAAACCGGCCCGGAAAGCGAAACTGATATTCTGCTGGCAAGTGCGTAGGCGCAAACAGCAGCTTTTCCTGCTTGAAATACAGCACACCGCAAAGCAGGACGTACACCACTGCCACCACGCTCAGTATGATTAGAACAGCTTTTAGCATGGGTACATCATCCTTAGTCAGCGCAGTCGCCCGGCAGGCGGCAATGTAGGCCCAACTTACTCAAAAGCAAGTACATCTGCGCCGGCGCCGGCCTTTACCCCCCAATGGTGGCCATGCTCTCGAAGCTGAGCTGGTGCAACGGCCGCTGCTGCTCGGCCTCGAAGCCATTGGTTGCCCGGTGGCGGAAGGCCGCCGAAAGCGCCGCTACAATTTCTTCGTCGGATTTGCCGCCGCGCAATAGAACCCGGGTATCGAGTACGCCCTGGTCGTAGAGGCAGGTTTTGATGCCGCCCTCGGCCGTAAGACGCAGGCGGTTGCAGGTGCCGCAGAAGGTGCGCGAGTAAGCCGCGATAATGCCCACCGAGCCCCGATGGCCGGCAATGGTGTACTCCGAAGCGGTGGCTCCAGCGGCCATTTGCACCGGCTGCAGCGCCCCGAAGTGCGCCTCCAGGTGCTGACGGATGCGAACGTGGTTCCAGGGCAACGAGGTGGGGCCAGCCGCGTGGCTGCCGCCATTGAAGGGCATTTCTTCGATGAAGCGCACATCTACGGGCAGGTCGCGGCTGAGAGTAGCCAGCGGAATGAGGTCGTCGATGTTCTGGCCGTCCATTACCACGGCATTTATTTTCACCTGAATGCCGGCCTCGAGTAGCGCGTGAAAGGTCTCCATCACCTTGGGCAGCTCGTCGCGCCGCGTGATTTGAAAGAACCGTTCGCGGTTCAGCGTATCGAGGCTGAGGTTCACGGCCTTCACCCCCAGGCGGGCCAGGGCTGGTACGTGCGGCGCGGTGAGCACTCCGTTGGTGGTCAAACTAATGTCATCGATACCAGGCAATTGGGCCAGCTGTTCCATGAAGGGCACCAAATCGCGGCGCACGAAGGGCTCGCCACCCGTGAGGCGCACTTTGCGCACCCCCAAGCCCGCCAGCAGGCCCGTGAGGCGCAGCATTTCCTCGTAGCTCAGCAGCTCGTGCTTGGGCATGTACTTGATGCCTTCTTCGGGCATGCAGTAGAAGCAGCGCAGGTTGCAGCGGTCCGTTACGGCCAGGCGCAGGTACTCCAATGGGCGGCCGTGCTGGTCGTAAAGGGGCGTTGTGGCCGGCGCAGCCGGAGTGAGCAGAGTTGGAAGCACGTTTATCACCAATTTTGCCCGGCTGTACGTAAGACCGCCGGCTTGTGGTAAACCCCGGACAGTGGAAAGGTGTTCAGGCCCTAGCCCAAAGCACCCGCAGCAGCTGGGTTTCGCCCCAAAATATACGTCGAAAGATATGTCATTAAAAGTCGCCCTCTTCGGCATCACCCGCGACATCGTGGGCACGTCCGTCATCGAGCTGCCTGCCCCCGCCCCGGCTACCGTGGGCGAGCTACTGGCCGAAATGCGCCGCCAGTACCCCGCCCTGGGCGAGCTGCGCAGCTGTGCCGTGGCCGTGAACAATGAATACGCCAGCCACGACCAGCCCCTGCACACGATGGACGAAATTGCCCTCATCCCGCCCGTAGCCGGCGGCTGATGTAGCGCGGACTTTTAGTCCGCGTGCGAATGATATCCACTCGGCTTTTTAGCGGCCCAGATTCGCGGACTAAAAGCCCGCGCCACAATATGACTCCTCACCTCTCCATTACCGACCAGCCCATTGACATTGCCGCAGCCCTCGCGGCGGTGCAAACCGACACTGCCGGGGCGGTCAACTCCTTTATTGGCACGGTGCGTAACCAGTCGGGCGGCCGGCCGGTGCGCCGGCTGCACTATGAATCCTACGACAGCATGGCCCTCACGCAGTTGGGCCACGTGGTAGCGCAGGCTTACGAGCAGTGGCCCATGCTGCAGGAAGTGGCCGTGGTGCACCGCAAAGGCACCCTGGAGCTCGGCGATGTGGCCGTGGTAGTGGCGGTGGCTACGCCGCACCGCGCCGAAAGCTTTGCCGCCTGCCAGTTCATCATCGACACCTTGAAGCAGGTAGTCACCATCTGGAAGCGTGAGGAGTATGAAGACGGCACCGAGTGGGTGGCGGCGCATCCCTGAGACTTTTCCTAACATAGCAAAAGCCCGGCTTCTGCGCAGAAGCCGGGCTTTTTTACTAGTCTACTATAGATTACTTGCTCGGAATCAGATAGCCCAGTGAGAGCTGGAAGGCCGAATGGCGGGCATTTTTCAGGTCGCCGTTGAAGTAGGTGTTGTTGTCGGATTTCACGAAGTCGCTGAAGGCGCCAGTGTAGCGCACGCTCAGGCTGAGGCCGTTTTCGGCTTCGTAGCCTACGCCGGCCAAGTAGCCCAGCTCGTTGCGGTTGAGGCCGCTCAGGTCGCTTTTGTTCTGCGTTTCGGCGGTGCTGGGCGTGCCTCCAAGGGCGGGCGTGGTCGTGGTTTTGGTCTGGTTGTTCGCGCTCAGCAGGTACGAATACTGCGGACCGGCTTCAAATACGAGGCCCGAAGCGCGGACTTTTAATAGCACGGGCACATCGAGGTAGCTGTAGTTCACCTGGCCCTCGCGCTTCTGCTTGGCCCCGAGCAAGCCGGTGTACTCGGTGGGCTTGTTTTCGAAGCCCTTTTGCGAATACAGAATTTCGGGCTGCAGCGACAGAAAGCCGTCCTGAATGATAGGCACATTGAGCATCACCCCGCCCAAAAAGCCAATTTTGTTGTTGTAAGTCGATTCGTTTTTGATGTCGCCTGCCAGATTGGAGTAGTTGGCACCGGCGCGCAGGCCGAAGCGGACATCCTGCGCCTGAGCCGACGAAGCAGCGGCCGTGGCCAGAAGCGCGGCAGCTACGATTGCAGTCTTTTTCATAATAAATAGGGTTGGTTGATAAGACGTGTTGCGGGCTCGTTATTCAAAAACGTGCCAACGCAAGCCTCTAACGCATGAGTCGCGAATAATATTCTGACTAATAGCCCAAAAAAATAACCGCCTGCTCAGCGGCTATTTTTGGACAGTTGCCAACGTGGCTGCTCGCAACGGCTTGCAACTACGGTTTCGCAATCAGCTCTACCGCCTTTTCCAGCACTTCATCGCGCCCGGCTCTTATGCCAGCAATGGTAGGCGTTACCACCACGTCGGGCACTATGCCAACGCGCTGGGTTTCGCCACCGTCGGGATAATACACGCCGAGGCCGGTAATCATGGTCGAGATGTTGCCGGGCAGGATGATGGTCGACACGTTGCCATCGGCTCCGGCGGTGGTGCTGCCCACCACTTTGGCGCCCGGCACTGCGCGCAGGGCCATGGCGGTGTACTCCGCCTGGCTCTGGCTCAGCTCGTTCACCAGAATAATAACCTTGCCGGCATAAGGAGCTTCTTTGGTACCCGGTACGTGCAGCACCGGCGTGCCCAGAAACATGCCTGGGTAAGTAGGCTGCGGCTCACTGAATCGCACAAAAGGCACAGGCTTTGCCGACAGGTATTTTGTGAGTGAGAACACCACAAATTCCGCCGGGTAATTGCGGATGTCAATCACCAGGCCCTTGGTGTTCTTCAGCTGCGCCATCGCGGCGGGCAGTTCGGCCTGCTTGATAGTGCCTAGCGAGAGGTAGCCGATGTTGTCGGGCAGCAGTTGGAAGAACGGCGCTTTGCGGTCGGGCGTGCCGTTGTTTAGGCCCAGGTTGAGCTGGGCGCCGGGCACGCGGGCAATGGTGATGGGCAGGTCCTGGCCGGCGCGGCGCACCAGCAGCGCGACTTTATCGGAATTGCCGCGCAGCAGGTCTCGGGCGATGTTGCGCAGTTGGGTGGGCTCGTTGGAAGCCGGGGTCAGCGCCTGGCGGGCCTTCACCATATCGTCCACTTTCACGCCATCTACTTGCAGCACTACGTCGCCTTTTTGCAGGCCCGTGGCCGGGCCCAGGGTTGCATGGAAGTAGTCCGTCACCACCGCCTGGCCTTCGACAAATCGCACCTGCACCGGCGCGTGGAGTGTGCCTTTGTAGGCGACCAGGATCTTATCGCTGCCGTAAATATTGGCGTGCGTGTCGTGGATGCGCGCAATGATGGCCAGCGCCGCCAGTCGGTACTGCTCGTCGGTGCGGGCAGCGGCAAACTGCGGGATGAACTCGGCCAGCACCGGTTGCCAGTCCTCCCCGATGGCGTAGCGGTAGGGGAAGAAATAGGCAATCATGTTCCAGTAGCGGTAGAGGGCCAGCAGGCGCAGGCCAGCATCGGGAGTGGCGGGGGTGGCATACGTTTCCTCGTGCAGAAATAACGGGTTGCCGATATTGGGGGCGCTGTCCACGTAATAGTGCGACTCCTGGTTGCGGTTCTGGCGCAGGTACACCAGCTGCTTGCTGAGGGCGGCGCTGAGTTGGTTTTTGTCCGTTAGCCAGGCTAGGTCGGCGGTCAGGCGCACGTTGGCGCGGGCCGGTTCGCGGCAGGAGGAGCAGGCCGGCACCGGGCCCAACCCCGTGAGCCAAGCCGCGAGCGCTACGCTGCGCTCGTCGCGGGTTTTAGCGTTGAGAACTTTGGGCAAAATGCGCAGCATTTCCGCGTCCCAGTTGTAATCACCGCGAGCTACGGCCGGGTGGTAGTATTTCACAAAGCCCCACACCCGGCCCAGCACAGCCAGGTTATCGATTTGCGGCTTAGTGAGGTCATCAAGCGCAATACCCGAGCCGTGGCGAAAGGCAGTGTCCTGCTCCGCTTTATACGTTTTGGAATTGAGTTGCCTGGGGTTCGAATTTGGCGCGGGGGCGGGGCTTTGGGCCACAGCACCTAAGTGCACAACCAGCAGCGCGAGGCAGATGAAAGGAATCTTCATGCCCCGAAGATGAAGAGCAATGGTCCAGGGTTGCTTGCACCCCGGTTTTATGCGTAACTAATTGCGCTATCGCGAAGGGTATCAAAACGATGTAGACACGCATCCTTGCTTCTACTTGTGAACGGTGATGCCTGTTAGCCCGGGCATCGCTTACCGACGGAAGCCAACAGCCGCCCACTACTTATGTATCGCCACAGCAAGAAGCCGCTACGGGCGCTGCTCCAGCTCCTGCGTGGCAGCGGCGCGCTCCTCGGGCGTGTTCACGTTGCGCAACTCGCCGGGCAAGGGGGGGGCCAGCAGTTCAATGTCGGAATTTATCAGCGCCTTGCGCGGACAAGCGTAGCCCAGGCTCAGAAACCGCAGCAGCTGTCCGTAGCTGCGCGGCTCCCAGATGCTGACCAACGGCTCCGGAAACTCGTCCCACGGGCTGCGGAACGAGGTAGCCATGCGCGCCGGCTGGCGGTTCGTTACCAGGTATTCCAGCGTATCGCGGGTAAGAAAGGGCAGGTCGCAGGCCAGCACCAGCCACGCCGCGTTGGGGTCGGCCTGCATAGCCGACAGGATGCCGCCCAGCGGTCCCAGATTCAGGAACGTATCGGGCAGCGCGACGAGACCTGGGGGCAAGTCGCTTGCCTGGTCGGGGCGCACCGATACGCGCACGTCGGGGCAAAACTCCGCCAGTAGGTCAGCCGTGTGCTGGCGCTGGTCGTGGCGGTGGTAGTGCAACGCGCCTTTGTCGGTGTGCATGCGCTCGCTGCGGCCACCGGCTAGCACAAGGCCCCGCAGCACCGGCACCGCCAGCTGGTACCACTGCTT
Organism: Hymenobacter glaciei; assembly: GCF_039539585.1. Classification (NCBI taxonomy): domain Bacteria; kingdom Pseudomonadati; phylum Bacteroidota; class Cytophagia; order Cytophagales; family Hymenobacteraceae; genus Hymenobacter; species Hymenobacter glaciei. The sequence continues at coordinate 67,140 of NZ_BAABDK010000032.1, read as the reverse complement.
AATGAAAGCAGCGATTTTGGCCGTGTCGGCCAGTGGCAGCACGGGCGGCAGCGGCGCAGCGCTGAGGTGCTCCAACAGCACGGCAGGCAGTTCGGTCTGGCCCTCGGCCAGCAGAATCAGGCGCACGTCGGTGAGGCGGTCGAGCTTCTTATCGAGCGGCTTGCGCGGGTCGACGATGACCACCTGCTGACGGGCGCGGAAGTGGTTGCCGTTCACCAGCACCACGCTTTCGTGGGCCAGCAATTCGGGCTGCGAGAACTTGTCAAGGGCCCGCGTCAGGTTGAGCTGACGATAGTTAATTTTATCGACCAGCTCGGCTGAAAGGCCATTTTCGGCCACGTAAGGCACTGACTTGGCCGGCGCAGCTGCCGACGCTTCCGAAGCACTGACCGCATCACCAGCGGCGTGGTCGGCATCGACGTAAGCCACGCGCAGGGCCGGGGCCAGCAAGGGCAGTAGCTGGGCCACCAGCGTCTGAATATCGCCGCAGGGCGCGCCCAGCACAGCCAGCTCGGCCCGGCCAAATTCGCCTATATCGGGGCGGGCCAGCGCGGCGTGCTTGGCCCGTTTTACGGTTGAGGTTGGTAGACTTTCCATATCGGAATTTACGAATTTTCGGCGCGATGAAAGTCCTTTTTACCGCCGGTTTTCTCGATAAGCTGCACGCCTTCAATAGAAATGTCGTGCGAAAACGCCTTGCACATGTCGTAGATGGTGAGCGCAGCCACGGTGGCGCCGGTCAGCGCTTCCATCTCCACGCCGGTGCGGCCAGTTACTATGGCGGTGCACACCACGCGCAAGGCATCAGTTCCGTCGGGCTCGATGGTAATGCTGCAATCATCCAGCCCCAGCGGGTGGCAGAGCGGGATAAGGTCGGCGGTTTTTTTAGCGCCCATGATGCCCGCCAGAATAGCCGTGTGAATAACCGGGCCTTTGTGCGAAGGCATTTCGCCGGCCTGCACGCGGCTCAACAACTCTTCGCCCAGCACTACGCGGCAGTGGGCCCGGGCCACGCGGCGGGTGGGCGCTTTGGCTCCAACATCCACCATCGTGGGCTGGTTGGCGGCATTAACGTGGGTGAAATTTTTGGTCAGCATAGGAAGTTTTAAGCGTTGGGCCGTAGCGCGAACTTTCTAGTTCGCGCTACGGCGCCGTTCGGGTACGCGAACTACAAAGTTCGCGCTACGGCCTATCTAGCCAATTCGGCCGCCAATTGTTTCGCCGCAAACTATTGAGCAAAATAGCCGTTTTTCATCAGCCGCCGGGCCACAACACCTAATTCCGTTCCGGCAAAACTGCCGCGTCAGCCTATTCCGGCTGCGCTTCCCCTCCCTCTATCATGACCAATACCGCATTAGTCGTTGGTGCCAGCGGCATCATTGGCAGCAACCTGGCCCAGGAGCTACTGGCTAATAACTGGACCACCTACGGCCTGGCCCGCCGGCCCGGCACCGATATTGCCGGCCTGCAACCCGTGCCTGCTGATTTGCTCGACACAGCCAGCCTTGAAACCGCGCTGGCCAATATTCGGCCCACGCATGTTTTCATTACCAGTTGGATGCGCAACGACACCGAGGCCGAGAACATCCGGGTGAACAGCGCCATGGTGCGCAACCTGCTGGCCGTGCTAGGGCCGAAGCATTCGGTGCAGCATGTGGCGCTGGTGACCGGCCTAAAGCATTACCTGGGGCCGTTTGAAGCCTATGTGAGCGGCGGTGTGGCCCCGCCTACGCCCTTGCGCGAGTCGCAGCCCCGGCTGGCGCTCGACAACTTTTACTACGCCCAGGAAGACGAGGTGTACGCCGCCGCTGAGCGCGACGGCTTCACCTGGAGCATCCACCGGCCGCACACCATCATTGGCAAAGCCGTGGGCAACCTCATGAACCTGGGCACCACCCTGGCCGTGTACGCCAGCATCTGCCAAGCCACGGGGCGGCCGTTTCGCTGGCCCGGCTCGCGGGCGCAATGGGAAGGCTTGTCGGACGTGACCGATGCCCGCGTTATTGCCAAGCAGCTGGGGTGGGCCGCTACCACCGACGCCGCCCGCAACGAGGCCTACAACGTGGTGAATGGCGACGTTTTCCGCTGGAGCCAACTATGGGGCCGCCTGGCCGAGTGGTTCGGCGTGGAGGCCGTGGGCTTCGATGGCAGCATTCACCCGCTGGAAGCCGAGATGGCCGGCGACGCCGACCTCTGGCGCGAAATCGCCACAAAAAATGGCCTCGTCGAGCCGGACATTAGCCGCCTGGCCTCGCCCTGGCACACCGACCTGGACCTCGGTCGCCCCATTGAGGTGATGACGGATATGGCCAATAGCCGGAAGCGAGGCTTCACCGTGTTCCAAAGCACGGAGGATTCGTTCTTTGATTTGTTTGCCAAGCTGCGCGAGGACCGGCTGATTCCGTAGGCTTGCAAAAAATCCCAGAACGTCATGCTGAGCGAAGTCGAAGCATGGCGTTCGGCTTAGTCCTGACAAGCAATTTAATCTTCCATCCCTCCCCATGCTCTCCCCCGCCGAAGCCACTGCCCACGTCCTCGCCACTGCCCGCCCGCTGCCGCCCGAAACCGTGGCCCTGCCCCGCGCCGCCGGCCGCATCCTGGCCGAAACCCTGACGGCCGACCGGGACTTTCCGCCCTTCAACCGCGTGGCGATGGACGGTATCGCGGTAAGCTTCGCTAGCTGGGCCGGGGGCCAATCGGAATTTGATATTGCGCACACCCAGTACGCCGGCGAACCCCTCCGGCCACTGACCAACCTGCAGCAGGCCGTGGAGGTGATGACCGGTGCGGTGCTGCCCACCGGTGCCGATGCGGTGATTCGCTACGAAGACCTTCTGCTGCACGACAACCGCGCCACCATCCAAATTCCGCCGCCCGCCGCGCCCGGCGTCAACATCCACCAGCAAGCGGCCGACCGCCGCGCCGGCGACGCCCTGTTAAACCCCGGCATCCGCCTCGGCCCAGCCGAGTTGGCCGTGGCTGCCACCGTGGGCGCCGCCGAAATAGCCGTAGTACGCGCCCCTCGCCTGGCCGTGGTAAGCACCGGCGATGAGTTGGTCGGAATCGAGGCGACACCGCTGGCCCACCAGATTCGGCGCTCCAACGTGTACGCTCTGCAAACACTGTTTACGCAGGCGGGGGCCGAAGTTTCGTTGTTTCACCTCTCCGATAACCGCGAGGAGCTGCGCGTGGGACTCACCAACATCCTCGCCGCCGGCTTCGATGCCGTGGTGCTGAGCGGGGCCGTGAGCAAGGGTCGCGCCGACCACCTGCCAGGCCTGTTGCGCGAGCTGCACGTGGAGGAAATTTTCCACGAAGTGCAACAGCGGCCCGGCAAGCCGCTTTGGTTCGGGGCGCGAGCCGGTGGGCCGGTGGTTTTCGGGCTACCCGGTAATCCGGTGTCCACGTTCATCACGGCTTGCCGCTACGTGCGGCCGTGGCTGCGCGCCGTGCAGCTGCCCGAGGGCATACCCGAAACGGCCGTCACTACCGAAGCACCCGCCCCGGCCGTGCTCACTGTCGACATCAATTTCAAGCCCCAGCTTACGCACTTTGTGCCCGTGCACCTGACCGTAGACGCCGAAGGCCGCCGCCTGGCAACGCCCCTACGCGTGGGCGGCTCCGGCGACATGATGGGGCTGGTGGGAGCCACGGCGTTTCTGGAGCTGCCGCCGGAGCCGTCCGTTTTTCCGGCTGGCAGCGTATGGCCGGCCTGGGCACTGTAACCAATGCACGGGCCGGGCACTGCTGGCCAAGCACGCAAGGCAGTGGGGCACGGTGCGGCAAACCAAAAAACGCCAATCCCTTCGCCAAAACAATTATACAATGCAGTAGCTTTTTGGCAGCATATTTTTATTTCCACCATCAGCTTATGCTTACAACCTATACCAGTACGACCGCGACGTCGGGCAATGCCACCTTGGTTGTACGGCCGCAGGCAGTTGCCAAAAAAATATTTCTGGTAATCGGCCTGCTGCTTGTGCTGGATTTGGTGAGCGTTTACCTGGTGCAGGTGCTGCATACGGACACGAGCGTGGTTCGGAAGCTTGTGCGTTACTTCGACTTGAACGAAGAAAACACCATACCAGCTTTTTTCTCCTCGCTGCTACTGCTGCTCGCCAGTGCCCTGCTCCTGGTAATTGCCCGGCAGGCGGCCAGCCGTAAAAAGGCCCTGCTCTGGCTACTACTGAGCGCCGTTTTCCTGTTTCTGGCTCTCGATGAATCAATTGCAATTCACGAGGAATTAACGTACAGTGTTAACAAAATGTATGCGCCCAGCACGGACACGAACGGGTTTCTGCGCTACAGCTGGGTGGTGCCTTACCTGCTGGCGCTCACTGTTCTGACGGCCTTTTATGCCCCTTTCCTGTGGCAACTGCCAACCTTCGTTCGCGCGCTGTTTGTGGCCTCGGGCTGCATATTCGTGACGGGTGCGGTGGGTATGGAGTCCATCGAAGGGCATTATGATTTGCTCTATGGCATGCACAACCTGTACTCGTCGCTTCTGTGCGCCCTGGAGGAAGTGATGGAGATGAGTGGAGTTGCGTTGTTCATTTTCGCGCTGCTGACTTACATAGCCCGGGAACAGGGAGAAATACGCTTCAGCGTCACTAGTTCGAAGGAAAGGGTGCTGGATGAACGCGAATTGCAGCCAAGGCTGTAGGTACCAAGTTATTTTTTGGCTGCCGCCGGGGCCAGCGTTTTTCCGGCGGGTAGCGTGTGGCCTGCGTGGGCGCGTTGCCCCCTTTCTTAAAAGGAGGAATGAGGACATTCTGACCTATTGAGCCATTTCCCAATTCTTCATTCCTCATTCTTCATTAAGCCGAAGGCGTTGTATCTTCGCCCTACGCTGCTATCCAGAAAGACCGAGGGACCGGGCCCGATGACGTCTTGGCAACCTACCGCGAGTAGGTGCCAACTCCCGTTTCACCGCCTTTTTTGGTGAAAGAAGATGACAGCCGGAACCGTGCGCTTGCGCTTGGGTTTCTTTCTGGATACGCGCTTTTACGCTGCTATACCGACTCCGAAAGAAATGTCCACCGCCACCCTCGCCGCCCCCTCTCCTCTTCCCGACCTGCTCCGCCAGCGCCTGCTGATTCTTGACGGCGCGATGGGCACCATGATTCAGCGCCACCCGCTGACGGAGGAGGATTTCCGGGGCACCCGCTTCGCCGACCACCCCAAGCCCCTGCGCGGCAACAACGACCTGTTGAGCCTCACGCGGCCCGACATCATCAAGGGCATCCACGCCGAGTACTTCGCCGCCGGGGCCGACATGGTGGAAACCAACACCTTCTCAGGCACCACCATTGCGCAGGCCGACTACGGCCTGGAGCACGTGGTGTACGAGTTGAACTACGAGTCGGCTCGCCTGGCCCGCGAGGCGGCCGATGAGTACTCGACGCCCGAGCGCCCGCGCTTCGTGGCCGGCGCCGTTGGCCCCACCAACCGCACCGCCTCGCTCTCGCCCGATGTAAACCGCCCCGGCTTTCGCGCCGTGACCTTTGATGAGTTGGCCACGGCTTACCTGGAGCAGGTGCGCGGCCTTGTGGACGGCGGCGTGGATACCCTGCTCATCGAAACCATTTTCGACACGCTGAACGCCAAAGCAGCCCTCTATGCCGTGCAGAAATTCTTTGACGAAGGCGGCCGCGTGGTGCCCGTTATGATTTCGGGCACGATTACCGACGCTTCGGGCCGCACCTTGAGCGGCCAGACGGTGGAAGCTTTCTGGAACAGCATTCGCCACCTGCCGCTGCTAAGCGTGGGCTTGAACTGCGCCCTCGGCGCCGACCAGCTCCGCCAGTACGTGCAGGAGCTGAGCCGCATTTCCGACGTGCACATCTCGGCCTACCCCAACGCCGGCCTACCCAACGCTTTCGGTGGCTACGATGAATCGGCGCAGGAATTTGCCGCGCTGGTGGAGGAGTATTTGAAGGAAGGCATCGTGACAGTGGTGGGCGGCTGTTGCGGCACCACGCCCCAGCACATTGCCGAGCTGAGCAAGCTGGCCGAGAAATACCAGCCCCGCCAACTCCCCACCGAACTCGCTCCCTCGACTCGCCTGAGCGGCCTAGAGCCGTTTACCATCAAAGAGGAAAGCCTGTTTGTGAACGTAGGCGAGCGCTGCAACGTGACCGGCTCCCGCGCTTTCGCCCGCCTCATTCGCACGGGTGCCTATGAGGAAGCCCTGGCCGTGGCCCGCTTGCAAGTGGAAGAAGGCGCGCAGGTACTCGACATCAACATGGACGAGGGCATGCTCGATTCGGAGCAGGTGATGACGACGTTCCTGCACCTCATTGCTTCGGAGCCCGACATTGCGCGGGTGCCGGTGATGATTGACTCCTCGAAGTGGAGCGTGCTCGAAGCCGGCCTGAAATGCGTGCAGGGCAAGAGCATCGTGAACTCGATTTCGCTGAAAGAAGGCGAAGCAGCTTTCCGTGACCGCGCCCACACGGTGCGCCAGTACGGCGCCGCCGTGGTGGTGATGGCCTTCGACGAAAACGGCCAGGCCGACTCGCTGGAACGCCGCAAGGAAATCTGCCAGCGCAGCTACGACATCCTGACCAAGGAAGTCGATTTCGACCCGTCCGACATCATCTTCGACCCCAACATCCTGACCGTAGGCACGGGCATGGACGAGCACCGCAACTACGCCATCGACTTCATCGAGGCCGTGCGCTGGATTAAGGGCAACCTGCCCGGCGCGCTCACCAGCGGCGGCATCAGCAACATTTCGTTTTCCTTCCGCGGCAACGACGTGGTGCGCGAGGCCATGCACACGGCCTTCCTCTACCACGCCATCCGCGCCGGCCTGGACATGGGCATTGTGAACCCCGGCCAGCTCGGCGTGTACGATGAAATTGAGCCCCACCTGCTCGAGTTGGCCGAAGATGTGCTGCTAAACCGCCGTGCCGACGCCACAGAACGCCTCGTGGAATTTGCCGACACCGTCAAGCAAAAAGATAAGGCCGAAGTAGTGGCCGACGAATGGCGCAGCCTACCTGTGTGGGACCGCCTGCAACACGCGCTGGTGAAGGGCATCACCGAGTTTATTGACGAGGATACCGAAGAAGTGCGCCAGCAGGTAACTCGGCCTTTGGAAGTAATCGAAGGTCCGCTGATGGCCGGCATGAACGTAGTGGGCGACCTGTTCGGGGCCGGCAAAATGTTCCTGCCGCAGGTGGTGAAATCGGCCCGCGTAATGAAGAAAGCCGTGGCTTACCTCGAGCCGTACCTGTTGGCCGACAAGCAGGGCTCGGACCGCCAGACGGCCGGCAAAATCCTGATGGCAACGGTGAAAGGCGATGTGCACGACATCGGCAAGAACATCGTGGGCGTGGTGCTGGCCTGCAACAATTTCGACATCGTGGACCTCGGCGTAATGGTGCCGCTGGAGAAGATTCTCGATGAAGCGCAGAAGCAAAACGTGGACGTTATAGGTCTTTCCGGCCTCATCACGCCCTCGCTCGATGAGATGGTGTACGTGGCCCAGGCCATGGAAAAGCGAGGCTTGAAAATTCCCCTGCTCATTGGCGGCGCCACGACTTCGCGCCTGCACACGGCGGTGAAAATCGCGCCGTCCTACAGCGGGGCGGTGGTGCACGTCAACGACGCCTCGCGCTCGGTAGGGGTAGCCGCGGGCCTGCTCGGCTCGGGTGAACGCGCCTACGCCCAGACCGTGGCCGACGACTACGCCGCCCTGCGCGCCGATTACGCCAGCCGCCAGCGTGACAAAAGCTACCTGACCATTGAAGGCGCCCGCGCCAACGGTTTCAAGTCGGACTGGAATACAGTAAGCATCACCAAACCCAGCTTCCTCGGCACCAAAGTGCTCGAAGACTACGACCTCGCCGAACTGGCCCGCTACATCGACTGGACGCCTTTCTTCCACACCTGGGAGCTGAAAGGCCGTTACCCGCGCATTCTGGAAGATGCTACGCTGGGTGAAGCGGCCACCAAGCTTTTCGAGGATGCCCAGGCCATGCTCACGAAAATCATCGACGGCAAGCTGCTCACGGCCCGCGCTGTGCTGGGCTTCTGGCCGGCCAATACCAAGGGGTACGATACCATCGAAATTTACGCCGACGACTCGCGTGAGGCCATTGCCACCGAGTTTTTCACGCTACGCCAACAAGGCGAGAAAGGCCCCAAAATCCCCAACATCGCCTTTTCCGATTTTCTGGCGCCGAAGGAAACCGGCCGGGCCGACTACATGGGCGGCTTCGCCGTGACGGCCGGTATCGGCATCGAAAAGCTGATTGAGCAGTTCGAGGCTGACCACGACGACTACTCCAGCATCATGGTGAAGGCCCTGGCCGACCGCCTGGCCGAGGCCTTCGCCGAGCGCCTGCACGAGCGGGTGCGCCGCGAGTTCTGGGGCTACGCGCCCGACGAGCACCTGACCAACGAAGACCTTGTGCAGGAGAAATACCGCGGCGTGCGCCCCGCCCCCGGCTACCCCGGCTGCCCCGACCACACCGAGAAAATCACCCTCTTCCAACTGCTCGACGCCGAGGGCAAAACCGGCATCACGCTCACCGAAAATCTGGCCATGTACCCGGCCTCGTCGGTGAGCGGCATGTACTACGCCCACCCAGACTCGCGCTATTTTGGCCTGGGCCGCATTGGCGTGGACCAGGTGGCCGACATTGCGCAGCGCAAACAAATGCCCCTGAAGGAGCTGGAACGCTGGCTGATGCCCAACCTGAACTACGAGCCGAAATAACCCCACCCCAACCCCTCCCCAATGGGGAGGGGCGTTGATTCACTTAATCCAAAGCCCTCACGTGTCGCCCGGCACCCCCTCCCCACCGGGGAGGGGGCCGGGGGGTGGGGTTCGCATATGAAAGTTACCGACCACCTCGCCCAGGCCAAAGGCAAAACCCTCTTCTCGTTTGAGGTGCTGCCGCCCAAAAAGGGCGAAAACATCCACACGCTGTTCTCGAACATCGAGCCACTGATGGAGTTCAAGCCGCCGTTCATCGACGTGACGTACCACCGCGAAGAGTACGTGTACCGCCACCACCCCAACGGGCTGCTGGAGAAGAAAACTGTGCGCCGCAGGCCCGGCACGGTGGGCATTTGCGCGGCCATCAAAAACCGCTTCGACGTGGATACCGTGCCTCACCTCATCTGTGGGGGCTTTACGAAAGAGGAAACCGAGAACGCGCTGATTGACCTGCACTTCCTGGGCATCGACTCCGTACTGGCCCTGCGCGGCGACCCCATCAAATCGGAAGGCCACTTCAAGCCCGAGCCCGACGGGCATGCCTACGCCTGCGACCTCATCGGCCAGGTAGCCAACCTCAACAAGGGGGAGTACCTGGACGAGGAGCAGGACGATACCTGGGCCACCAGCTTCTGCATTGGCACCGCTGGCTACCCCGAGAAGCACTTCGAAGCGCCCAACTACGCTTCGGACGTTAAATTCCTCAAGCACAAAGTAGACCGGGGCGCGGACTACATCGTGACCCAAATGTTCTTCGACAACGAAGAGTTTTTCAAGTTCGAGAAGAAGTGCCGCGACGCGGGCATCAACGTGCCCATCATTCCGGGCCTGAAGCCGCTAACTACCAAAAGCCAACTTACCATGCTGCCCCGGGCCTTCTATCTCAACCTGCCCGAGGCCCTGGCCGAGGCCATCAGCCAGTGCCGCGACAACGAGGCGGCCCGCGCCATCGGCATCGAATGGTGCCTCAACCAAAGCCGCGAATTGATGGCCCACGGCGTGCCTTGCCTGCACTACTACTCCATGGGCAAGTCGGAAAGCATCCGGCGCGTGGCGGCCGAATTGTTTTAGCATCGGCAGCTGCTGCAGGCAGCTGACCAACAAAGCGGGAGCGAATTGGGCGGGTGGCTTACAAGCTACCCGCCTTTTTTGTGCGAACGGGCCACAAGATGTAAAACACCTTATTGGTGCCCGATGGACGGGCCTGTGAATAGAGCCCAGTGCAAACCAGTACCGGTGCCGCAAGTCAACTGAATTTTGCACCCTTTGCCTCTTTCAGGCACAACACCGCTGGTGTATAGCTATTCCTGATATCACTTTTTAATTCAATCTACTCGTCAAAATCAGGCTATTTTCAAAGAGAGCAAACGTATGCTCAACGGGCATTTTCACTCGGTGAATGATTGTTCAGGGCTGTACGCTATAAATTTTAACTCTAACAAAAAATATAAATATCCCTACACCGACCTTTGCTTCACGAACTAGAAGCAATCAGCGCTGCTACATACTCGCCACTTAAGCTCATCACCTAGTAGCTACCTATAGCCTGCACTTTCAATTACTTAATAGGCATAGATGCCATAAAGCGCGTGGTGATAGCAGAGCAATAGGCAAGTAAAAATCGAAGAAAAAGATGCGTAGCCTTTTTCTTAAATAGAACTTTTTACTATCTTTCGAACCCGCAAACGTTTCCAAGTTGCCGTTGCGTACTCTTCATCCCTCAAACCCACCCGTTTACTATGAAAAATTATATTTACTCTCTATTTATTTTACTCCTCTTGTGTATAGCTGCTCCGGCACATGCGCAAAAGATGCGCACAACCAAATGGGAAAGTGGCATGCTTGATAAGCGCACGAAAGTTGGCGTGTGGGAATACTACGGCATCACTGCGTCGAAAGAAATGGTAGTGGTGCAGCGCTACGACCACACCGCCAAGCAGTTGGTTTTCTACCGCCCTTCCGGCGACCTCACTTTCAACACCGAGCTGGCCCCTGGCCAGTGGAAGCGCCGCATGGTGGACCGCCCGCCGCTGTTCATCGGGGGCGATGCCGCGCTGGCGACCTACACCACGCAGCTGCAGTATCCCCAGCAGGCGCAGGACCGCAACGTGCAGGGCCAGGTCACCATTGGCTTTTCGGTGGATACCGAAGGCAAGGCCACCAACCACCGCGTGCTGCGCGGCATTGGCGCGGGCTGCGACCAGGAAGCCCTACGCGTGGTAAAAACCATTCCCGACCAATGGGTACCCGCCCAGGTGGGCGGCCAGGATATTGTGGCGGAGTATGAGTTGACGCTAACCTTTCGGCTGGCGCAGCAGTAGAGGGCAGGTGCGGCCGTAGTAGCCGTTCTTTGCGCCTCAACTACTGTGTCTGTGCTATGAAAGGTGAATTGCGTATTCTAACAACGAGCTTAAAATCTTTTAGCGGCGTGCTGCTCGCCGCGCTATTGCTCACAGGCTGCGACTCGACGCCGAATGAGCGCCGGGAAGTGGCCCGCACTGCTGGCCGCGAGTTGGACAGCGCCGCCCGTACGGCCGCCCACAAGCTTTCTCGGGTGGGTAAAGCCACGGCAACCTATACCAAGTCTAACCGAGAGCGCCGCGCCCGGCCCCTCGACCCGCGCCAGCAGCTGGCCATGGAAGCCAAGCTACTCGGCCCCTACAACGGGCAGATTAACGCCCTCACGCCCCAGGACCTGCCCGCAGCCTATGGCCAGCTGGTGCGCGAAACCCGTGCCCAGCGCGCTACCTGGACCGACCGCGACTGGGACTATGCCCGCGCTGTGTACCAACGCCTGAACGACCAGTTGAAACAGGTGCGTATGGACATGCCCGCCCGCGACGAAGTCCGGGTACGCGCTCGCCAGGCCGAGTTTGTGAGCCTGCAGGCGGGGCATGCCGTGAAAGGCATCGACGCGGCCACCCGGCAACAGCCGAAGTAGGGTTAGTGGTTAGCAGCCTAGGGGGTGACTATTGCTTAAGGACAAAGCGGTTAATCAACACTTCGCGCCTAACTTTCAGCGCTTAACTTTTTTTCGTGTCCAGCCCCGACTCCGTCGTTTTTCTCGAATCGTTCTACGAGCCGATGGCGGCCAACCTGGCCCGCACCCGCCTGGAGGCAGCGGGCATTCCCTGCTTTCTGAGCAACGAAAATCTGGTGGGGCTGCTGCCGCTGTACAGCCCGATTACCGGCGGCGTGCGGCTGCACGTGCGGCTCGCCGACGCGGAAGCAGCCCTGGAAATACTGCATGCTGAGCCCGTGCCCCGGGCCACCGGGCCCGATATCGCCTCGTTTGCCGCTGATGCGCCCGACCCGGTAACGCCGCGCTGCCCGCGCTGTGGGTCGTCGGATGTAGCCTATGGGGCAGCCACGCGCAACACCTACGGGTTCTGGTCGGGGCTTTTGTCGGTGCTGCTGCGGTTTCCGGTGCGGGGCAAGCGGTTTCACTGCTTTCATTGCGGCCACGAGTTCAAGTAGTGGCAACCTGCTACCCAGGCCCGCCGGCTCATGGCCAGTATTAAGGTAGAATTTGCGGGGTTGCGGCAATAATAAGGTGGCCATGTCTCCGTTGTAACTGCATGGCGGCAGCAACGAACCGGTGGCTAACCCTGCTTGTGCTTGGACTGATGATGGCAAAGCCAGCTGCCCCGGTGTGGGCACAGGCTCCGGCCAGCAACGGCATTCTTGGCGAATACTACGAAGGGGTTGCTTTTGAGCGTCTGGTGGCGCGCCGCCACGAGGCTACCCTAGCCTTCGACTGGGGCCACGCTCCGCCGGTGCCGGGCGTGGCGGCCGAGTATTTCTCGGTGCGTTGGACGGGTTGGCTCGTGCCTCCGGCGAGCGGACGCTATGTGCTGCACGCTACCGTAGACGACGGCATTCGCATGTGGCTCAACGACCAACTCGTGCTGAACGAGTGGCGGCCCCAACCCGTGCGCACGTTCACGACCAGCATCGAGCTGAAAGCCGGCCAGCCCTACAAGCTCCGGGTCGACTACTACCAGGACATCCTCGACACCCGCATGTACATTACCTGGGAGCGGCCCGACGTGCCGCTGACGCCGCCACCCTCGTCGTGGCGCAACCTGTGGGGCCTCACCGCTGAAACCCCGAAGCCCGAGCCAATACCGACGCAGTTCCTGTACAGTCGCAACCCCAAGCCAGGACTGGTAGCTGCTCCCGCGCCAAAACTGCTACTACCTGCGGCCCGGCCGCCGCTGCCGAAGCCTGCTCCGGCGGTGGCCAGGGCCAGCCTGCCGGTGCTTGGTTCCCGGCCACTACCTCGACGGCGGGCGGCCCCGACCGTGCTCACGCTGGTACCGGTTTCGCCGGCTACGCCGCTACGCCCGGCAATTTCGCCAGCTAGTCCAACCGATACTGCCCGGCTGGCCTGGCTGGCCGTGGGCGAAACGGTGACTTTGCCGGACCTGTTTTTCGAACAGGGCCGGGCCACCCTGCTGCCCGGTACCCGCGCCGCGCTCGATAAAGTGGCTGGCGTACTTAGCACGCGGCTGGGCCTGCGCCTCGAAGTGCAGGGCCATACCGACAACGTGGGCAATGCCGAGCTGAACCGCCAGCTTTCGCAGCAGCGCGCCGAGGCCGTATGTCTCTACCTCACGGCTCACGGCGCGAACACAGCCCAGCTTCGGCCAATAGGCTACGGAGGCACCCAGCCAGTAGCCGACAATGCCGACTCCGCTCAGCGGCCTCGCAACCGCCGGGTAGTGCTGCGCCGACTGTGAGCGGCAGGCAGCACTACCCCTAACCTGCTGCGCATTTCTACGTTGCATGGGGGCATCAACGCTTTTCGCCCGCATGGCTTTTGCTGCCCATCTGTACCAGGCCCTGCGCCGCAACTGGCGCCATTATGTGGTTGAAGCCGCCGGCATCATGGCTTTCATGACGGTGTCGAGTCTGGCCGCGGTGCTGTTTCTGCATTCCGACTCGGCGGTGGCGCGGGCCTTTGGGCCTAAAGCCTGGGTACAGCGCAGCGGGGTAGCCGTGGCGGTGGCACTGTTGATAACAGGCATGGCCAACTCACCCTGGGGCAAACGCTCGGGGGCGCTGTTCAACCCGGCTGTAACGCTGGGCTTCTGGCAGCTGGGCTACATAGCCACAGCCGATGCGCTGTGGTATGCCCTGGCGCAGTTCTCGGGGGCCTGTGTGGCCGGCGTTAGCCTGAGCTGGCTGCTGAAACCCTGGTTCAGCCATCCTACCATTCACTACAATACCACCGTTCCCATCGAGGGCAAACACGGCTGGGCACTGGCGCTAGGCGCCGAAACACTGATTTCGGCAGCTCTGATGCTGGTGCTGCTGTGGGCACTGCATTCGCCCACCCGCAAACGCTGGGCGGGGGCGCTGGCGGGCCTTGCGCTGGCGTTATTCATTGTGGTGGAAGCGCCGCTTTCCGGCATGAGCCTGAACCCGGCGCGCACCCTAGGGGCAGCCATAGGAGCTGGGAAAGCGCATGGGCTGTGGCTGTATTTTCTGGGGCCGCTGGCGGGCGCATGGGCCACGGCTGCGCTCTACCAACGCTACCACCGCCGCCAGCCGACGGGTGAGGCGGCGCCTCCGCACTTTCCGGACCCCAAGGCCTAAGCTGACCCACCAACGCCAGAACGATGGCCAGGGTAATGCGGTGATGCGTTCTGAATAGCCATTGCACGGCATCTCGCGTAAGCAAGAGCCCAAATCCTCTCTGCTAGCTTATGACTACGAAAAAACCTGCTCCCGCCAAGCCTGCTTCGAAAAAGCCGGCTTCTGCTGCCAAAGCTGCTCCCGCCAAAGCCGAGCGCCGCCCTATGGCCACCGATATGAAAGCCGCGGCTCAGAAACTCCCCTATCCGGCCAAACAAGCCGATATGAAGCTGCAGCCCGACTCGGACCTGGCCAACTACAAAGCCGCGGGCAAGCTGAAGGATAAAGTCGCCCTCATCACCGGAGCCGACTCGGGCATTGGCCGGGCCGTGGCCATTGCCTTCGCCAAGGAGGGTGCGCACGTGGCCGTGGTCTTCAATGAGAACGTGGAGGATGCCGAAAAAACCAAGCAACTGGTCGAAAAGGAGAAGCGCAAGTGCCTGCTGCTGCAACTCGATGTGCGCGACCCCGAGCAGTGCAAACAGGCCGTGCGCCGCACGCTGGCCGAGCTGGGTGGGCTGAACATACTCGTGAACAACGCGGCTTTCCAGATGAGCCAGGAGAAGTTTGAGGACATTTCCGAAGAGCAGATTCGCCGCACCTTCGACACCAACATTCTGGGCTACATCTGGATGGCGCAGGCCGTAATTCCCCACCTTAAAAAGGACGACTGCATTATCAATACAGGCAGCATTGTGGGCATCACCGGCATCCCGATTCTGGTGGATTATGCTGCCTCGAAAGCCGGCATTCATGCCCTCACGAAGTCGCTGGCGCTGTACCTGGGCGAACGCGGCATTCGGGTGAACTGCGTGGTGCCCGGCCCGGTCTGGACGCCCAACATCCCCGCCACCATGCCGCGCGAGGAAATTGCCAAGTTTGGCCACGAGGTCGCCCTCAAGCGCCCCGGCCAGCCCGAGGAGCTGGCCCCGGCTTACGTGCTGCTGGCCTCGCAGGATGGCTCGTTTATGACCGGCAGCCTGGTGCACGTAACGGGTGGCAAGCTCAGCAGCGACGAGTAACGTTGTGCTTAATGATGAATGAAGAATGATGAATTGAGCCGCCCGCAAATTCTCATTCTTCATTCCTCATTAAGCATAGCGTCAAGCCGCCTATACCTATTTAGCAAAGTTTTCGCATCCCGAAGAATCAACCAGCGAAGCAGCCGGTTACCTTGACGCTTGTTGCCTGCTTTCAAGGCGTTAGGCATGGCACAAGCTGCATATTCCATTCTCTTCTCTCACTTCAATTCCCACTTTTTTCATGGCCGAAAACTCCTCTTCTCTGCTCGACCGCAGCCGCACGGTGGCGGGGCCGGGCTACAACCGCTGGCTGGTGCCGCCGGCAGCACTGGCTATTCACCTGGCTATTGGGCAGGCGTACGCCTTCAGCGTATTCAAGAAACCCATGGGCGCCCTCATCAGCGGCAACGTGGACAAGCCCGACGCACTGGACTGGACACCGGGCCAGCTGGCCGTTATTTTCTCCATTGCCATCGTCCTGCTGGGCCTTTCGGCGGCCGTATTTGGCAAGTGGCTGGAGCGCGTGGGGCCGCGCAAGGCCATGCTGGCCTCGGCGCTGTGCTTCGGGGGCGGTTTCCTCATTGCCTCGCTAGGCGTGCACCTGCACAGCCTGGCGCTGGTGTATTTCGGCTACGGCTTCGTGGGCGGCATCGGGCTGGGCATTGGCTACATCTCGCCGGTAAGCACCCTGATTAAGTGGTTCCCGGACCGGCCGGGTGTCGCCACGGGCATGGCCATCATGGGCTTTGGCGGCGGCGCCATGATTGGCTCGCCGTTGGCAGTGGCTCTCATGGCCCACTTCAAAGGTCCTGGCGCGCCGATGGGCGTAGCCCCTACCTTCATCGTAATGGGCCTTATTTACCTGGTTTTCATGATGTTCGGGGTATTCACCATCCGGGTACCCGCCGACGGCTGGAAGCCCGAAGGCTACGTGCCCAACGCTACCCACAGCGCCCTCATCACCAGCTCGAACGTGGACGCCGATAACGCCATCAAAACGCCCCAGTTCTGGATGCTGTGGGTGGTGCTGCTCTGCAACGTAACGGCCGGCATCGGCGTGCTCGAAACGGCTTCGCCGCTGATTCAGGAAACCTTTTCGGATGCGAACATGGGTGCGGGCCGGGGCGTAACCGCGGCAGCGGCGGCCGGCTTCGTGGGCCTGCTCAGCTTGTTCAACCTACTGGGCCGGTTCTTCTGGTCGTCGGCTTCGGATAAGCTGGGCCGCAAGCCCACGTACATGATTTATTTTGGATTGGGTGTGTTGCTCTACGCCCTAGCGCCCACGCTTATGGCCGGGGCCTCGCTCACGCTGTTTGTAGTGGTGTGCTGCGTGATTCTGAGCATGTACGGCGGCGGCTTCGCCACCATTCCGGCGTACTTGCGCGACTTGTTTGGCACCATGCAGGTGGGCGCCATCCACGGCCGACTGCTCACGGCCTGGTCCACGGCCGGCGTGCTGGGGCCGCTGTTGGTGAACTACCTCCACGACCAGCAGAAGGCCAAGGGCCTGACCGGCGCGGCCGCTTACCAAACCGTGTTCTACACCATGGCCGGCTTGCTGGTGGTCGGCTTCATCGCCAACCTATTGGTGACGGCCGTGAACGAGCGGTACGCTTTTAAGGGCGAAGTGACCACGGCTTCGGCGGGCCACTAGCCTTCTTTTCACCTCTAATTCATTCATCGGATATGACTCCTCAATCGAACTCCCCCACCAACGCCAACGCCGCTGACACCGGCTCGGGTGGCTCGGCCGTGCTGGCCTGGCTGATAGTGGGCCTGCCCCTGGCCTGGGGCGTGTCGCAAACGTTCATCAAGGCCCTGGCGCTGTTCAAGTAAGCGCAGCATTTACTGGTTTTCCAGCAAAAAGCAGCCGGCCCTGGGTCGGCTGCTTTTTTCATTTCCAGCCAACCCGGCAATCACCATTACCTTGCTGCCATGAAAAACCTGCTTTCCCTGGCCTTCCTGACACTGGTTGCCGCTGCCTCGGCCGATACGCCCATGCAACGGGTGCGCCAGTTCCGGCAAACCCACGAGGCCGCTTTGCTGGCCGAATTCGAGCAGCTGGTGGCCATTCCCAACGTGGCAGCCGATACGGCAGGGCTGCGGCGCACGGCGCAGTTTATACAGGGCATGATGCGGCGGCGCGGCATTGCCGCTGAGCTGTTGGCGGCGCCCACGCCGGGCGTGCCGCCGGTGGTGTTTGGCGAGGTGCGCGTGCCGGGCGCCACCCGCACCGTCATCTTCTACGCGCACTACGACGGCCAACCCGTGAACCCAGCGCAGTGGCGCGAGGGCTTGCAGCCCTTCCGGCCCCAACTGGCCAGTGGGCCTCTCGACCGGGGCGGGCAGCTGGTTGCCGCACCCGTTGCGGGCCAGCCGCTCAGCCCCGACTGGCGGTTGTACGCCCGCAGCGCTTCCGACGACAAGGCCGGGGTAATGGCTATTCTGAGCGGCTACGAGGCGTTGACGGCCAGCAAGCTGCGGCCGAAGGTCAACGTGAAGTTCTTTTTTGAAGGCGAAGAAGAGCGGGGCTCGCCGCACCTGGCCGAGATTCTGGCTCGGCACAAAGCCAGGCTAGCATCCGATGTGTGGGTGATTTGCGACGGGCCGGTGCATCAGTCGGGCCGCAAGCAGGTGGTATTTGGTGCCCGCGGCGACGTGAACATGCGCCTGCATGTGTACGGCCCGCGCCGCCCCCTGCACAGCGGCCACTACGGCAACTGGGCCCCCAACCCCGCCCTGGCGCTCACCCGCCTGCTGGCCTCTATGGAAGACAGCACCGGCCGGGTGCGCGTGGCTGGTTTCTACGACGACGTGACGCCGCTGAGTTCGGCCGAAAAAGCCGCCCTGGCCCAGGTGCCCAACCTCGACGAAACCATCCGGCAGGAGCTGGGCTTTGCCCGCGCCTACGGCCCCGGCCAGTCGCTGGTGGAGCTGCTCAACCAGCCTTCGCTCAACATCAACGGCATGCAAAGCGCCAACGTGGGTGCCCAGGCCGCCAACGTGATTCCGACCACCGCGTCGGCTGTGCTGGACCTGCGCCTGGTGCCCGGCAACGACGCCCAGCGCCAGGTGCAGAAGGTGGTGCGCCACATCGAAGCGCAGGGCTTTCATGTCCTGAGCGCTGAACCCACCGACGCCGAGCGCGCCCGCTACCCCCTGCTGGTGCGCGTGCAGGCCGAGCCCGGCTACAATGCCCAGCGCACCCGCCTCGACCTGCCCATTGCCCGCCAGATTATTGCCGCCGTGCAAACCACCGTGGCCGAGCCCGTGGTGGTGCTGCCCACCATGGGCGGCAGCCTGCCGCTGTATGTATTCGAGCAGCAGTTGCAGGCCCAGACCATTACGGTGCCCGTGGCGAACTACGACAACAACCAGCACGCCGAAAACGAGAACATCCGCCTGGGCAACCTCTGGGAGGGCCTGGAAACCATGGCCGCAATTATGCTCTTGAAGTAGCACAGGTGGCGAGTCGCTCATAAAATTACGGGCTTTAAGCCCGACCATTGGGAGGATTCTGCTCGTAAGGAGTTGTTAGCTGAGCCGTCTTGCACGGCACCCTTTAAGCCAAAGCCCCTTCTTTCTGATGTCCGTTCCTGTTTACCCCAACGGCACCGTGCGCGCGCTGCTCGACACACCGCACGTGTCGGAAGCCACCCGTGCATCCCTGCAGGCCCGCCTCGATGCACCCGTGGCCTACGTGCCCCAGTTTCTGGCGCCCGAAACCTACGCCCTGCTCGAAGCCGTGGCCGCCCGCCTGTTTCCGCAGCCCGACCGGCCGGAGCAGCCCATTCCGCTGGCCCCGGCCGTAGACCAACGCCTGGCCGAGGGCCGCGCCGACGGCTGGCGCTACGATGCCTTGCCGCCCGACCGCGAAGCCTACCGGTTGGGCCTGGGCGGCATCCAGGAAATCGCGCAGGGCTTATTCCAAACTGATTTCACTGCCTTGCATGCCGGGCAGCAGGATGCAGTGCTGCAGGCCCTGGCCAGTTCCACGCCGCCCGGTGCTATCTGGGCTACGCTGGATGCCGGCCGCTTTTTCGAGGAGATGCTGGCGGAGCTAACCGAGACTTACTACGCCCACCCGCTGGCGCAGGAGGAAATTGGCTACGTGGGCATGGCCGACCTGCCCGCCTGGACGAAAATCGGGCTCAACGAAAAAGAAGACCGGGAGCCGATGGCAAATGAGTAACTGTGTAAATAAGTAAAGTGGCTTTCGTGAGGAATTGATATTCAATTCGGAAGCATGCCTTTACGCATCTACTGTCTCCTCCGCTGCCCATTTACTCAATTACTCATTTACTCATTTACTGCCCGTCATGTCCGACGAAGAAGTTCTCGAAGAAGGCGTCCTCAGCCCCATCCAAACCGAAATCCAGGACCCGCTGCTGCGGGCACTACTCGCCGACGAGCCTGCCCCGGTTCCTGTAGCCATCGATACGCCCCAGGAGCAGCCCCAGGCCATCGAGCCCGAAGCCGACGAAGTCGACTGCGTGGTGATAGGACTGGGTGCGGGCGGCGCGCCACTGCTGGCCCGCTTGGCAATGGCTGGCCTGAAAGTGGTGGCCCTGGAAGCCGGCCCCTGGCACACCCCGGAGCAGGACTTTGCCACCGACGAAAAAGCGCAGGAATTCCTGTTCTGGAACGACGAGCGGCTGGCGGCGGGCCGCGACCCGCTGGCCATGGGCAAAAACAACTCGGGCACCGGCGTGGGCGGCTCTACGCTGCACTACACGGCCTATACCCCCCGCCCACTGCCCGACGATTTGCACATCCGGCGCGACTTTGGGCAGGGCGAAGACTGGCCGGTAAGCTACGAGGAGCTGGCCCCGTATTACGAAGAGATAGAACAGTTTATTGGGATATCGGGCCCTACGCCCTACCCCTGGGGACCCAGCCGCACCAAAGGCTACCCCCTGGCCCCGCTGCCGCTGAACAGCGCCGCCCAGCTGATGGTACGGGGCGCGGCGAAAATGGGCATTAAGACCTCGCCAGCGGCCAATGCGGCGCTTTCGGCTCGCTACTACCAACCCGGCGTGGGCTGGCGCGAGGCCTGCACCAACCGGGGCTTCTGCCAGGCGGGCTGCTCCAACGGAGCGAAGTCGAGCATGGACGTCACCTACATTCCGCTGGCGGTGAAGCACGGCGCGGATATTCGCCCCAACAGCTTCGTAACCGAGATTGAGCGCGATGCCCGGGGCTACATCACGGGCGTGGTGTACACCCAGAACGGCGAGCAGAAGCGCCAACGCTGCCGCCACCTTTTCCTGTGTGGCGGCTCGGTAGAAACCCCGCGCCTGCTACTACTGAATGAGCTGGCCCTGACCAGTGGGCAGGTAGGCCGCAACCTGATGGCCCACCCCGGCCTGCAGGTGTGGGGCACGTTTGCCGACGAGGTGCGGCCCAACAAAGGCATTCCCGGCGGCCTGATTTCGCAGGATACCCACCGGCCAGCCGGGGCCGATTTCATTGGCGGTTACCTGCTGCAAAGCATCGGCGTGATGCCCGTGACGTTTGCCGGGCAGGTAGCGCGGGGCCGCAAATACTGGGGCCAGCAGCTGCGCGATTACATGCGGAACTACAACCACATTGCCGGCATCAACATTCTGGGCGACTGCCTGCCGCACGCCGACAACTTTATGGAGTTGGCCGAAGAAAAAGACGCGCGTGGCTTACCCAAACCCCGCTTGCACTTCACCGCCCAGGAAAACGAGCTGCGCATGAATGCCCACGCCGAAAAGGTGATGCGCGGCATTTGGGAAGCGGCCGGCGCCACCGATATTTGGTCATTTCAGCGCTATGCGCACGTCATCGGCACGGCACGCATGGGCAAAAGCGGCGACGACGCGGTGGTGGACGCCAACGGCCGCGCTTTCGATGTGCCCAATCTGTACATCTCCGACAACTCCACCTTCCCCAGCGCGCTCAGCGTGAACCCTGCCCTCACGATTATGGCCCTGAGCCTGCGCACGGCAGACAAGTTTTTGGAGAGCCTGAAGTAGTGGCGGAATGTTTGACCGTCATGCTGAGCGCAGCCGAAGCATTTCGCGTGCCGAAGTAATCCAGCTGAATGAGTTAGTGGATGCACGCGAGATGCTTCGGCTGCGCTCAGCATGACGCTTTTTATAAAACCAACCCATGAAGTCCTTTCTCACAGAAATCAAAGAGCATTTCGGCGACGGTAACTACGAGGGCGACCAGTTTGGCGGCGCCAACGGACACAACGGCAACGGCATGCCCACAGGTTTGCCCAATAATTTCATGTTCGCCACCGGCATCGAGTGTAGCTACCCGACCATCGATAACGGCAAAACCCGCCGCGACCTACTGGCCGAGTGCGACCATTACAATCGGTACAAGGAGGACCTCGCGCTGGTGAAGGAAATGGGACTGAAAGTACTGCGCTACGGCCTGCCCTACTACAATATCCAGCTCAGCCCCACGAAATACGACTGGGAGTTTGCCGACCTAGCGATGGCCGAAATGCAGCGCCTGGAAATCACGCCCATTCTGGATTTGATGCACTTCGGCGTACCCGATTTCATTGGCAATTTTCAGAACCCGGAGCTACCAGTACATTTCGCCGCTTATTGCGAGGAAGTTGCCAAGCGCTACCCCTGGGTGCGCTACTACACGCCGGTGAACGAGATTTACGTGACGGCCAAGATGAGTGCCAAGGATGGCGTCTGGAACGAGCAGCTGAAATCGGACAAAGCCTTTGTAACCGCGCTGAAGCACCTGGTGGCGGCCAGCATCATGGGCACGCAGCAAATTGCCAAGCACCGGCCCGACTGCATTATCGTGCAAAGCGAGTCGGCCGAGTTCACCCACGAGCTGCGTGCCGAGCACACGTTTGCGGTGCAGATGCAGAACAAGCTGCGCTTTGCTTCCCTCGACTTGCTCTACGGGCACCACCCCGAAGGCGACGTACTCAACTACCTGTACGACAACGGAATGACACGGCGCGAGTACGAGTGGTTTATGGCTGGCGAGCCGCCCGGCTACCAGGTGATGGGGAACGACTACTACGGCCGCAACGAGAAAATTATGCTGCCGAATGGGGAAGTCTGCACCAGCATGGACGTGCTGGGCTGGTACAACATCACCCACGACTACTACCAACGCTACAAAAAGCCGGTGATGCACACCGAAACCAACGTGCTCGAAGCCAAAGAGGCGCCCACCTGGCTCTGGAAGCAGTGGGTGAACATCCTCCGCATGCGGAAAGAAGGCGTGCCCGTGCTGGGCTTTACCTGGTACTCGCTCATCGACCAGCTCGACTGGGACAAGGGCTTGGAGCGCAAAGTAGGCACCGTGAACCCCTGTGGCCTGTTCGACCTCGACCGCAAGCCTCGGCCGGTGGCAGCGGCCTACAAAATGCTGCTGCAGGAATACGGCCAGATAACCATCGTGCCCCACGGCGAGTTGTTTGAGGTGACGAAAGCGCCGGCCACGCTGAAGGTGGAGGTATAGCGTAGGTTCCTGAACTTCACGCAGAAATCACGGATTTTTAGCGTGTGAGCCTGTCTTTACCAAGCCATCTACTGTCAACTGCTGTCTTGTTAGCTGGTACGTTGCGCTGTGGGCTGGCATTCGTATGACGCCGGCGTGCACTTCGTTAGCTTAAATGACCACCTGGATACTACCACGTCCCAGGGCCGACTCATGTTTAACCTATTCGCTTCCCTGGCTGAGTTTGAGCGCGACATTAGCCGCGAACGTACCAAAGCCGGCCTGACGGCGGCGCGGGCCCGAGGGCGCCAGGGCGGCCCAAAGGCCTCTCCAAGAAGGCCCTTTCCAAAGCCCAGGCCGCGAAAACCCTTTACCCGCAGCCGGACAAGACCGCGACCGAAATCGGCCAACTCCTCGGTGTCGGCTGGGCCACCATTTACCGGTACCTAACGCTTTTAGCTGTCCCTATCGGTGGCAGTATGGAAGCAGCCCCTGACACTTAGAGCGGTTCTCAGGTCAGTGTACGTGGTAGCCACAATGGTCAAACCAGCTTTTCGCGTCCTGTTCGGTTATCCAGTCGGTGGCGGCTTGGATGACGGCCTCCAGGGCCTCGCGGGTGCGGGCCTGGACCGTGCGCAGCCACGTTTTGAGCTTGCTGAAGGCGAGTTCGATGGGGTTGAAATCGGGCGAGTAGGGCGGCAGGTACAGCAGGCGGGCCACGTGGGCTTCGACGCGTTGGGCTAGGCCGGCCACTTTGTGGGCCGGCAGGTTGTCGAGCACCACGACGTCGCCGGGCACGAGCGTGGGGCCGAGCACCTGCTCGAGGTAAGCGGCAAACACGTCGCCGTTGACGGCCCCGCTCACGGTCATGGCCGCTTGCAGGCCGGTTGGGGTCAGGGCCGCCACCAGCATCACGTTCGGCCCGCCGTGCAGCGGCGTGGCCTGGCGGGCGCGCTGCCCGCCGGGGGCGCGGGCGTAGCGCCGGCAGTACGTCAGGTTGGTGCTCGTCTCGTCCACGAACTTGAAGCAACTGAAATCTTCGCTTTGCACGGCTTCGACAAAGGCCGCCCGCAGGGCTACGACCCGCTCGGAGTCGCGTTCGGCGGCGTGGACGCTCTTTTTTTTCGCCGCCAGTCCAGCGCCTGCACGGCCCGTCCCATCGTGGCCGGGCTCGCGGCCGGCCCGCCCAGCGCGGCCACCCACACGCGCAACTCGTCTAGCGTGGCGTCGGGCTGCTAGCGCAGGCAGGCCCCCAACTCGGCGCGGGCCACCACGTCCAGTAACGGGTCCGGCCCGCCGCGCAAGGGCAAGGACGCCAGCGAACCGCTCGTGCGCTGGCGGTGCAAGAGCTTCTCAACAAAGGAAACCGAGACGCTGAACCGGGCCGCCACTTGGCTCACGGTCTGTCCCGCCTCGCCACAGGCTGCTGCCACCCGCTCGCGTAAATCCAACGAATACGCTTTCATGCCAAGAAGATAATAAAAAAACCGTAAACCGTCCTGAGAACCGCTCTAACAGAGAATTTGTCCATTTTCCTGGAAAGGAGCCGAGGGGGAAAACCACAGCTGAAACGCACTGCCGGCTCCCTCTACAGACTGGACCTGAATGCTGCCCTGGTGCAGCTGCATGATTTGCTTGGCCAGGCTCAGCCCAATCCCAGAACCGTTGGGACGGGTGGTGAAAAAGGGGATAAAGATGCTATCCAGCACGTCGGCGGTAATACCGGTCCCGTTGTCTTTCACCTCAATCACCACGCGTTCCTGTTCATCGGCCCAGGCCCGCAGGCTAATGCACGGGTTGGGGGTTTGGGTGACTGCCTGCGCCGCATTGAGCAACAGATTGATGAGCACTTGCTCCAGCAGGTGGCCGTCGGCGTGCAGGGTGAGGTGCGCGGGCCGGACGCTGAGGGCGACCTCGATGCCTTGCACCGCCAGCTGTTCCGCCAGTAGCTGCCGGGTGGCCTGTAGCAATTCCTGCACGTAAAGGGTGGTGCGCTGCGGCGAGGCCAGGGTGCTGAAGTCCCGGTACACTTGGGCGAAACGCAGCAGCCCTTCGCTGCGCTGCTGGATGATGCGAATGCCCGTGCCCACGTCGTCGAGCAATTCGGCGGAGGCTTCCTGCTGCCGGGCGTGCTGCACGTGACGGCCCAACGAATCCGCCAGTGAAGCAATGGGGGCGACCGAGTTCATGATTTCGTGCGTCATGACCCGTAGCAGTTGCTGCCAGGCAGCCGTTTCGGTATCCGCCAGGGCCTGGCTCACGTTTTTAAAGGCCAGGAGGGTAAACGCTTCGCCCTGTAGCTTAAACTGGGTGGCTGACACGAGCAGCTGCACCGTTTGGAGACCCACCGTCAGTTTCACCACCACAGGTTGGCCGGGAAGTGCCCGGCAGATGGCCTCGTACAGGACCGGCTGCCGGGATTGCAGCGCCTGGATGTTTTTCAGGTACGGCAGGTGCAGCGTCTGTTTAAACGCTTCGTTTACCCAGGCCACATTGCCCGCCGCGTCGTAGGACACGATGCCGGTATCGAGCAGCGCCAGAATGGTTTGCAGGTACTGAAACTGCCCTTCCTGCTCGGCCCGCAACTCCCGAAACGTGTCGTTGACCTGGTTGAAGGCCGCGTGCAAGGGCCGCAGCGATGCCGGGGCGGACTGCGCCGGGTACTGCCGCGAAAAATCCCGGTACTTCAGGGCCAGGGTAAAGTCGGCCAGGGCCTGCTGGCCGCGCGTCAGGTAGCGGGCCAGGTCCAGCACCAGGACTAGCAGCAGCACCAGTGCTCCCAGGGCCAGCCCGTAGGCGTGGTGCTGCGTGGCGTACCCGCCCGCGGCTAACGCGGCCACCAGCAGTACCAACCGCCCCAGCAGGCGCACGTCCAAGCGATTAAATATCATGCTTGTCGAGCCGACGGTAGAGGGCGGTGCGGGTGAGGCCCAGCTCCTTGGCCGCTTTGGTGAGGTTGCCCTGGTGGCGCTCGATGGCCTGCTGGATGGTGTTTTTTTCTACTTCCAGCAACGGCAGCGGCTGCTCAGCCACGGTCGCCGCCGCTGCGGAAGCAGCCGCTGATTCGGGGTTCCGAAACGAGAAATCGGCCGGAAGCAGCACGGGGCCAACTGCCAGGATAACGGCCCGCTCCACGGCGTGTTGCAATTCCCGCACGTTGCCGGGCCAGGGATGCTCCCGGAGCTTGCGCAGCGCAGCGGCACTGAATTCCGGCACGAGTTGCCGGTTGCGGGCGGCGTACACCTGCGCGAAGTGCTGAGCTAACAGCTGCACGTCGTCGGCCCGTTCGCGCAGGGGCGGCAGCGTGATTTCAACCGTGTTGAGGCGGTACATCAAGTCCTGGCGAAACGTGCCGCGGGCTACCAGGGCGTGCAACGGGGCGTTGGTGGCCGACAGCAGCCGGATGTCCACCGGTACGGGTACGTTGCTCCCAACGGGCACCACCTGGCGGTTTTGCAGGGCCGTGAGCAGCTTGGCCTGCTGCGGCAGGCCAATGTTGCCAATCTCATCCAGAAACAAGGTTCCTCCGGTGGCCGCCTCAAACCGGCCCACGCGGCTGGCCTGGGCATCCGTGAACGCGCCCTTGGTATGCCCGAACAGCTCGCTTTCAAACAACCCCTCGCTGAGCGCGGCCACATCGGCGGCCACGAAGGGCCGGGCGGCACGGCGCGACTGCTCGTGCAGGGACCGGGCGACCAATTCCTTACCGGTGCCGTTCTCGCCCAGTAGCAGCACGTTGGCTTCGGTCGGGGCGACTTTTTCGATGATGGCCCGCACGTCCTGCATGGCGGCTGACTCTCCCAGTAGCGTAGTAACGGCCGGCCCGGCTTGTTTTTTGGGGCTGCTACCGGTTTTAGGTTGGAGGGCGGCGGCCAGCGTTTGCAACAGCTGGTCGTTGTGCCAGGGCTTGAGCAGGAAATCGGTAGCGCCGGCTTTGAGGGCGCGCACCGCCGTGCGTACATCTCCATAGGCCGTTAGCAGAATAACGGCCGTCGTGGGGTCGTGCTCCCGGATGCGGCCCAACCAATAGAAGCCCTCATTGCCCGTCGCCTGGCCGCTGCGGTAATTCATGTCGAGCAGCACGGCATCAAAGTGCTGCTGGCGAAGCAGGGAGAGCAGCAGCTCCGGGTTTTTCTCCGTTACGACTTCCCGCACCTCGGTTTTGAGCAGCAGCTTGAGGGCGAACAGCACGTCGGGCTCGTCGTCCACTACCAGTATGCGGGCGTGCTTAAGAATCATGAAAAGTGGCTTGGTAAAACGTAAAAGTCGGGTCTGGCAGGTACCCTTCCCAACCCAGGCCACATAAACCGTGCAGACCTCGGAAAATACTGGATTTCAGTCGGCCAGGCCGTTTTCTGCCCGTCAATAGATTCGAACTGTATCAGAACCGGACGGTCGACTGCATCAGAACCGGACGCTCGGCAGCATATGACAACCAGGAGTTGAAAATATATTGCTGATTAGCAAGTATTTGTGAGCAAGGCACCGTTCTTGGCACCTCCGGTCAATAGTTTTTTGCTACTATTTCCTGCGCCGAACCGAATGGATATCCCGATACCGAAGAAAAGATGGTCAGTTGTCGCCCGCTGGTGGTGGCTGGGGGCCCTGGTGCTGGCGGGTACGGGAGTGGCCAGCATCTATTGGCCCCGGCCGGGCCAACGGTTGCACGTCGCGGCCAGCCGGCTGACCATCAGTCACGTTACGCGGGGTAATTTTCAGGAATTTACGGCCATCGACGGGGTGGTGCAGCCGCTGCGCACCGTGTACCTGGACGCGGCGGAAGCCGGCACGGTGCAGCAAGTGCTGGTGGAAGAAGGCGCGACCCTGACGGTGGGCCAACCCCTGCTGCGGCTGGCCAATCCCGACCTGCAGCTGGAAATGGTGAACCGCGAAACGGCTGTCTATGACCTGATGAACAACCTGCGCAACACCCGCAACCAATTGCTGCAAAACCGCATCCTGCGCCAAAATCAGCTGGCAGACATTGACTTCCAGCTGGTCGAGGCCCGGCGGGTGTTTGATACCAACCAGGTGCTGTACGACCAGCAGGTGATTGCGCGGCAAGACTACTTGAAGACCCAGAACGCCTACCGCTACCAGCTGCGCCGGCGGCAGCTCACGCAGCAAACCCTGCGGCAGGATTCGGTGGCCATGCAGCAGCAGCTGGGCACCATGCAGGAATCGGTGCGGCGCATGACCAGCAACCTGGCCCTGATGCGGCGCAAGCTGGACGACCTGCTGTTGCGGGCCCCGGTCGGCGGGCGGCTCAGCTCGCTGGCCGCGGAAGTGGGCGAGGCCAAAACGCGGGGCCAGCGCCTGGGGCAGATTGATGCGCTGGCAGGCGTGAAACTACACGCCGCAGTGGACGAGTTTTACATTGCCCGCATCGGAGCCGGTCAGGTGGGCGAAGTGGTGGTGGAGGGCCAGGCGTATGCCTTGCGCGTGACCAAAATCTTCACCCAAGTGGCCAAAGGCCTGCAAATCGACCTGGCCTTTACCGGTGCCTCGCCACCGGGCCTGCGGCGGGGCCAGACCCTGCCCATCCGCCTGGCGCTGAGCGCAAAGGCCCCGGCGGTGCTGCTGCCAAAAGGCGGCTTTTACCAGCAAACCGTGGGCAACTGGGCATTCAAGCTGGGGGCCGACGGCACCCGTGCCCAACGGGTAGCCATCCGGCTGGGGCGGCAGAACCCCGACTATTACGAAGTGCTGGCCGGCCTGCAACCCGGCGACCGGGTCGTAACGTCCAGCTACGAAGGCTACGCCGACCAACAGGAACTGGTGCTGGATAACCGCCAGCCATAGGTAGCCCAGTAACTACGTGAACATAAAAAGATAAACCTCATGATTAAGACCGAAAACCTGGAAAAGGTGTACCGCACCGAGGAGGTGCAAACCAAAGCCCTGAACCACGTCTCGCTGACGGTGGAGCAGGGGGAATTTGTGGCCATCATGGGCCCCTCGGGCTGCGGCAAATCGACGCTGCTCAACCTGCTGGGCCTGCTCGACCAGCCCGACGGCGGCAGCCTGCAACTGCTGGGCACCGAAACCAGCCGCTACTCGGAGCGGCAGCGGGCCGAGTTGCGCAAGCGCAGCCTGGGCTTCGTGTTTCAGAGCTTCAACCTGATTGACGAGCTGACGGTGTTTGAAAACGTGGAGCTGCCCCTGCGCTATCTCGGCGTGGGGGCCACCGAACGGCGGCAGCGGGTGGAACAGGTGCTGGAAAAAATGCAGCTGCTGCACCGGCGCAACCACTTTCCCCTGCAACTCTCGGGCGGGCAGCAGCAGCGCGTGGCCGTGGCCCGCGCCGTGGTGAACGCCCCACCGCTGTTGCTGGCCGACGAGCCCACCGGCAACCTCGACTCGGCCAGTGGTCACGACGTGCTGGGGCTACTCACCGAGCTGAATGAGGCGGGCACCACTGTGCTCATGGTCACGCACTCCGAGCACGACGCCCGGTACGCCCGGCGCGTCATCCGCCTGCTCGACGGGCAGGTGGTGCTGGAAAACAGCCGCAGCCAATTCTAACCGCCTGCCCCTTTTTTGCCCATGCTTCCCTATCCCTTGCTGCTCCTCTACCGCAACTTTAAGCGGTTCAAAAGCACGTTCTTCATCAACCTGATTGGCCTCTCAACCGGCCTGGCCTGCGCGTTGCTCATCTACTTGTGGATAAGCGACGAGCGCAGCTTCGACCGCTACCACGCCCTGGACGGCCGGCTGTATCAGGTACTGGAAAACCGCCGCACGGCCGCCGGCATCGAGACCCAAACCGGCACCGTGCCGCTGCTGGCCGAGGCCTTACGGCGGGAAATGCCGGAGATTGAATTCGTGGCCACCACCACGCCGGTCCCGTTTTTCCCCGCGTTCACGCTGGCGGTGGGCGGCCAGCACCTGAATGCCGTCGCCAAATACGCGGACCCAGCCTTCTTTCAGCTGTTTTCCTACCCCCTGCTGGTAGGCACCCCCGCCACGGTGCTGCACGATAAAGATGCCATTGTCCTCTCCGAGGCCCTGGCCACCAAGCTCTTCCAGACGCCGCAGAACAGCCTGGGAAAAGCCGTGGAATGGCAAATGGCCGACCGAAAGCAGACCTGCCTGGTGGCCGGGGTGTTTGCCGGGGTGCCCCGCAACTCGTCCGAGCAATTTGACTGTGTGCTGCCATTTGCCTCGTTCAAAGACCAGATGCAGATGAGCGAAACCATCAAGTGGGACGACGACGGCCCCTTCAACACCTACCTGGCCTTGAAGGAGGGGGCCGACCCCGCGCAGTTTCAAGCCAAGCTGGCGGGGTTGCTGAAAACCAAAAGCGCGCAGGCCCCGGCCCGGGGGCGCACGCTGTTTGTGCGGCCGTTCTCGGCGGGGTACCTGCACGGCACCTACGAAAACGGCGTCGCCACCGGGGGGCGCATTGCCTACGTACGGCTATTCGCCCTGATTGCCGGGCTCATTCTGGTGATTGCCAGCATCAATTTCATGAACCTGTTCACCGCCAAGGCCTCGCGGCGGGTCAAGGAAGTGGGCATTCGCAAGGCCCTGGGGGCGAGCCGCGCCGCGCTGGTGGGGCAGTACCTGACCGAATCCGTGGTGATGGCCTTGCTGGCCCTGGTCGTGGCCGTGGGGCTGGTGCAGCTCGTGCTCCCACAGTTCAGCGCGCTGACGGGCAAACCCCTGGCCTTGCGGTGGGAGCCGCAGCTGGTGGGAGCCGGCTTGGCTCTGGCGCTGGGTACGGGGCTGCTGGCGGGCAGTTACCCCGCGTTCTACCTGTCGGGGTTCCAGCCGGCGGCCGTGCTGAAAGGCAAGCTGCCGACCCGGGCCGGCGACGTGTGGACGCGGCAGGGACTGGTCGTGGTGCAGTTCACGCTCTCGGTGCTGTTCATCGTGGCCGTGGTGGTCGTCAACGCGCAGCTGGCGTTTCTGCAGCGCCAACCGCTGGGCTACGACAAAGCGCACGTGCTCCGCTTTGATACGGGCGGCAAGGCGGCGCGTCAGCAGACAGCCTTTCTGAGTGAGGTGAAGAAATTGCCCGGCGTTGTGCAGGCATCCAGCGTCTTGGGCGGCTTCCTGGGGGGGCGCTACGTCACCGAGATGAGCTGGCAGGGGAAGCGCCTGCCAGTAGCGACGATGCTGGTCAACTACGACCTGGTGGAAACAATGGGCCTGCACCTGGTAGCCGGCCGCAGCTTTGCGCCGCAGTTCCGCGCCGACAGCGCTGCCATCCTCGTCAACCAGGTCCTGGTGGCCGGCCTGGGGATGCCGGACCCCGTGGGCCAACGGCTCGACGGGTCCCGCATCGTGGGCGTGGTCCGCGACTTCCACTACGAGTCGCTACACGAAAAAATCAAACCCCTACTCCTCAAGCTCGACCCCCAGATTAACACGGTGTTAGTGAAACTCCAGCCCAATGCGGAGCAGGCCACGATTGCGCGGCTTCAGCAACTGTACGCCGCCTACAACCCCGGCTTTACGCTCGACTACACGTTTCTGAATACCGACTACCAGGCGCAATACGTGGCCGAGCGGCGGGTGGCAGTGCTCGCCCGCTACTTCGCCGGGCTGGCCATTCTCATTTCCGCCCTGGGCCTGCTGGGGTTAGCTGCCTTCACGGCCGAGCGGCGGCGCAAGGAAATCGGCATCCGCAAGGCCTTGGGCGCGAGTGAGCTGGGTATCGTCTGGTTGTTGACCAGCAGCCTGACCCGGCTGGTCGTCGTGGCCATCGTACTGGCGCTGCCCCTCAGCTACCTGCTACTGCAGCGGTGGCTGGAAGGCTTTGCCTACCGCGTGGCGTGGCAGTGGTGGTACTTTGCGGCGGCCGGCATGGGGGCGTTGCTCATTGCCTGGCTCACGGTAAGCGTGCAGGCCTGGCGCGCGGCCCGCCGCAGCCCCGTGCTGAGCCTGCGGGCCGAGTGATAGGCAAGTAGGTTGGCCGCTCTGAATTGCCAAAAGGAAGGCGACCAACCTCACTGCCGTTGTACACAGGCGCAGGCATGCGCTAAGACCTCTTGTTCCGCACTGCTGACTTTCCACAACAACCACAAGTCCTCCGATGCCAGTAGCGTTTCTGAGTGACGAGCAAGCCGCCCGCTATGGGCGCTACCACGCCGCCCCCAGCCCGGAGCAAATGACCCGTTTCTTCTACCTCAGCCCACAGGACATCCGGCTCCTGGCCAATTATCGCCGTTGCGACACCCAACTCGGGTGCGCCGTACAGCTGTGCCCCTGCAGTTTTTGAGATGAACACGTCAACATGCTGGGCCGCTACGATTGCACACTGCATGAGGCCATTGCGGCAGGTCAATTACGCCCGCTACGCACCGTAACAAATCGGGAAACGTCGCTCGGCGAATCGGCCTAGCGATAATTTCTGTTGCTACTCTAGCGCTACCCCTAAAAGTGTGCCTACCCGACGGCACCCGGCTGGCCGGCTCTGCTATTGTAGAAGAAATAATCCACTTCACTGATAGCATGAGCGCGGCGCGCGGGCTGTTGCTCGACCTGGGCCCCGCCCGCGCACTAGTAATGGCCACGGCCATCTGGTTGAATACACTAATTTCAGCCGTTTGGTGAGTCCTCCCTCACCAAGTCCTGGATAGCCTGCACCGCCCTTCACCGAGCAATTAGCGTCACTCGGCCAGGCACGACAATTAAGGCGGACAAGGGTTTAAAATTACCATTGTTATTTTTAAAAAAAACGGCACGGAACTAGTTAAAGCGGGTTGGGCTTTGCGTAATTTGCCGGACCTTCCCTACTTATTCTCGGCATTTGGTTCTTTTATACACCATATGAAATTTCTTGCTCCGCTGCTCTTGCTGTGCCTTGTCGTACTGCCAGCTGCTGCTCAGCGTATCGTTATCAGCGGCCAGGTAGTGGAAGCGACAAATGGCGAGCCGGTGCCATTTGCGTCCATCTTCGTGCCGCGCACCAGCTTCGGCGTCACGGCCGATGCCGATGGCAAGTTCAAGCTGGCTGTGACGGGTACGCCCGACTCGCTCGCGGTTTCCGCCATTGGCTTTGCCACCCAGCGCCGCAAGCTCAGCGACGCGGCCGTGCAATCGGTGCTGTTCCGGATGAAAACCGGTGGCGTTACCCTGGGCGAAGTCTTCGTGAGCTCGCGCCAGCCCGAGAACCCGGCCTTTCGCATTCTGCGCGAAGTGCAGCGCCACAAACCCCAAAACGAGCGCCTTTCCCTGAAAGCGGCGGAGTATGATTCGTATAACCGCATCGAAATCAGCCTGATTGACCTGCCGGCCGCGCTCAACAAGCGCAAGGCGATACGCGACATCCGGGCTTTGGCCGTGCGCCAGGGGGCTTCGGCCGTGGGCGATGCCGACGCGCCGCTGCCCATATTCGCCTCCGAGGTAGGCTCGCGGGTGTACCAGCGCAACAGCCCCTTGCGCCGCCGCGAAGACCTGCTGCACAAGCAAATGCGCGGCGTGGGCCCGCGCGAGGGTTCGGTGCTATCGCAGATGCTGGGCTCGAATTTCCAGAACTTCGACTTCTACCCCAATTGGCAGAACGTGTTGGGCAAAGACTTCATCTCGCCCATTGCCGAAGGCGGACGCGGTACTTACGACTACGACCTGCAGGACTCGGTATTTGTGGGCAAGGATTTTTGCTACAAGATTGCCGTGACGCCCAAACGAAGCCACGACCTGGCCTTTAAAGGCACCATCTGGATTACCCAAGAAGGCTACGCCCTGCGCCGCGCCGACCTGGTGGCCAGCCCCGAAGCCAACATCAACTTCGTGAACGACCTGCGCGTGACCCAGGAGCTAAGCTCACCCGCCGACGGTCCCGGCCTGCCGGTGCGCACCAAGCTGCTCATCAGCGTGCGGCCTTCGGAGAAGCAGGCGGCCATGCTGGTCCGCTACACAACGGTGAGCAGCAACTTATTGCGCAATAAGCTGCACGACGAATCCGGCTTTTACGACCAGCCCATTGTATCGTCGCTGATGGAGCCCACCACCGAAAGCCCCGCCGCCGGGCTGCCGCAGGGCGGCGGCGGCGGCTATTTCGATACGCACCGGCCCGACACTCTGAGCCTGAGCGAGCGGCAGACTTTTGCCGTGCTCGATTCGGCCAAATCGCTGCCCTCAGTGCGCAATTTGCTTGACTGGGTCGACTTGCTAGTGAACGGCTATAAGCGCGTAGGAAAGCTCGATTTCGGACCAATTTCAGCCATTTACGCGCACAACGATTTCGAGGGCGACCGCATCCGTTTCGGCTTCCGCACCACGCCGCTTATCAGCCGCGATTGGCTGACGCAGGCTTACGTGGCCTATGGCACGAAGGATGGCCGGTTCAAGTACGGGGTGCGCGAGAGCTACATTGCTGAGCGGCGGCACTGGACAGTGTTTTCGGCGGAATTCAAGCACGATGTGGAGCAAGTTGCGCTGCTCGACAACGATTTTCTCGATAACAACAACAACAACCTTTTTGTGGTTGCCTCGCGCTGGGGCCGCTTCCAGCGCCCGGTGGTGCGCAACCTGGCATCGTTGAGTGTACAGCGCGATTTGTTCCACGGCTTCACCCAGACCCTGACGGCACGCTACCAGTACATCGACCCGCTATTTCCGCTTGGAGTGCCACCCTCTAGTGGTCCAACCGATACGCCGCCCTCCGAAATTCTTCGTTTGAATGAAGTAGTCTCGGAGTCGCGCTACGCGCCCGACGAGACCCTGGTGCAAAGCGAAAACCGCCGGCGCGCCGTGGGCCTGAAGCGTTGGCCGGTGTTCAACTTCCGCTACACGCTGGGCTCCGTCAACTGGTTCCGGGGCCAGAACACGTATCATAAGTTCAACCTATCTGTGACCCACAGCGTATCGGTGGGCTATTTTGGCCGGCTCGGCTACCGCGTCGAGGCCAACTACATTCCGTCGGCCTTGCCCTACATCATCCTACGGGCTCCATTGGGCAATCAAACGCTCTTCTATAACGCCAACGCCTTTAACCTGATGAATTACTTCGAGTTTGTGACCGACCGCTCGGCGTCGTTGCGCCTCGACCAGCACTTTGAAGGCTTGCTGTTGAATGCCATTCCCGGGATTCGTGCGCTGAACTGGCGGCTGGTCGGCACCGCCAACATCCTCTACGGCAATCTTTCTGACCGGGCCCGGCGCGCCAATGGCAATTCCAGCTACCTGCCCCCCACCATCCGGCAACCCTACATTGAGGTGGGCTACGGCATTGAGAACATCTTCAAGTTTATCCGGGTCGATTTCCTGCACCGGCTTACTTACCGCGACCAGCCGCCCATTATTGATGACCGTCACCTCGAGCATCAAAACTTTGGGATAAAACTCAGCGCCCAGTTCCGTCTCTAGCAGCGGTTATGCTCCGTCAACAGTCCGCCAGGCTATTTGCTGGGCGGACTGTTGTATTTTAGGGGCCGTATGTGGTTACTCACTCAATTGCAAAAGCGCGGGATACAGTCTGTTGTGACCACCCGGCCCCTGGTGGGTTATTCCAGCACGTTTGCGCGCCAGTGGCTGCTTGGCTGGCTGCTGGTGCTACTGGCCTTGCCCGCCCGCGCCGTCCTGCCCGAAGACACGCTGGCCGTGTATCCGAGCCAGGCCGAAATCTACCTCGACGACAATTATTACAGCATTCTGGAAGACCCGACCGGCCGCCTCACGCTGGCCGATATCCGCAGTCCGGCCTGGACCACCCGGTTTCGGCGGCTGCGCGGCTCGGGGCAGCCAGCCAACATCCAACACCCGGGCAGCACCTACTGGCTGCGCCTAACGGTACGCCACGCCCCCATCGAGTCCGATGCCTGGTACCTCGAACTCTACGACTCGCACATTGGGCAGGCCATGTTCTACCGGCCCCGGCCCGGCAGTGCTACCCTGTACGACAGTGTGGCCACCGGGGCCAACCGCTCGTTTGCCACCCGGCCGCACCCCTACAAAAACTTTCTGTTCGACCTGCCGCCCCGGCCCAGCCAGACGGTGACCTACTACCTGCGCTTGCATTCCGACACGCGCACCAGCTTCCGGGCCATGGTGCACAGCGGGGCGGGCCTTATTCCGGAACTTTCGTTGCAGTACTGGCTGCTTGGCATCTTCTATGGCATCCTGCTCATCATGGTGCTCTACAACCTCATCCTCTACTTCTTTTTGAAGGAAAGCACCTACATCTTGTACGTGCTTTACGTGCTGAGCGGGGCGTTGCTGTTTTTGTCGGAGGATGGCCTGGGCTTCCAGTATTTGTGGCCGAACGCGCCGGGCTTTAACCACTTTATTGGGGCGGCGGCGCCGGTGCTGCTGCTGCTCACGTTTGGCACCTACGCCAGCCGGTTTCTCGACACGGCCTCGCGCCTGCCACACCTGCACCGCTTGGGGCGTTGGGTGCTGGGGGGCAGCGCGGCGCTGCTGGTGCTCGATGTGGGCATGGTGCATTCGGGCTTTAGCTTCTGGCTGTACCTGCTGCCGTATGGGCTGCTGTACTACGCCGGCTGGCAGGCGTACCGCACGGGGCTGCGGCCGGCCCGCTACCTGTTGCTGGCGCAGGCGTTGGTAGCCATCAGCCTCACCTTCCTCATCTCCCGCAAGCTGGGCATCGACTTCTATAACAACGCCTACACAGTGTATAGCCTGAACGCCGCCTTCGTGCTCGAAGTCGTGATTCTGAGCTACGCGCTGGGCGAGAAGCTGAAGGGCCTGATGGACCTGACCCTGCTCTCGCAGCAGCGGCTGCTGAAGCAGATGCGCAAGAAACACCAGGCCCAGAACCGGCTGGTAGAGCAGTTGCACGAGAACCAGCTGCTGAAAGACCAACTCAACACCGAGCTCGAAGCCCAGGTAGCCGAGCGCACGGCCGAGCTACGCCGCCAGCACGAAACCGTGGCAACCCAGAACCGGGAGCTGCTCGAAGCCAACGGCCTGCTGGCGTTGCAGTCCGACGCCATCGCCAACCTTAACCGGGAGCTGAGCCGCGACCTGCACGCCGAAAAGGCAGCCCGCATCGAGGCCCGGGAAGTCGACTTTGGCGAGTTCAGCCAGATATACCCCGACAAGGATGCCTGCCTACGCTACCTGGCCGACCTGAAGTGGGCGCAACACCCCTA
Source organism: Hymenobacter glaciei (assembly GCF_039539585.1). Taxonomy (NCBI): domain Bacteria; kingdom Pseudomonadati; phylum Bacteroidota; class Cytophagia; order Cytophagales; family Hymenobacteraceae; genus Hymenobacter; species Hymenobacter glaciei. The sequence goes on along the minus strand of NZ_BAABDK010000032.1, from coordinate 30,232 downwards.
CCGCTGCCGCAAATGCGGCCACGAGAAAAGCTGTGAGGCCCGCGAGCCTTACGCCCGCCGCTGCACCCGTTGCCGCTACGTAGAGTCGGCCACCACGGGCACCCTCTTGCAAAAGTGTAAGTTCTCGATTGTGAAGGCCCTCTATGCGGTGTTCCTGCTGCACGCCCACCGCGGCAACTACCCACCGGCCGAGCTGGCCCGCGTGCTGGAGCTGCGCCCGGCTACCAGCTGGGCCTTTGCGCAGAAGGTGCTGGGGGCCCTACAGCGCCGCCGCCAGGCCCCCGACTACGAAGAGGGCGAACCCTGGACGCATGTGCTGCTCGATGCCACGGCCGAGGTTGAAACAGCCGACCTGGAAACGACCGAGGCCCAGGATGAAGTGGCCGCAAATCCCCGGTAACGTTTGTGGAATACCCGATGGAGTTGTTCGGGCTGAACAGTAGGGACATCCCATAATAGCGTCGGCTAACAGGGAAGGCCTGCGGTTTTAGATTTTATTTTGCTAAAACAATGCTTTTTTTTCATTGTTTTTTAGCCTGATACTACAAAACCTAAAAACCGTCTGCCAGAACTACAGGGCTATTTACCGCCCTACCGCACGTGTGCAGCAAGCGTAAAGCCCACAGGTGCACAAACCACAAAAACGCCTTTTACGGGCTATAGAGCGCATTTTATTGCTTGCTTTTGCCAAACACACGCTTCTACATTTGGGCCACAACTCCCATTCTGTACGCTGTGTCTGGTTCTATTCTTTCTTCTTTTCTTGGCTTTCGCGCTTCGAATCGGCTGGCCCCAATTCGCCTGGCTACTGCTTGCTACTCCTTACTAGTAGCGGGCCTTGGGCTGGCCGCCTGCCAGCGGGCATCCGTACCTGGGAGTGGCCCCACCGCAACGGCCACTGCTGCCCCCGCAGCCAACCTTGCCGCCACCGCTACAACCGATTTGCCAGCAGCCACCTTTAGCCCGCGGGTGCAGCAGCTGCTGGCCCAGATGACGCTGGAAGAGAAAATCGGGCAGATGACCCAGCTGGCCAATACGGCCATCAATGCTTCGGGGGTGCAAAAGGACGTGATGCTGGACTCGGCAAAAGCCGCCCAGCTGGTCCGGAATTTTCATATTGGCTCGTTTCTGAACGGGGAGGCGGTGCCAGCCGCCCAGTGGGTGCGCTACTCCGCCGCTTTGCAGCGCATCAGCATGCGCGAGTCGCGGCTGCACATCCCCATCATCTACGGCATCGACCACATGCACGGAGCCAGCTACGTGAGTGGCACGGCTATTTTCCCGCACAACATCAACCTCGGGGCCACCTTCAACCCCGAGCTGGCCCGCCAAACGGCCCGCGCTACCGTCCTGGAGTCGGCCGACCTGGGCCACCATTGGGTGTTTGCCCCGGTGCTCGACTTAGGTGTAAACGTGTACTGGCCACGCTTCTACGAAACCTACGGTGAGGACCCATTGGTGGCGGCCACGCTGGGCGCCGCTTTCGTGAAGGAGCTGCAAACCAACACCGAGATTGCCCCTTACAAAGTAGCGGGCTGCGGCAAGCACTTTTTGGGCTACTCCGACCCGCGCAATGGCTGGGACCGCACCAATGCCCTCATTCCCGACCAGCGGCTGCAGGAGTTCTTCCGGCCTTCGTTTCAGTCCGCAATCGATTCCGGCCTGAAATCCATCATGATTAACTCGGGCGAAATCAATGGCGAGCCCGTGCACGCCTCCAAAGCCATTCTGACCGACCTGCTGCGGCGGCAGATGGGCTTTAAAGGAGTGGCTGTGACCGACTGGGAGGATATCATTCGCCTGGTGAGGATTCAGAAAGTAGCCGCCAACGAAAAGGAAGCTACCTGGATGGCCATTGATGCGGGCGTGGACATGGCCATGACGCCTTACACCACCACCTTTTGCCGCATTGTGAAGGAATTGGTGCAGGAAGGCCGCCTTACGCAGGCCCGCATCGACCTCTCGGCCGGTCGGGTACTGCAGATGAAGGACGACATCGGCCTGTTTGACAACCCCATGCCCCGCGCCGACCGCCTGAACCGCATCGGCGACCCGGCCCTCCGCCTGCAGGCCACGGCCGCCGCCCGCGAAGCAGTGGTGCTGCTGAAAAACGACAAGAACATGCTGCCTCTGGCCCCGGCCCGCGTGAAGCGCCTGCTGGTAGTAGGCCCCTCGGCCGAGTCGCGCGCCAACCTGTGCGGCGGCTGGACGCTGGCCTGGCAGGGCCGCCCCGAAGCGGCTTACCCGAAAGACGTACCAACCTTGGTAGAAGCCCTGCGCCGCGAGTACCCGCAGGCCACCGTGGAAACGATTCCGTACCGCGACGCGGCGGGCAAGTCGCTACTAGCCAGCATCTCGGCCGCTGCGCGCCGGGCCGACGCTGTAGTGCTGGCCCTGGGCGAGCGCCCCTACACCGAGGGCATGGGCAACACCTCGGACCTCACCCTGCCCGACGACCAGCTAGCCTTGGCCCGGGCCGCGCAGGCCAGCGGCAAGCCCACCGTGCTGGTGCTCATTGGGGGCCGGCCCAGCATCATCCGGCAGGTGGCGGAGGGCACTTCGGCCATCATTTGGGCGGGGCTGCCGGGCTACGGCGGCGGCACGGCCCTGGCCGAAATCATCAGCGGGAAAACCAACCCCAGTGGCAAGCTGCCTTTTACCTACCCGCAGTTCGCCGGCCACACCACGAACTACCACCACGACAACAACGAAAACAGCCTCGACCTGAGCGACTTCGGCGCCGGATTTGAGCAGCGCGGAGCCAAGTACAAGAGCTCCATGCTGACCGAGTTTGGCGAGGGCCTGAGCTACACTACCTACGCCTACTCGGGCCTCGCCTTGAGCGACTCGCTACTGACCGGCCCAACCTCCCGCCTGCGGGCAACGGTGCGCGTAGCCAACACGGGTGCCCGCGCCGGCCAGGAGGCGGTGCTCTGGTTCTTGACCGACGAAGTAGGCCGCATTGCCCGGCCGGTGCGCCAGTTGCGCCACTTTGAGAAGCAAGCCCTGGCCGCCGGCCAGAGCCGCGAATTCACCTTCGACATCGACCCGCGCCGCGACCTGAGCTACCCCGATGGCCAGGGCCGCCCCCAGCTCGAAGCGGGCTGGTACACGTTGCGCGTGGGTTCGCAAACCGTGCGCTTCCGCTATGCGGGCGGGCCGCTGGCCCAGGCCAGCACCGCTGCTCCGGGTAGCACTGGTGCCCTCACCCCTGCCCGTTAGGTCTCACCAGCCAACCACTTGATTTTCTGCAATTCATCATTTGTCACCACCACTCTTTCAGCCCACCATGAAAAGAACTGAGTACATAATCAACCTTGTGCGCCCGGCCGCTGTGCTGCTGGCGTGCAGCCTGCCCTCGCTGGCAGGGGCAGCGGCCGCTCCGGTGGCCATTCATGCCCTGGCCCGCCCTGCGGCCGATGTGCCCGTGAGCGGGCGCGTAACCGGGGCCGACGGTACCGGCCTACCCGGCGTGACCGTACTGGTGCGTGGCACCACCGTGGGCACCACCACCAATTCCGACGGCATGTTCAGCCTGAGTGCGCCCGAGGGCAGTACTCTGGTGTTCAGCTTTGTGGGGTACGCCAGCCAAACGGCGACGGTAACGACTGGGGCACCTGCCTACGCCATCTCGCTGCGCGAAGACGCCAAGCAGCTCACCGAAGTTGTGGTGGTGGGTTACGGTACGCAGCAGCGCGGCAGCGTGACGGGGGCTATTTCTTCGGTTGGCGCGGCCGAGATTGTGCGGCAGCCCGTGCCCGATGCTACCCAGGCCATTCAGGGCAAGGTGGCGGGTGTAACCATTACGTCGGGCGGCGGTGCCCCGGGCGGCGCCGCCGGCACGGCGGTGCGGGTGCGCGGCATCACGTCGGCGGGCTTTAACGCGCCGCTGTACGTGGTCGATGGCTTTCCGCTGCCGGCTTCTACCGATGGCAACGGCAACGCGACCAACACCGAGCTTACCTCCATCAGCCCCAACGACATTGAGACGATTGATGTGCTGAAGGATGCTTCGGCCACCGCTATCTACGGGGTACGGGCCGCCAACGGCGTAGTCATCATCACCACTAAGCGCGGCAAGGCCGGTAAATCGACCATCAATCTGGACGCCTACCGCGGCGTACAGACGGTGGCCCGCCGGCTGAACATGCTCAACGCCAAGGAGTATGCTACCATCAACAACGAGTCGTTGATTGCGGCCGGCAAGCCCATTGCGCTGGACAAGCTGCGCGACCCCAATTCGCTGGGCGAAGGCACCGACTGGCAGGACCTGTTGTTCCGCCGGGCAGCTATTCAGAACTACTCGCTCTCGGCTACGGGTGGCAGCGAAAAGGCCCGCTATGCCCTGTCGGGTACCTATTTTCAGCAGGATGGTGTGATTGTGGGCACCAACTTCGAGCGTTTCACGCTGCGGGCCAACGGCGACGTGCAGATTGGCAAGATGCTGAAAGTGGGCAACAGCATTGCGCTGACTCACATAAGCGACCGTCAGGTATCGACCAACAACGGCGAATATGGCGCGGTGCAGCAGCTGCTGCGCATTCCGCCCACCGTGCAGGCGTACCGGCCCGATGGCTACTGGTACCAGCCCAACAGCGCGTCGGATAACTTCACCGAGGAAAACCCGCTGGCCACGGCGCTGCGCACGAACCAGAAGTTTACCCGCAACCGCGCCATCACCACGTTCTACGCCGAGCTGGAGCCACTCAAAGGCCTCCGCTTCCGCACCAACGTGGGCGCTGACCTCATCTTCGACAACAACAACAGCTTTGCGCCCAAGGGCCCCGAGCTGGCCGGCTACACGCAGCGCTACATCACGGCGGGCGGCGGCGCCAGCTCCAGCTACGCCCCCACTTACCTGATTGAGAACACGGCGACCTACGACCGGCTGTTCGGCGACAAGCACCAGGTAACGCTGCTGGTGGGCCAGTCGGCGCAGGAGTTCAACTTCAGCAACGTCTCGGCCAACCGGTCGCTGTATCTGCGCAACGACCTGCAAACCGTCAACTCCGGCCCCATCAACACGCTGCTCTCCAACGGCGGCACCGTGGATGAGCCCCGGCGCCTGGCCAGCTACTTTAGCCGCCTGAACTACGAGTACGGTGGCAAGTATATTTTCCAGGCCACGGTGCGCCGCGATGGTTCGTCGCGCTTCCAGCCCGGTTCGAAATTTGGCATCTTCCCCGGTGCATCGGTGGGCTGGCGCATTTCGGAAGAAGACTTCCTGAAAGGCAACAACACCATCAGCAACCTGAAGCTGCGCGCTGGCTACGGCCGCGTGGGCAACGAACTGAACGCCGGGCGCTACGCCTACCTCTACTCCATCAACTTCGGTGCTACGTACCCCTTCGGCATTGATGGGGCCATCAACCCGGGCGGCGCACCAACCCGCCTGAAGAACACCGAGTTGCGCTGGGAGTACAACGACCAGACCAACCTGGGCCTGGACATGGGCTTCTTCGGCAACCGCCTCGAAGCCAGCATTGACCTCTACAACCGCAACTCGCCCAACCTGATTGCCGGGGTGCCGCCAACGCTGGTATCGGGCACTTACGAGTCGGTGAACCGCAACGCCGCCTCCGCTTACAACCGGGGCGTCGACGTCGCGCTGACGTCGCACAACTACGTGGGGTCCGAAGGCAGCTTCAACTGGTCGACCATCCTGAACGTGTCGGCGTACAAAACCCGCCTGGAGTCGCTGGGCGCTGGCATTCCCTACAATGGCCAGGGCTCGCTGAGCGGCACCATTGTGCGCTACGACATCAACCAGGCGTTTGGCTCGTTCTACGGCTACGTGGCCGACGGCCTGATTCAGACGCAGGAAGAGCTGGCGAGCCTGAATGCCCGGGCCAAGTCGGGCTCGGCCAAGGCCGACTACTACCAGGCTGCTGGCACGGCTCCCGGCGACATCAAGTTCCGCGACCTGAACGGCGACGGCGTCATCACCGATGCGGACCGTCAGTTTATTGGCAATCCGAACCCGAACTTCTCGTTTGGTGTCACCAACACCTTCAACTACAAGGGCTTCGACCTGAGCTTCTTCGTGCAGGGTGTGCAGGGCAACGATGTGTACAACCTCAACCGCTACATCACCGAAAGCGCACTGTACAGCACCACCAACGGCACTACCCGCATTCTGGGTCGCTGGACGGGCCCAGGCACCAGCAACGACGTGCCCCGCGCCATCAACGGCGACCCCAACAACAACCTGCGGGTATCGACGCACTACATGGAGGATGGCTCCTACGTGCGCCTCAAGAACCTGACGTTTGGCTATACGCTCCCACGCAGCATCCTGAGCCGCGTTTCGGCCAGCCAAATCCGGCTGTACGTGACGGGCCAGAACCTGCTGACCCTGACCAAATACACCGGCTACGACCCGGAGGTGAGCGCCAGTGGCGTCGACCTCGGCATCTACCCGCAAACACGGGTGTTCATGGGCGGCATCAACGTCGGGTTCTAATTCCTTCAACTTCCCACCTCTAGTATCATGACTATCTCAAAATTCACCTGCGCCGCTTTTCTGCTTTCCCTGGGGTTGCTGACTGGCTGCGGCGAGAAGTTTTTGGAAGAAGCCCCCGTTGACCAGATAACGGATGCGAACTTTTACCAAACGCAGCAGGATGCCATTCAGGCCACCAATGCAGCCTACAGCGAGCTGACCAAGGAAGGCCAGTACAACTCCGCCATGTGGGCCTTCGACATCATGGCCGATAACTCGGTGACGGGCGGTGACGATGGCAACGACGGCATCGAATACAAGCAGATGGAGGCGTTCAGCATTCCGAGCACCAACTTCGTCGTCAACCGCCTGTGGGGCGGCTCGTTCATCGGCGTGCAGCGCGCCAACCTGGTGCTGCAAAAGGTGCCGGGCATTGCCAACATGGACCCCGCCATTAAGAGCCGCTGCCTGGGCGAGGCGCAGTTTCTGCGGGCCAAGTTCTACTTCGACCTGGTGCGGGTGTACGGCGACGTGCCCCTGTTCACGACGCCGCCCGCCACTCCGGCCGAGGTGAACATTCCCCGCACGCCGGTGGCGCAGGTGTACGCTCAGATTGAAAAGGACCTGATTGCGGCCATCGGCAACCTGCCGGGCTCGTATGCCGGCGCCGATTTGGGCCGCGCTACCAAGTGGGCCGCCACCGGCCTGCTCGCCAAAGTGTACATCACCGAAGGCAAAAAGGCCGAAGCTGCGGTACAAGCGCGGTCGGTGATAACGGGCTCGGGCAAAACGATGTGGGCCAATTACGCCGACAACTTCAAGCCCGCCAACGAAAACCAGAACGCCAAGGAATCCCTGTTCGAGATTCAGTTCGTAAACGGCCGCAACGAGTACGACCGCAACAACGTGGGCTCGTCAATGAACGAATTCTTCGGCCCACGCGGTGCCAACCAGACCCCCGGCAGCGGCTACGGCTTCAACATTCCGGAACCCGACTTCGTGAACGGCTACGAAGCCGGCGACACGCGCAAAGCGGCCTCCGTCTGGGTGCCCGGCGACGTATTCCCGGACGGCAAAACGCAGTCGGCCAAGGCCACGGGCTCGCCCTATGGCTACAACGTGCGGAAGTGGTTTGTGGGCAAGGTGAATACCAACATCTGGGATTCGCCCCTGAACGTGCCCGTGCTGCGCCTGGCCGAAATGTACCTGATTCTGGCCGAAGCCGTGGGCTCCAATGCCGAAGGCCTGGAAGCCATCAACAAAGTGCGCCGCCGGGCCTTTGGCCTGCCCATTGATGCCGCCTCGGCGAAGGACCTGATGGCCAACGTGCCCGACTTCACGGCGGCCGTGCTGCGCGAGCGCAAGTACGAGCTGGCCTTTGAGTTCGACCGCTGGTTCGACCTGAAGCGCTACAACGGCACTCAATACGGCCTGATACCGGTGATGACGGCCCAGGCCAACTACCTGAAAACGCTGGGCATTACGCGGGGCATCCCCACCGAGAAAAACCTGGTGCTGCCCATTCCGCAATCGGAGCTGGACGCCAACCCCGGCCTGAAGCAAAACCCTGGCTACTAACCGGGCCGTGGGCCCGCCCCGCCCGGGCTGCAACCCGGTTGGAGGCGGGCCCCAGGGGTTCTCTTTTTCACTTTCCCACCGCATCACTTTCCTCATGAAAAACATCATACGCGCGGCAGCCTTCGCCCTATTGTCGGCCCCGCTGCTGCTGGCTTCCTGCAAAAAAATCGGCGAAGATGCCGAGCTCGAAGGCGCTATTCCAGCGGTTGGCTTCACCTACACCGTCAACACCACCCAATTCCCAACGGTAGTTACGTTCAAGAACACGACTCAGAACGGCTTCCTGTACCAGTGGGATTTTGGCGACGGCACGGGCGTGTCGTCCGCTACCGACGTTACCCACACCTACCAGCGCGGCGGCACCTACAAGGTGCAGCTCACCTCGGCCGGAGCCGGCGGCTCGTCGACTAGTTCGCAGAGCGTGGTGGTGCCTTCGCCCTGCACCAACGCGGGCTTCGCGGGCCTCACGGCCTGCAGCGGCAGCGGCGCCACCTCCTGGACCATCTCGAACCAGCCCGGGGCCATTGTGCGCCTGGCAGCCAACGGTACCACCGTTCTCAGCTCGACGAGCGGCGCAACCCTGAACGCCTGCCAGCTCGACGACGAGTTTAGCTTCGCCAGCAACTACAACTACAGCTACGACGCGGGTGGGGCCACCGGCCAAACCTTCTCGAACGGCACCTGCGGCAAGGCGCGCACGCCCAACTCCACCTTCATCTACAAGCCCAACGCGGGCCTGGGCCAGATTGTCCTGCAGGCCAAGGGCTCGTTTATTGGCCTCACGGACTCGGTGGCCAACAAAACCTACGACATTCTGGAGGTATCGGCCACCACGCTGCGCCTGCGCGGCACCAACCCCGATGGCACCTTCACGGTCGTCACCTACGTACCCCAGCTCTCGGCCATCGACCGCGTGAAGCAGCTGCTGACCGGCGGCTCGTCGCGCACCTGGAAGCTGGATAACAGCGTAGCGGCCACCATTGTGGTAGGCCCCAGCGATGCCGACCCCACGGGCTACTACGCCGGCGGTGCTGCGGGCAGCCTGCCCGCCTGCCAGGCCGACGATGAGTTCACCTTCACCTCCGGCAACGTCTTACAATACAACGCCTTTGCCGAGACCTTCGTGGCGGGCGGCGGCGGCTGCCAGGCCCCGCGCACCAACAACACCACCTTCACCTTCGGCGCGGCCACGGGCGCGGGCAAGGCGCAGTTCGAGCTGGCCCCGGCCACGCCCATGCCGGTCATCGGCGTGACAGACGCGCCCGACCGCATTTACCGCATCCTGGAAATCGACAACCAGCACATGCTGCTGCGCGCTGGCAGCTCCACGGGCTCGCTGGTGTTCACTATGAAGTTTGTAGTTAAGTAATTGAATCATTAGCTTATTGCGCTTGCCCCAACCAAACGGGCACCTATCTACTTGCTGTTAGTATGAAAAATCCCCTCGCATCTGTATCCGTTCTGCGGGGCTTCGCCCAGGCCAGCTTTGTGCTGGCCCTGGGTTTGGCCTCCTGCACCGAAAAGAAGGCTACCCCCACGCCCGACCCCATCCCGGTGGCGGCGGAAACCAACTCTGAGGCGCGTGACTACTCCTCGTATACCGAAATGGTGTGGAATGATGAGTTCGCGGGCAATGCCATCGACCCGGCCAAGTGGGGCTACGACACCGGCGGCGGCGGCTGGGGCAACAACGAACTGGAGTACTACACCACTTCGGCCGAAAATTCCTACATCAACAACGGCAACCTCGTGATTGAGGCCAAGCGCCAGGCCCAGGGCGGGCGCGACTACACGTCGGCGCGCATGCTCACCAAGGGCAAGCAGAACTTCAAGTACGGCCGCATTGATGTGCGCGCCAAGCTGCCGCAGGGCCAGGGCATCTGGCCCGCCATCTGGCTGTTGGGTTCGGACATCGACCAGAACAACTGGCCCAAGTGCGGTGAGATTGACATCATGGAATTGCGTGGCCAGGAGCCCAACAAAATGCTGACCACCATGCACTTTGCTAATACCTCGGGCACTCGCTCCATGAAAGGCAGCCCTGACCAGGTGCTGCCCAGCGGCAACTTCTCCGATTCATTCCACACGTTCAGTGTGGTGCGCAGCAAGGACCAGATGCGGTTTTTCCTGGACGGCAACCCCTACTTCACCTTCACGCCCAGCGACGTGAATGGGGGTTCCTACCCGTTCAACAACCCGTTTTTCATGATTCTGAATGTGGCCGTGGGCGGCGACTTCCTGGGCCCGCCCAGTACTTCGACGTCCTTTCCGCAGCGAATGGAAGTGGACTACGTGCGCTACCTCCAGTACAAGTAATCCCCACTGCTTACAGTATTTATGAATTGATTACCTGTTATTCCGGCAGGAAGCTTGGTGGGAACAAAACAACCTGCTGGATAGGGTGGTGGCTGCGTCTGGCACGGTGAGACCAGACGCGGCTACCCCCGATGGGAATTGGGCCGACGCTTTTTGGCCGGCCCGGCTTTTCACGTTCAATCCGTCTATGATTTCAACCTTACTCCCGGGCATCCTGCTGCTGAGCCGTCTCTTTGGGGGGGCTGCGCCGCACCCGCCGGCTCCTGCGCAGTACACCTTCAAAAAACTGGCCTGGAGCGACGAGTTTAACTACACCGGCCTGCCCGATTCGACCAAATGGGGCTACGACGTAGGGGGCAGCGGCTGGGGAAACAAGGAAGAGCAGTACTACACCAAAGCCCGCCGCGAAAACGCCCGCGTCGAAGGCGGCAACCTCGTCATCGAAGCCCGCAAGGAAGCCTTGGTCGCCGGCAACCCCTACACGTCGGCGCGGCTGTTGTCGCGCGGCAAGGGCGGCAGCCAGCTCTACGGGCGCTTCGAGATTCGGGCCAAAATACCCGCCGCACGTGGCACCTGGCCCGCCATCTGGATGCTGCCCGATAAAAACCCCTACGGCAACCACAGCTGGCCCGACAACGGTGAAATCGACATTATGGAGCATGTCGGCTACGACCCGAACGTGATTCATGCCACCACGCACTGCAAGGCGTACTATTTCCGCATCAACACCCAAAAAACTGGCATCACCAAGCTGCCCGATGCCACCACGGCTTTCCACGTGTACTCGGTGGAATGGACGCCGGAAACCATCACGGCCCAGATTGACGGCCAGCTCTACTTCGCCCACCGCAACGAGGGCACCGGCTGGGAAACCTGGCCCTGGGACCAGCCCTTTCATCTGCTGCTCAACATTGCCGTGGGCGGCGAATGGGGCGGCCTGAAGGGCATCGACGAAGCCCCCTTTCCCCAGCAGATGCTGGTCGACTACGTGCGCTTCTACCGCATGAGCAAATCCTGAGCATGGAGTAAGCTTTTTCTTTCCCCATTTCGCCCACAAGCCCCCGCCGGATTCGGCGGGGGTTTTGTTTGTGGCAGGGGACGGGGCAAACGAGGGTCAACCTCGCCCCAGCGTCCGTCGCCAACACCGGTTTGCCCTGTAGCTTTGCGGGCTCCAACTTCCCTCATCCCCCGAACCACCTGACTATGCGCCAGAAACTTGTTGCCGGCAACTGGAAAATGAACCTGACTTACGCCGAGGGCCAGGCCCTGGTAACCGAAATTGCTGCCCAGGCCGGGCCGGCTGTGGCCGCGCCCGGCGCGCCCGTAGTGGTGCTGTGCGTGCCCTTCCCCTACCTGGCAGGCGTGAAGCAGCAGCTGCCTGAAAGCGGCTTTTACCTCGGGGCCCAGAACTGCCACCAGAAGGAAAGCGGTGCGTTCACCGGCGAAGTATCAGCGCGCATGCTGGTTTCGGTGGGCTGCGACTACGTGATACTGGGCCACTCGGAGCGCCGCCAGTACTTCCACGAAACCGACGACCTGCTGGCCCAGAAGCTGAAAGCGGCCCTGGCCGCCGGCCTCAAGCCCATTTTCTGCGTGGGCGAGTCGCTGGAAACCCGCGAGGCCGACAAAACCTTCGACTACATCGGCAAGCAGCTCACCGATGGCCTGTTCCACCTCAGCAACGAGGATTTTGCGCAGGTGGTGGTGGCTTACGAGCCCATCTGGGCCATTGGTACGGGCCGCACCGCCACCAGCGCCCAGGCGCAGGAGGTGCACGCCTTCATCCGCGAGCGCATTGCCCGCGCCTACACCGCCGAAGCCGCCCTGAACACCACCATCCTCTACGGCGGCTCGGCCAATGCCCAGAACGCCAAGGAGCTGTTTGCCCAGCCCGACGTGGACGGGGGCCTCATCGGCGGTGCGGCCCTGAAAGCAGCCGACTTCACGACCATTATTCAGTCGTTTTAGAGGCTGCGCAAAATGTAGCGCGAACTTTGCAGTTCGTGCCCCGGCGCCATTCCTGCGATTGTCGTTTGGGACACGAACTGTAAAGTTCGTGCTACTGTCTACGGTGCTTTAGCCTGCTGCTTATGCTCTCCTTCCTCCTCGCTTTCCTGTTGGCGTTCGCGCCCGCCAAAGCCCCTGTAGCCGGCCCGCTGGAGCCCTGCAAAATCTTCGGCTCGGTGTACCTCGAAACCGACCCGGCGCGGCGCGGCTACTGCTTCGGCACGGTGTACGTGGAGCCGGAAGAGGCCTTTGCTGACGTGCTGGTGTTCAAGGAAAACAACAAGCTGTTTGCCGACAAACCCGGCCTGTGGGCCGATGCCCCCGCCCGCGACTTCGCCGACTACGTGCTGCTGGTGGTCACGGACCGCAGCCGGGCCGATTTCAGCATTCACTATACCACGGTGCGCTCATTTGCCGGCTGCAAGCAGTAATTGGTTTTCTGGGGTGTTGGGTGCGGGGCTCGCCCCCGCCCGTTGTTGAACGATTCAATTACGAACCGTTCAACGACGGGCGGGGGCGAGCCCCGCACCCAACTTGTGTAATGATTTCGTTGTAGCCACGATTAAATTGTCACAGCACGCGTGAGGCACATAGTCTCACTCTGACGTTCTGTTTTTACCCCTCTTCGGCCTTTCCATGGAGTTAACCTTACAAAACATTACCAAGTCATTCGGGCCGAAAACGGTGCTGCGCGACCTGAGCCTGACGGCCGGCCCGGGCATGTGCGTGGGCGTGCTGGGCCGCAACGGCGCGGGCAAAAGCACGCTTTTCAACCTGCTCACCAACGTGCTGCTGCCCTCTCAGGGCCAGATTATCATCGACGGCGAAGCGCTGGGCGAAACCTTCCCGGTGGCCGTGAAGCGTCGCATGGGCGCGCTCGTGAACCAGGGCTACCTGATAGAGGAGCTCACCGCCGAGGAGTACCTGCAGTTTGTGGCCCGCATCTACGAGCTGCCCGATGCCCAGGCGCGCATTGGCAGCCTGCTGGCCCACCTGCTCGAGGACTACGACACCGTGTGCCGCAAGCGCCTGAGCACCTTCTCGACCGGCATGAAGCAGCGCGTGGCCATTGCCTCCTGCCTGCTGCACCGCCCCGAGCTGCTGATTCTGGACGAGCCCTTCAACGGCCTCGACGTGTTTGCCGCCGACCGCGTGCTGAGTTTGCTGCGCAGCTACCAGCCCCAGGCTCTCACCTTTATTTCGTCGCACAACCTGGGCCACATCGAACAGCTGGCCACGCATTTGCTCGTGATTGACGACAGCGAGGTGAAGTTCTGGGGCACCATGGACGAGTTCTCGCACGGCGAGCGCGCCGCCCTCGGCGATGCCCTGCTCCAGCTGCTGCACCCTGCCACCAACCAAGCCCAGGACCTGACATGGCTGACCTCGCAACGCTAGCGCCCGCCCCCGCCGGCCAGCTGAGCCGCCTGCTGCCCTTCCTGCTGCGCCGCCGCCTGCTGGATGTGCTGTGGCCCACCGACGCTGGCGAGCGCACCACGGCCTTGGTGCTGCTGGCTACGATGATAGCCTACGGCGCAGGTTTTGGCACTCTGCTCAATCACTCCGATTCCCTGCACGAAACGGCCGATTTCCTGCCCAAATTGCTGGTGGGCCTGAATGCCGCCTGGCTGGCCTCGGCCCTGCTCGTCGATTTCATGCCTTCGCTCCGGCCGGTGGCGCGGGTAGTGCCCGAGCATTTCCCGTTATCGGCCCGCTGGAATGTGAGCGCGGCCTTTTTGCTCGATTTGATAACGCTGCGCCGCATGCTGGTGGTAGCCACGCTGCTGGTGGCCATGGCCATCGCCCCGCGCCACGCGCTGGTGCCGGGCTTCAGCCTGCTGCTGGTGCTGGGAGCCACCGTGTTTAGCTTCAACCTGCGGCTGCTGGTGGCCCTACGGCGCTGGCGGCACCCGCTCATGCTGGCCCACCTGGCCAGCTTGGGCCTGATGCTGTGGTGGCTGGCCCACCCCGAAGCCAGCTACAATACGGCGCTGGGCGTGGGCATGGCCGGGCTGCCCTGGCTGCTGGGCGTGGTGCAGCTGTACTGGCTGGGGCCGTACTTCAGCGCCCGCTACCTGCCCGACGAGGCTGTACCCGCTGCTACGCCAACCGCTTCGAGCCAGCTGCTGGCGCGGCTTTCGCCCGAGCACCGCGCCTATTTCCGGAAAGTGTGGGTGCTGCTGCTGATGGGGGTAATCATCAAAGTGGTGATACTGGGCCTCACGCGGCTGGGTTTGGAAGATAATGGAAAGCTGAAGACCCAATCGTTTTTCTACCTGGCGCTGGCGCCTATGGTGGGCTTCACTTACACCAATAACAACCTGTTTGGCTTTATGCGCACGCTGGCCGCCAACGAAGTGCAGCGCCTGGGCCTCACCCGCCGGGTGCTGGTGCTGTACCTGCGGCTGGTGCTGCCGGTGGTGGTGCTCGACTGCCTACTGACGGCGGTGTTCCTGGCGTTTTTCCCTCGCACGTTCTGGCCGTTGCTGGGGCTGCTGCCGCTCAGCGCGTGCGCGCTCACCAGCCTGGGGCTATGGGGCAGCCTCTACCAAGCCAAGCCCGTGCTGAAGGTGGTGAACTTTGGCAACAAAAAAAATGCCAGCACGCTCATGAGCTTTGCCACCATCGCCACGGCGGCAGCGCTGTATTTCCTGCCGTGGTGGTGGGCGCGCATCACGTTGGCGACTATCGTCACCGCCTCGGCTTACTGGCCCATCCAGGCGGTGCTACGCAACGACGGCGACTTGCGCCGCCGATTGTGGCGCGGCATCGGCGCCTGACAAAGCGGGGGCAAAATCACTTTAAAGACTGTTTGGGTTAGTTGGAAACCGCTTTAGCTTTGCCACATTGCAGCGGCACCGCACGGCGCCGCTTTCTCCTCTCTTCACTACCTATTTGAGTATGCAAGACGCTATTCTGGACCTCGTTCGGCAAGCGCATAGCCTGACGGAAGCCGCGGCGGTGACGACCAGCGACCTCAACCAGCGCAAGCAATTCGTGCTGGCCGATTTGTCTCTGCACCTCGTGCAGGCCGCGCTGCGTCCAGGCCAGCCGGAGCCCGCCGAGCTGAAGCGCTATTTGTTCAGTATTCTCACCGTGTGTGACGGCTTTGTGCCGGACCTGGACCTCAAGGCGCTGGCGAATGTGGTGCTGCCGCTACCCGCCGAACCGGCCACGGTGCCGGTGCTGCAAGCCGCGTCCGTCATGAGCAACGGGTGAGGGCTGAACCGCACCAGAGCGGTCGAACAAAAGCAACCGTAGCAAACCGGTCGTCATGCTGAGCGAAGTCGAAGCATTCATTTCCTGTGGATTACGAGGACAAAGGCATCGGCACGATACTACCAGCCAGGGCCATCCATCGGACATTCTGAGCCACGGTATTTCGTCCCGGGAAAGCAAAGCGGGCGCTACGCCAACCCGTCGGTAGCGGTCAACCAGCCAGCTGGGCAAAGACTCCTTCCCCCAACCGACCCACCCGGACCTGTGGCACCGCCCGCTCCGCCATCCCAGCGACCTAATCGGGTAGCGGGTAAAACCGTTTTGAAGCAGCAGAGCCCCAAGGCCGGTTTGGGTTTGCGCTCCTTTCACTAGTTGGAGAGCGTTTACCTTCGGACGTTTTTTGTGAACTAGAAGCCGAGGAGCCGGAGACTTGCTAGTGCTTCTATTGGGCGCCTCTAGGTGGCAAGAAGTGACGGCTTACGATACCGGAGAACCAGGAAAATGTCTGTGGCCATTTTTACCAACGTGACGCAGACTAGTGCCGTGGAGAAGTACCGTTGGGCATAGCCGGAGGCATACAGCAGGTCGAGCGCAACGACAAGACCAACCACGATGTAGGCGTCAAGCCGAAGGGGCACATTGTCCTTCAGCTTGGAATAGGCAAACAAGATGGCCGTAAAGAGAAGAGTCCAAAACAGCGGAAAAACAGCCACCAGCAGCAGCCCATAGGCTAGCTGTAGAATGGAAACGACAGGTCCCTTCAGAATGAGCAGGAAAAACAAGGCGTAGTAATATGCCGCGTTGGATACAAATAGCCAGAGGAAGCGCATAGAATAGATGGTATCAAACGTTTCCGCAAGGTAGAGCATCAAAAAGACGTTCTATTGCATGAACTGCCAGCAGCGGCCCGATACCGAATGCCCCGCAAGCTACTGCAGTACCGAGCGAGTGCATGTAACCCGTCTACGAGCCAAAGTTTACGAAATGGCCAAGGGAGCTGAGCTTCGTAAGCAACGCGGTTATCACCTACCGTCTATGCGCCTAATTTGCGGCCCCTATCACCGATACCCCTTAACCAGTGTTTGCGTTTGCCCGGGCCCGATTTAGTTTCTTCTTCGCCTTACTGCTGGTAGTGAGTGTGCCTGGGACCGGGCAGACGGCTTCGCCGCCCGGGCCGCTCGTCCCGGTTGTTGGCGATACGGTGCCGCGGCCGATAGCCTATCACTTCGTTCTCACCAGTTTGCCGACCAATACCCCCGGCGATGCGGCGCTGTACCTGGTGGGGTCCTTCAACAACTGGCAGCCCGCCGATGCCCGCTACCGGTTTCGGCGGCAGGCCAATGGTCTGTTTGGCCTCACGCTGCGCACGGGGCAGGCCCGGCTCGAATACAAAGTGTCGCGGGGCAGCTGGGCGGCCATTGAGGGCAGCGGGCACGGGCAGGTGCGGGCCAACCGCGTGGCGACGCGCCAGCAGGCGCAGGCCGGCGACGTGGAAGTGCGCGTGCAAAGCTGGGAAGACCTGACCGGCACCTTCCAGCTCTATTCGCTCTACGACCTGCTCCTGCTGTTCTCGTGCTTCCAGGGGGTGTTGCTGCTGATTGCCATTCCCAGCATTCAGCAGGCTAACCGGGCGGCCAACCGCTGGCTGCTCTGGCTGCTGGGCCTAGGGGCTGGCTGCACGCTGCTCACGGTAGTCAGCAGCGACCGCGCGGTGGCCAATGCCTACCCGCAGCTGATGCTGGTGCCGGACTGCATCTGGTTTCTCTACGGGCCGCTGTTCTACGGCTATATCCGCCGGCTGCTGTTCAACGAGGCACCGCGGCCGCGGCAGTGGTTGCAGTTGGTGCCCGCGGCGTTGCAGCTGCTGGTGTACCTGCCGTACTTTCTGCTCGACAGCTACGAGTTTCAGCTGCGGCTGGTGAGCCACGAAACCGGGCTGCGGGCCGTGTTGCTGGCCACCGGATTGGTGGCACTGCTCACCAACGCGGCCTACTGGCTGGCGTGCCGCCGGGTTATCCGGGCCTACACCCGGCAGTACGAGGCCAGCGTGTCGTACGCCCAGAACCTGCGTTACCTCTCTACGGTGCTGGGCATTCAGGCGGTGTGCCTGGTGTTGTGGGGTTTCCTGTTTGGCGGGGTGCTGGCCAGCCACTGGGCCGCGTTCGACGTGTACACCTTGGCGGCCCGTACCGAAGGGCTGCTTTGGCTAGCGTTTTCCACCTTGCCCTATTTCCTGGGCTACGTGGTGCTGCATCAGCCCGAAATTTTCCGGCTGGTACCGGCCTCGGCTACCTCGGCCCCGGGCGCACTGCCGGCTAGGGCCGAGGTAGCCGGGGCACCCACTCCGGGGCCGCTGCCTGTCGTGGCCGAAATAGCCGGGGCGGGCGCGGCACCGCTGCCAGCAGTGCCGCGCCCGCCCCGTGCGCCGGGCTCGCTCAACCTGCCCGCTACCCAGGCGACCGTAGCCGGCTACATGCGGCAGCACAAGCCCTACCTCAACCCGAGTCTGACCATTCACGAGCTGGCCACGGGGCTGCAGCTGCCGCCGCACGTGCTGTCCAAAGTCATCAACGAGGGCTTCGGCCAAAACTTCTTTGACTTCGTCAACGCCTACCGGGTCGACGAGTTTAAGCAGGTGATGGCAGCCCCGCAGGCCCGGCAGTACACGCTGCTGGCCCTAGCCCTGGAGGTGGGCTTCAACTCGAAAACCGCTTTCAACCGGGCGTTCAAAAAGCAAACCGACCAAACGCCGCGCGAGTATTTCAGCGGCATCCGCGAGGAGTAGGCGCTCAGTTGGGGCTGGGGCAAACCACCCGGATTGGGCCGGCCAGCAGGTGGGCGGCCGGGAGCAAGGGCGGTACCCCCCGGCCGCTGTTCGGGCGGACGCCCCAGCCGCCGAAGCACCACTTTCGGATAGAGGCACCACATTCGTGAATCGATAAATTTCTAACCAATAGGGGTTTGCATGGTATCGCCAGGGCTAATGCGCGGGCTTTGAAAAGTGGGGCGCTTCGCGAGAAGCAGGGAGCGAGGTTTGGCAACCTGATTCGATGAGGCTCCGGCCGGTCGAGGCGGGACGCCTTTTTTCTCCCACCCGGCGGCCACTGGTGCCGCACTGTTTTTCCGCTTTATGTCCTTTGCCAAACTGCTCCTCGTGCTGCTGCTGCTTGCTGGCAGCTGCCTCCCTGCCTCGGCGGCCCCGCTCGTTGCCGGCCCCGGCGTTCCCCCCATCAGCCGCATCGACCCCACGTTTTGGTGGGTGGGCATGAAAAACCCGAAGTTGCAACTGCTGGTGCACGGGCCGGGCCTGGCCGCCAGCCAAGTGGCTCTGGCCAGCTACCCCGGCGTCACGCTAGACGGCTTTCAGCGACTGGAAAGCCCCAACTACTTGGTCGTCAACCTAACCATTAGCCCCAGCGCCCAGCCGGGCAAGCTGCAGCTCACCTTCAAGGGCCAGCGGAAAACGACCTACGCTTACGAGCTGCGGGCCCGCACCACGCCCGGCGACAAGAGCAAGGTGCAGGGCATCAGCAGCGCCGACTTCATTTACCTGCTCATGCCCGACCGGTTTGCCAACGGCGACCCAACCAACGACATGGTGAAGGGCAACCGGGCTCCTGGCCTGGCCCGCGACTCGATGTACGCCCGCCACGGCGGCGATTTGAAGGGCATTGAAGACCATTTCGACTACCTGAAAGAGCTGGGCGTAACGGCTATCTGGCCCACTCCGGTGGTCGATAATAACATGCCCAAGGCCGGCTACCACGGCTACGCCCTCACCGATTACTACGCCGTGGACCCGCACTACGGCCGCAACGAGGACTACGTGCGCTTCGTGCAGCACGCCCACGAGCAGGGCCTGAAGGTGATTCACGACGTGGTGCTCAACCACATGGGCAGCTTCAACTACCTCTGGCTCGACCAGCCGGCGAAGGACTGGTTTCACCAGTGGCCCACCTTCACGCGGGGCAACTACCGCAACGGGACGGTGAACGACCCGCACGTGTCGGCGCTGGACCGCAAAATATTCAGCACCACCATGTTTGATACCACCATGCCCGACCCGGCCCAGGAAAACCCGCTGGTGGCCACCTACCTCATCCAGAATTTCCTGTGGTGGGTGGAGTACACCGGCGTGGATGGCTACCGCGTGGACACGTACACCTACTCCGACCCCACGTTTCTGATGAACTGGGGCAAGGCCATTCTCGACGAGTATCCGCAGCTGGGCATGTTTGGCGAAACCTGGATGCAGGAAGCCGAGGGCGTGGCCCAGCAGGCGTTCTGGACCCGCAACGTGTTTCCGCCCGTCAACGGCTTCAAGAGCAACCTGCCCGGCGCCATCGATTTTACCCTGCGCTATGCGCTGCTGGAGGGACTGACCAAGCCGCAGGGTTTCTCCGAGGGCATTGCCAAGCTCTACTACGCCGTGCAGGGCGACTGGATGTACGAGGACGCCAGCCGCAACGTGATTTTTCTGGACAACCACGACGTGGACCGGGTGTTTTCGGAGCTGGGCGAGGACGTGCGCAAGCAGAAAATGGCCCTGGCCTGGCTGCTGACCGAGCGCGGCATTCCGCAGCTGTACTACGGCACCGAGGTGCTGATGAAGAACTTCAGCCGCCCCGACGGCTTGTTGCGGGAAGACTTCCCCGGCGGCTGGCCCACCGACCCGAAAAACGCCTTCACGGCCGCTGGCCGCACCCCGGCCCAGCACGACATGCACGAGTACGTGCGCAAGCTGGCCACCTACCGCAAAACCCACCCGGTGCTGCAAACCGGCCAGCTGACCCACTTCGTGCCCGAAGACGGGGTGTATACCTATTGCCGCCACGACCAGCAGGGCCACACCGTGCTGGTGATGCTGAACTGCAACCCGACTGCGAAAACGGTGCCGCTGAACCGCTTTGCCGAGCGCCTGAAGGGCTACACCGCCGCCCGCGACGTGCTCACGGAGGCCGTGGTATCAGACTTGCAAACGGCCACCGTGCCGGCGTACACCGCCCTGGTGTGGGAGCTGCGCTGAGCGCCTATCCAATATAGGCGGTCATGCAGAGCGCAGCGAAGCATCTCGCGTGTGGTAGTAATTAGTTAGTTGAGCACGCGAGATGCTTCGCTGCGCTCTGCATGACCGATTGTTTTAAGCCTATTCGGATAGGCTCTAAGTCGGGGCGTCCGCTCACGTTTCGTTTTTACCCCCTTTTTCACCCCGTTCTATGTTGCGCACGCTCATCCTGGGAGGTACCACCTTCGACCACATCGTGACCCTGCCCGAGCTGCCGGCCCCGCGGCCGCAGACCATTCACCGGGCTCCTTTTCACGAAGGCACGGGCTCTACCGGCGCGGGCAAAGCGCTGGCCCTGACGAAGCTGGGCATGCCCGCAACGCTGTATTCGGCCGTGGGCGACGACGCGTATGGCCGCCACATCGTGGCCGATTTGCGGGCGCAGGGCGTGGCGGCCCACTACGTGCTGGACCCCGCCGGCACCGAGCGCCACATCAACCTGATGGATGCCCGGGGCCAGCGCATTTCGCTGTTTATCACGCAGTCCTCGCCAACGCTGGCGTTCGACCACGCCGAGGTAACGGGGCTTATCCAGAACAGCGAGTGCCTGGTGCTGAATATCATCGGTTACTGCCAGGCGATGATTCCGCTGCTGCGCGGCTATCCGCATCCCATCTGGACCGACCTGCACGACTACGACGGCCACAACCCCTACCACCAGCCCTTCATCGCGGCCGCCCAGTACATCCACCTCAGCTCCGATAACCTGCCCGACTACCGGCCCGTGATGCAGCACTTGCGGGCAGCGGGCAAGCGCCTCGTGGTGTGTACCCACGGCGCGGCGGGCGCCACCCTGCTCACCGCCCAGGGCCAGTGGCTGGAACAAGCGGCCGTGCCGGCGCCCGCCGTGGTGGATAGCAACGGGGCTGGTGACAACTTTTTCGCCGGCTTCCTCTACGGCTTTCTCTACCAGCAGCCCCTGCAAAGATGTCTGCAATACGGGGCCTTGTGCGGCAGCGGGTGCGTGGGCGCCTTAGGCCTGGTGAACCCGCAGCTGAGCAGCACTTGGCTGGAGGAAGCCTGGCAGCAGCACTTCGGCCCCGGCAAGGCCGGGTAGCTGCCCGAGGCTGGCGTGTAAACCTGTTTTCCGGCACGACCAGCAAAGCCACCGCGTGCTGGCGATGCTGAAACATTGCGCTGGGTCCGGCAGCAGGCTCACCAGTTGCTTTTAGCGCAGACCACGACCGCCTGAGTACCAACTGTTATTAACTCATTCCTTTTGCAGCCACCGCTGCCCCACTCGAATTCCAAACCCACCCATGAAACACCTCTTTCTGCTTACCTTCCTGGGCGCGGCACTGGCCGGACAAGCCACTCCCCTCACCTTCCGCGTCGACATGACCGGCCAAGCTGTGGGCACCGGCGGCTTGCACGTAGCCGGCAATTTCCAGGCCACGGCAGGCTTCCCCGGCGACTGGAACCCGGCCACGACGGTCCTCACCGACCCCGACGGCGACCGGGTTTACGAAGCGACGGTGAACGTGCCCGCAGGCGTGTACCTCTACAAATTCGTGAACGGCAATAGCTGGGGCGGGGCCGAGCAGCCCGGCCCGGCCTGCGGCCTGGACGATGGCGGGGGCAACCTGAACCGCCAACTGAGCCTGGGGGCCACGGCCCTGCGCCTGCCCAGCGTGGGCTTTGGCAGTTGCAACCCGCAAGTGAAGCTGCAAGTCGACATGCGGGGCCGCACCGTACCCAGCAGCGGGGTGCACGTCGTGGGCAACTTTCAGGCCTTGGCCGGCTACGGGGCCAACGGCGACGCCACCGCCATCCGGCTGCGCGACCTCAACGGCGACGGCATCTACGACGTGCAGTTTTCGCTACCCGCTCCCACGCGGTTTCAGTACCGGTTTGTGAACGGCAACGTGCTGAGCGCGGCCGAAACCGTGCCCGCGGCCTGCGGCACCGACGACGGCACCGGCACGCTGCACCGCGAGCTGAACGCCACTGCCGCCGTGAACACCGCGCCCGCCCTGGCCTTTGGCACCTGCCAGAACAACACGCTCTCGCCCACTAGCTATAGCACGTACTGGTGGAACGATGCCGTATTTTATGAGGTGTTCGTGCGCAGCTTCTACGACAGCAACGGCGATGGGCGCGGCGACTTTGCGGGCCTGACCGCCAAGCTGGATTACCTGAACGACGGCAACCCCGCCACCACCACCGACCTGGGCATAACCGGCCTGTGGCTGATGCCGATGATGGAGTCGCCGAGCTCCCACGGCTACGACGTCACCAACTTCAAGGCCACCGAGCCCGACTACGGCACGATGGCCGAGTTTGAGGCGTTTCTGGCGGCGGCCCACGCCCGCGGCATCAAGGTAATTATTGACCTGGTGCTGAACCACGCGTCGAGCCAGCACCCGTGGTTTACGCAAGCCGCCAGCAACCCGGCTAGTCCCTACCGCGACTGGTTTCGGTGGTCGGCCACCAACCCCGACTACCTGGGGCCCTGGGGCCAGAACGTGTGGCACCCACGCAACGGCAGCTATTACTACGGCATCTACTGGGACGGCATGCCCGACCTGAACTGGCGCAACCCACAGCTGAAAGCCGCCATGTGGGACGCCTCCCGCTTCTGGCTAGCCAAGGGTGTGGACGGCTACCGCCTCGACGCGGTGAAGTACCTGGTGGAAAACGGCCCGACGCTGGAAGACACCCCCGAAACCCTGGACCTTCTGGAGGAATTCCACGACTCGGTGCGCGCCGTTAACCCCAACGCCTTCACGGTAGGCGAAGCGTGGTCGACGACGTCGCGGGTGGCCCCGTATGTCACCAACGACCGGCTGGATGCCTGCTTCGAGTTTGATTTGGCCACGGCTATCCTCAACAGCATTGCCTCGGGCAACCCGAATTCCCTGCGCAGCCAGCTCGCGGTGGTAGATGCCACCTACCCCAAGCTGCAATACGCCACCTTCCTAACCAACCACGACCAAAACCGGGCGCTGGGCGCCCTGGGTGGCAAACAGGACCTGATGAAGCAGGCCGCCGCCCTGTACCTGACCCTGCCCGGCGTGCCCTTCCTGTACTACGGCGAAGAAGTGGGCCTGCTGGGCAGTGGCCCCGACGAAGACAAGCGCAAGCCCATGCAGTGGACGTCGGGTACCAACGCGGGCTTCACCACGGGCACCCCCTGGCGCTCGGTTAACGCCAACTACGGGCAGTTCAACGTGGCCACCATGCAGGCCGACCCGGCCTCGCTGCTCAACCACTACAAGAAACTAATTGGCCTGCGCAAAGCCCAGTCCACCCTGCGCAAAGGCTACCTGCTGCCTCTCACGGCGTCGGCCAGCAGCCTGCTCGCCTTCGGCCGGGTGTTCAACCAGGAGGCAGTGCTGGTGGTGTCGAACTTCAGCAACGCGGCGGTGAGTGCTCCCACTCTTTCCATGGCCCTGTCGACGCTGGCCCCGGGCCAGTACCAGGTTACCGACCTGTACTCGGGCCAGGCCGCCGGCTCGGTTGCGCTGAGCGCGCAAGGTGGCTTTAGCAGCTGGGCCGTCGCCCTGCCCGCCTTGGCGGCCCGTCAAACCTGGATGCTGCGACTCACGTCGACTACCGCCTCGGCCACCAGCCCGGCGAAAGCCACCTTCGCGCCGCAGCTGTTCCCCAACCCTACCAGCAACCTGGTGCGCGTGCAGCTGCCCGCCAACGGCCCCGCTCACGCCCAGATTACGGTGTACGACCTGCAGGGCCGCCAACTCAGCAGCGCTACGACAACAGGCCACAGCCACGCGCTCGATACCAGCAGCTGGGCCAACGGCACGTACTTCGTGAAAGTGCAGGCCGGCAAGGCAGTTTCCACGCAGCGCTTAGTGGTGGCACACTAGTATTCAGCGGGTTCGCACTTGTCATCGACGCGGTGCCGATGCGTTGGCAGGTGGAGAAGTTTCACCGCAGCTTCAAGCAACTCACCGGCTCAGAGAAATGCCCATGCTGCAAGGCCCAAGCCCAGCGCAACCACCGCCCTTGTTGTTACCTGGCGCAGTTATCGCGGCGGCGGTTTGCCCGTCACACGGCCCAAACCATCTGGCAGGCCCACCAGCAGCAATAGGCGCCGTACCTGCGCCAACTCCTGCAAAATCCGCTTATCGCCGCGCTCATGCCAACCAGTGCGTAAGTCCTATCAAAATGGCTCGAGCGGACCAAATAACCAACTCGGGGTACGCCGCCGACGATTCCAGCTAACCCAAACAGCTCCTGATTCCCGCCAGCTTGCTTCAGCAATTACACTCGATTGCTCCGTCCGCGCCGACCACTTGCCCGGCCGCGTGGGTGCCTTCGGTGGCGTAGCCGTCGCGCTTCCACCAGTCGAGGCCGCCTATCAGCTCTTTCACCTGGAAACCGAGCTAGCTGAGCTTGGGGGCGCCTTTGGTGGAACCGTTGCACCCGATGCCGTCGCAGTACGTGACGTATACTTTGCTGCGGTCGAGGCGGCACGTCGATTCTTCGTTCATCAAGCGGCGCCCAAAGCTCACGCCCCCGGTATATGCTCGGCCGCATAAGCGGTTTCTTTGCGTGCATCAATGACGACAATAACGGCCTCCTGTTGCAGGGCTTCGTAGAGGTCGGCCGAGTCCATCTCGTAGGCCAATTTGTGCTGATAGTGTTCGACTTGTGGGTTTACAGTGACTAAAAAATGAGGTATGGCGCAAAGGTCGGGCGCGTCGCATGGCCAGAAAAGCGAAAAGTTTGGGGCATGTTCCTGAACTCGATTGGTGTTCAGGTGGTTGCCTGTGCCCCCGGCCCCAGAACTGTTGAGTTCTGGCGATGTAGGGGCGGGGTCGTACCCGGTAGGGCTTACCCCCGCCCGGCCACCTGAACCGCTTGAAAAGGCGTTGGCGGCAGTTGTTCACCGACGGGCGGGGGCAAGCCCTACCGGGTACGACCCCGCCCCTACATCGCGAAGTTTAACAGCGCTTGCGCCGTTCACCTGCCCCCGCACCCCCACCTTAAAATCAGCGCTTCACCAACTCGACGCGACGGTTTTTGGCGCGGCCTTCGTCGGTAGCGTTGTCGGCCAGCGGGTGGCTTTGGCCGAAGCCGGCAGCTTGCAGGCGGTCGGCGGCAATGCCCTGGGTGGTGATAGTTCGCACTACTTCCCGGGCCCGCGCCTCCGACAGTGCTTGGTTATGGGCGGGCTTGCCGGCATTGTCGGTGTGGCCTTCCACGCTCAACCGCAGGGCGGGGCTGGCTTGCAGCAGCTTCACGATTTCGGCCACGGCCGGCTCCGATTCAGCTTTGATGTGTGCCTGGTCGGTGTCAAAATTGATGTAAAGCGTCGCCCGGCCTTCCGTATCTAGTTTTTTTTTAACTCGTCGGCTTTCATAATGGTGGCCTGCTGGGGCATGGCGGCGCGCTCCGTTACGTTGATGGCGTAGTTGCCGTCGCTGCCCAGAGGCGTCACCTGCGTCCATACCTCCTTGTTTTTCTGGCGGATGACGTAGGTATCCGTCACGTAGTCGGTGCTGAGCACCCACTTGCCGTGCTTGTAGGCTTCGTCCGAGCCGATTTTGTCGATGGCAGCCTGCGCCACCTTGCTCGAGCTCACTTTCACGGCCCCTAGGCCCTTCAGCAGGTCCTCGTAGTTACGCTGAATCATCAGTTGCGAGGCCTTTTTCTCGCCACTATCCTCGTCAATAAGCCGCTGCGAAACCTTGCCTTCCACGGGCACCAGGTTTTTTCCGTCGTACACGTAGGAGCGTTCGAAGTCGTACTCCTCGCTGTTGCTCGTGTTCACACTGTAGCCTTTCAGCGGGCTGAGGTAGGGAAAGGTGCCCAGCTCGGCGCTGGTAACCGGCACCGTGTTGATGTCGAACGTAGCGGCTTTAGCTGTATCGGCCGTAGCGGTGGTTTCGCTGGCCGCGGGTGCGGCGGCCGGCGTCTCCGAAACCGTAGCCGTGGTTTCGGTGGTTTGCTCGACGGTTTTGTCTTTGTTGCCGCAGGCGGTGAGGCCGCTGGCCAGGGTTAAGGCAATCAGGAAAGGACGAAAAGTTTGCAGCATGAGCAGTAAAGAGTGAGGCAATGAATGGACAAAGTAAAGTCTGAATAATTATATGTACTGATTTCACAGAAGCTGCTTTTCCGTTCGTTGCAGCATTTCTTGCGACTTTTGTGGTTTACAACCCGTTATTTTTCCCTCGATGGATTTTATTGAACTGACTGTGGAAGCCCCGCGCGAGCTGGCCGACATTCTGGTGGCCGAGCTGGCCGAAGTGGGCTTCGACACCTTTGAGGACACCGACGAGGGCTTTCAGGCCTACACCACCGAAGACGTGTTCAACCCCGACGCGGTGGCCGAAATCATGAGCCGTTACGAGGGCCAGGGCGAGCTCAGCCACTCGCACCGCACCATCACCCGCCAGAACTGGAACGCCGAGTGGGAGAAGAACTTCCAGCCCCTCATCATCGCCGAGCGGGTGTCGGTGCGGGCCCCCTTCCACCCCGAGCCGGCCGGCGTCGATTATGACATCGTGATTATGCCGCGCATGTCGTTTGGCACCGGCCACCACGAAACCACCGCGCTGATGATTGAAAACCAGCTCGACGTCAGCCACCAGGGCCTGCGCGTGCTGGACATGGGCACCGGCACCGGCATTCTGGCCATCATGGCTGAGATGCTGGGCGCCCGCCAGGTGCTGGCCGTCGACACCGAGCCCTGGACCGTGGAAAACGCCCGCGACAACGCCGCCGAAAACCAGTGCCACGGCATCGAGTGCCGCCTGGGCGGCGTCGAGACCCTCGCCAACGAAGAGCCCTTTGACCTCATTCTGGCCAACATCAACCGCAACGTGCTGCTCGAAGACATGCACGAGTACGCCCGCCTGCTGCCCACCGGCCGCCCCATCCTGTTCAGCGGCTTTTACGAGGAGGACCTCCCGAAAATTCAGGCCGAGGCCAGCAAGCACGGCCTGCGCTACCAGCGCCACCGCACCCTGCGCAGCTGGGTGTCGGCGTTGTTTGAGAAGGAGTAGAAAGGATATTAGAGCCGGAGGAACGTTTACCCAGCACGTCATGCAGAGCGCAGCGAAGCATCTTGCCCGCAGTCACTAACTCAATCAGCCGGATTAGTGGTGGCGGGCAAGATGCTTCGCTGCGCTCTGCATGACCGTTCTTTTTCATTAGCCCGACTGGCTTCCTTTCACACGGTTTTCAAGCCGTAAAACGGCATCGTTCCCGGCAACGATTGCGCGAATAAAAGCCGCTTTCCGGGCCCAGCCCAGCCCCGACGGCCCGTAATATTATCCAGGGATTTGCCGGGCTGCCGCCGGTGGTGAGTGAGGCGGCCCGGCTTATTTCTTTCCTGTTTACGGCCAACATACCCACCGGCGCCATCGCCGAGCCGCTGGGCCTGTTCCCCAACCCCAGCGCCGGCCAGCGGACGGTAGAGCCCCCCGTTCGGGCACCGAAGCCCACCTGGCATTGTACAACCTGCTGGGCCAGCGCGTGGCCACCGCCCAGCCCACCACCGGCGGCACAGCCACACCGCTCAGCCTGGGAGCGCTGGCCCGCGGCAGCTACCTGGTAGTGTACACCGATGCCCGCCTGAGCCTCACGGCCCGCTGCACCCGTGAGTAGCTACCAGGGCAACATTGTTGCGTTCTAACGCATGTCGCCCTCCACGAACGCCTCACCCCTAGCCCCTCTCCAAAAAGGAGAGGGGGACTAATTTTTAGCAGTAGGCTATGCTAAAGGTTAGGCTAGCACTAGCTCCCCCTCTCTTTTCGGAGAGGGGGCCGGGGGGTGAGGCGTTCGTGGAGGGCGACTAGCGCCAGAATGTAGCAGCGAGTAGCAACTGGAAAAATCGTCACCGCAACCGGCCAGGAATGCAACTCAGCCCGGCCGCAGTCCTCGCAAGCAGGCCCACCCAGATGCGCCCTGGCTCCCCAGCTTCTGCTGCAACCAAGCGCCCCAGACCCGGAGCGTCTTCCAGAAGTCGGTGCTGCGATTCGACAAGACCGCCTGCTTTTTGGTGCTCAGGTGGTGCTTGAGTTCGGTCTCTGTCGCACTTTGCAGCTCTACTCTATGTAGTCTTTCTTTGATGATGGCAGATTATTTATCATCGTCCATTATTGTATAAATACAATGAATTATATCAGGTAATACAAGAACCATTATATTTTATCATTAATAGTCCTAGCATAAATTGTCAGTAACCCATTTTATTATATCAGTGACTGATTAAAAGCCATTGTCAGAACGGTAGTAAAGGACCATTTCTAACTATTGCAATTATTCTTTTGAAAATCGAAAGCCATATAGATACTTGCTTTTAGGCGAAGCATTAGGGTCTATTATGAAGGTAAAATCCGTATTTTTTCCTTCCCGTATCAATACTCCAGCTAGCTGAATTAACTGATGAGGCCCTTTGGCAAAATTATGCTGAACCATCTTAAACCCTTGTAAACTGAATGCCTTGACAGGACCGTATTGTTGGTCGATGGCTGCTAGATTTTGTTTAAATTTTCCGATTGCCTGCTTAGTAAAGACGCGTGGGTTACCTAGGTTTAAAAAATCATCATACTTCTTAGTGTGCAGGTCTTCGACAGCGAATGTCACTAACGACATCGCTCGTTCTGCCAGTGCAAGGTCTTGGGAGGCAAATGCGTAGGTAGGGCCTCCTCCTTCCGCTTCAATCCTGACACGAATATAGGCGTAGGTTTTCTTCTCGGTGGGTGATAAGGCGTGAAAGAACAAATATGCACAGTTGGAAGCTGGTAGCTGAAAGGTTGAAAAGTGGTTCGACAGTTTGTTGGCAACGCCGCTAAGTTTAAGCTCGTAGTATTGACCTTGCAGTTTGCCCTCTGTTGATGACGACATGCCTCTCGCGTACACTACTTTACCCCCGTAGAAAGCCAGTACATCATTCACTCCTTTTGATTCTGTTGCCGAAGTGCAGCCCCCAGAAGTAAATGCGATGACGAGAGCCAATAGAATTAAAACACTTCTCATACATATATAATGTTAAGTGAACTGCTGGTTCAAAATCAGTTGCTTTCTCTCCCTTCTATGCGCATTAATCCTCTTACATAGTTTGAGTAGCCTTGACTATCTTTTATAAAAGATTTCCAAACACCTTTTAGGCTTGGATAAAAGTAATATTTAGTGCCGTCTTCAAAAACAATCCTATAATAAAAATAGGAAGTTTCAATTCCTTTGAAGAGCGAAAATTCTTTCACAACTATTCTCTTAAATGCATGCTCTATTATAAAATTTTTGTCACAAATAAACACATTCACAGTGTTGATTGTCCTGAAATATGTATACAAGAACAGGGTTGCATCAATTATTAGTCCAATCCAATAACCGGTTTTGTTCGAAATTACAAAGCCTATTGCTACTGTTAGGCACACTATAAATACAAAAATAAATGAAGAGCGTTTTACAGCTATCGGCTGTACTGTGCCGATACTGATTTTGTTATTTGCATTACTCTTCTGGTTCATTTCTCCTAACTCCGACTTCTACTGAAATCTCAGGCACAACAACAGCACCAAATTTCACTTCTCGCTTAATGCCTATAGTTTGACTGCCATCAGACTTACTGATGTTACGCAGTATTTTTCCGATTTAAATACGCTTTTCGATGGCCTGCACGCTGGATTTAT